>CAZDPA010000018.1:0-38928 GCA_964507195.1 uncultured Salinisphaerales bacterium | reverse complement strand
AAAAAGCCCGGCGGGGCCGGGCTTTTTGTTTTTTGCTCCCTCGCCCCGCTTGCGGGGCGCGAGCGGCTAAAGCTCGCGTTCGAGGGTGAGGGGCAGCTTTTACTCCCAGACCACCTTGGTCTTGTAGTCGTCAGCGTTCGCTTCGAGTTGTCCGAGGTAGCGCTTCTCGACTTCGTTGCGCTTGACCTTCATCGTCGGCGTCATGATGTTGTTGTCGATCGTCCAGGCATCCTTCGCGACGAAGATCTTGGCGATCTGCTCGTGCGCTTCGAGGGTGGAGTTGACGTTGCTGATCTCGGCGATCAGGCCCTTCTCGCATTCGGCACGCGGTTTCTCCGCGCCCTGCTGCGACAGGGTGATCACCATGATCGGCTGCTTGAGACCGGTGCCGACGAAGCACAGCTGGTCGATGTCGGTGTTGCGCGCGAGCGCGCCTTCGATCGGCGCGGGTGCCACGTACTTGCCCTTGAGCGTCTTGAAGATGTCCTTCACGCGACCGGTGATGTACAGATACCCGTCTTCGTCGATGCGGCCCTTGTCGCCGGTGCGCAGCCAGCCATCGGCGGTGAACAGCTCGGCGGTTTTCTCTGGGTCTTTGTAGTAACCCTGCGTGACGCCGGCATGGCGGAACTGGATCTCACCGTCTTCGGACAGGCGCATGTCGGCCCCCGGCATTGCGCGGCCGACGGCACCGAGGCGGTTGGCCTTGGGCAGGCTGGCCGTCGCATAGATGTTGTTCTCGGTCATGCCGTAACCCTGCAGCACGGTAATGCCGAGCTTCTGGAACCACTGCATCAGCGACACCGGCATCGGCGCTGCACCGACGAATAGGTAGCGCGCGTTCTGCAGTCCGGCGCCTTTCCTGATCTTTCTCTTGATCAGGCCCGACAGCAGCGGAATCTTCAGCAGACGATCAAGTTTTTCCTGTGGCAGCTTGCGCAGGATACCGGCCTGGATGCGGCCGTAGACCAGCGGTACGCCGAAGAAGCGCGTCGGCGCGACCTGCTTGAGCTGCTCGGCGAGCTTTTCGAGGTTCTCGAGGAACCAGACTTCGGCGCCGAGGTAGATCGACGCCAGTTCGACTGCGCCGCGTTCGAAGGCATGCGCCAGCGGCAGATAGGAGAAGAAGCGTTCCTGGCCCTGTGCCGGCATCGCCTTGACCAGACCCTGTGTCGCGAAGATCAGGTTCTCGGTCGTGATCATCACGCCCTTCGGATTGCCGGTCGTGCCCGAGGTGTAGATCAGCGAGATGAGCTTCTTCGGATCCGGCGCGACATAGCCTGCGAACGGTTCGCTGTTCTTGACCAGCGCATCCCACTGATGGGTGCAGGCCGGAACGTCCGGGTACGGCATGGCGATCGTGATCATGCCGGTGGGCAGCGCGCCCATGAACTCAGCGGTGTCCGGCATCGGGCCGATGAACACCACCTTGGTTTCGCTGTGCTCGAGGATGAACTTGACTGCGTCGGTCGACTGCTTCGGATAAAGGCCGACACTGATGTAGCCGGCCATCGCGATCGCCATGTCGGCGAGGAACCAGTGCGCAGTGTTGCGGCCGGAGATCGCAACGGCCGCGCCATCCGGCAGGCCGAGCTTGCGCAGGGCAGTGGCCATCGCGCGGATCTGCGCTTCGGCTTCAGACCAGGTGGTTGCCTTCCAGACACCGTCGATCGACTGGTACAGCCAGGGCTGGTTGGGCCGTTCCTGCGCCCACTGCAGCAGGGTTTCCACCGGATTCTTGAACGACATGAAGCTTCCCCTCGCAAGGCGATTTGTAGGTGACTGCGGTCGTGTGCCCCCAGAGCCCGGTTCCGCGCTCTTACCATCGGGGATGGCGCAGGTCTCCGGCGACCGGACACGCATTATAGGTGGCTCGGGAGTGTCGGGTGGCGACTTTTGTACTCCAGCGATGTTTCAGTCCGCATCTCATGGACATCGCCGCTGTGCCTCCGCACAATCGATCCGTGCCCGACCCCACCATCGGGTGCGCTTCTGGGCGGATTCTGGAGAGAGAACCGACATGATGCGACTGCTGACCCTGCTCCTTTTCGTACTTGCCGGCTGCGCAGCCTACCTGCTGTTCCTGCCAGTGCCGATCGAGCCGCAGAGCTGGACGCCTCCGGTTCTGGATGCAAGCCGTTTTCCGCTCAACGAACGACTCAAGCCGGTCGTGCGCCTGGCCGAGAACGTCGGCAACGGCCCGGAAGGACTCGCGATTGACAGTGCCGGCAATCTCTACGCCGGTTATGACGATGGCCGGGTGATGCGTTTCGACGGCAATGGCGAGAATCCGGTGGAGCTGGCCAACACTTCAGGCCGGCCGCTGGGGCTGGCCCTCGCGCCGAATGGCGATCTCTACGTCGCGGATGCGGTCCGCGGGCTGATGCGCATCACGGCGGACGGCAGCATGAACGTGCTGTCGGTCGAGGCCGACGGCTTGCCGTTCAAATTCGTCGACGATGTCGACATCACGGCCGATGGCAGCAAGGCCTACTTCTCCGATGCCTCGTCGCGCTTCGGCCTTCATGACGTAATGGCCGATGTCTTCGAGCACGGCCCGAATGGTCGCGTGCTGGAGTACGACATCGCCACCGGCCAGACCCGCGTGCTGATGCGCGATCTGTATTTCGCCAACGGCGTGACGATGGGGCCGGGCGACGAGTACCTGCTCGTCAACGACATGAACAAGTACCGTGTGCTGCGCCACTGGCTGCGCGGCGACAAGGCCGGCACCACGGACGTGTTCATCGACAACCTGCCGGGCTTTCCCGACAACATCAACTTCAACGGCCGTGATCGTTACTGGCTGGCACTGTATACGCCGCGCATTGCCGCACTCGACCACGCGCTGTCGCAGCCCAGGCTGCGCAAGATCCTGTTCCGTCTGCCCAAGGCGCTGCAGCCGGCGCCGACGATGCATGGCTGGGTGCTCGGCCTGGATCTGGACGGCAAGGTGGTTGCCGATCTGCAGTACGCCAACGAGAAAGCCTACGCGCCGATCACCAGCGCCGTGCAGCACGGCGAGCACCTGTACCTGGGCAGCCTGATCGCCCCGGCGATCGGGCGTCTGCCGGTCCCTGCTGCCGCTGACTGACCGCGGCCGCAAGCAAGTCTGCGGAAATACGGCGGGCAGCCTGGAGCGACTCGTTACACTGCGCGCTGGAGAAGGCACTCGGGGCGCGCAGTGAATATAAAAATCAGAATCGGCATTGCCATGGCATTTGCGGCGGCGCTGCTGGCCGCCTGCGGTGAATCGAAGGCACCCCAATCCGCAGGCACGCCGCCTCCCGTGCCGGCCGACCTCGTGCTCAAGGCCGAGAACGCACTGCCGCCCGGACAGTCCGGCTTTGTTTCGGTGGCCGGCCAGGCGGCGGGGCTGCTGACCGGCAATCCGGCCGATTACGGTCCGCACATCGACGACCAGCGCCGCATGTACTGGAGCTTCGACGCCAAGCCCGGCGCGCTCGGCGCCAGGCCTGGCACACCCGAAGTGCCACGCGACGGCGTCGAGATCTACCGCGACAGCTATGGCGTGCCGATCGTCTATGCCGACGATCTGCGCGATGCCTGGTTCGGTGTCGGCTACGCGGTCGCGCAGGATCGTCTGTTTCTGATGGACGCCGTGCGCCGCATGGGCGCCGGCACGTTCTCGGAACTCACCGGTTGCGGCGGTGTGCCGGGCGACATCCAGCAGCGCATCCTCACGTACACCGATGCCGAGTACCAGGGCTTCTTCGATGCGGCGTCGCCTGATGCGCAGCAGGCCGTGCTCGGTTACGTCGACGGCGCGAATGCCTGGCGCGAGAAAGCGCTGCTGAATCCGGCACTGCTGCCGGCCGAGTACGTGCTGCTGACGACCACGCCGGCGCCGTTCACGGTCAAGGATGTGCTTGCCGCCGGCGTCTACATCACGCGCTTCGTTGCGTCGGAAGGCGGCAATGAGTTTCTGAACATCCAGGCGATCAGGCAGCTTGAGATCGAATACGGTTCGCGCGAAGAGGCCTACAAGGCCTTCCTCGACATGACCTGGCTCGACGATCCGAAAGCGGCGGTCAGCGTGCCGCTGGAATCCGGCACGTTCTCGAACCAGGACGAACCGGCCGAAGGCCGCGAAGCCGTGTTCCGCCGCACCGCGGACTGGGCGCTGACGCTGCCGGAAACGCTGTGGAAAGGTCCGGGCACCGGCCACGCCGCGGATCAGTTCCCCTGCAATCTGCCGGTCAAGCGCCTGCGCCTGCCGGCAGGCGGCATGGGTGCCGGCGGCGAGGTGATCATGAAGCCGCTCGCGGCAGGCAAGGCATCGAAGGCTGCGGAGAAGAAGAACGCACTCGGCGCCGCTCAGCGCGCCAGGCAGGCGCACCTCGCGGTGCGCAAAGTGACCCGGGCCCTGATCGAACTGCGCGACCACATGCATGGCGGCAGCATGGCGTACGCCATCGGCCCCTCGCGCACGCGCGACGGCGGCACGCTGATGCTCAGCGGTCCGCAGATCGGCTACGGTTATCCGCTGCTGCTCGTCGAGTTTGAAGTGCACACCGGCGAGTACCATGCGCGCGGCTCCTCGGTGCCGATGCTGCCCGCAGTCGGTATCGGCTACACCGAGCATGCGGCCTGGGGCCTGACGACCGGCTACAGCAAGACCATCGATTCGTTCGTCGAAACGATCTGCTCGACTGCACAGCAGGGCGCCGGAACCTGCGCCGCCGAACAGTATTTCCACGACGGCGAGTGGAAGGACATGGACTGCCGCGATGAAAGCGTGAGCTATCGCGCGGCCGCGCAGGGCATCCCGGTGGGCCCGGCGATCCTCAACGCTTCAGCGCGCGTCTGCCGCACGATTCACGGCCCGATCGTCGCCAGCGATGTAGCCGCAGGCCTGGCGCGCAGCGTGCAGTACGCGATGTACCGTCGCGAGCTTGAAACCATTGACGGCGTCGCGGCCTGGGCGAAGGCCAGGACGTTCGACGAGTTCGTTGCAGCCACATCGAAGGTCACCTGGAACGAGAACGTTACCGTCGCTACCCGCGATGGCCATATTGCGTATTTCCATCCGGGCGCCTTCCTCAGACGCTCACCGGATTCCGATATCCGCCTGCCGATCCCCGGCACTGGCGAGTACGACTTCGGCGCGCCGCTGCCGTTCGAGCAGCTGCCGCACGCGATCGATCCGGCGCAGGGCTATCTGGCGAACTGGAACAACAAGCCGGCCCACGGCTGGCTGGACGGTGAAGGGCTGGGCTCGACCTCACGTCCCGGCGGTCCCGGCCAGCGCGTGACGAGCATCCTCGAGAAGATCGCGACGCGCAGCGATTGGCAGTTTTCGGATCTACGCGAGATCGATCGTCATCACGGCATCCGCGATCATCGGGCGCGCGAGTACCTGCCGCTGCTGCGCGATTTCTACACGCGCAAGGCCGATGATCTCGACGAGTTGCAGCGTGGCGCGCTGGATCTGGTGCTGGCCTGGGACGGTGTCGCGTTCGGACCTGAGCAGGACATCGATGACCCGGAAGCGCGAGACGGACCGGCGGCAACGATCTTCGGCGAGATCGTCATCGGTCTGCGCGATGAACTGTTCGGCGGCCTGCGCGACAACGTGATCGATCCCGGCGTCGCCGATCCTGATCCGAACAACCCGGCGCCTGAAGCGGGGCTGACGGTCTACGGTCGGGTTGCCGGTGTCGGCAGCCATGTGTTCGACCACAGCGTCATGGACAACCTCGTGATGCGCGTGCTCGATCCTGCGCATTCCGGCCTCGCGCTGCGTCGCGACTACACGGCCGGGCGCGAGCGCGACGCGATCATTCTCGCTGCACTGGATCGCACGCTGCTGTCGCTGGCCGCCGCACACAACGAAGGCGCCGCGATGACAGTGGCCGATCTGCAGAACTGCCGGCGCATCCATCCGCGCTCGCAGCTGTGCTCGCTGTCCGGCGTGATCGGTCCGGGTTCCGACACGGTACCCGGCACGAGTTGCGTGACGATGCCATATGAGGATCGCGGTTCCTGGGTGCACAGGGTCGGTTTCGAGAAGGCCGATGACTGATTCAGCGCGCCAGTACGACTGCATCATCGTCGGCGGCGGCCACAACGGCCTGGTCTGCGCCGCATATCTCGCGCGCGCCGGCCGCAAGGTGCTGGTGCTGGAGCGTCATCACACGGTGGGCGGCGCGGCGATCACCGAGGAGATCGCGCCCGGCTATCGGGCATCGACGGCGTCGTATCTGGTGTCGCTGCTGCTGCCTCAGGTCGAGCAGGATCTGCAGCTGCGTGCGCACGGTTACAAGGTGCTGAACCGCAATCCCTCGTCATTCACGCCGTTGCCGGACGGACGTTCGCTGCTGATGGGTGCCGATGGGGCGTTCAACCAGCAGCAGATCGCGCAGTTCTCGAAGCGCGATGCGGAGGTCTATCCGCAGTACGAGGCCTGGCTCACGCGGGTCGCCGAAGCGCTCGAGCCCGCGCTTGAAGACATACCGCCGGATCTGCTGCCGCTGCCAAGCTCGTTCCGCCGGCGTGGCCTGCGCGATCGCATCGCCAATCTGCATCGTGCGCTGAAATTCCATCGCAGCCTGAAGAAACTCGGCGCCGATCTGCCGGCGGCGCTGGAACTGCTGACCGGTCCGGCGCGGCCGATCCTCGATCGCTGGTTCGAATCCGAAGCGCTCAAGGTCACGCTCGCCACCGATGCGATCATCGGCGCGTTCGCGCCGCCGTCAGCGCCGGGCACCGGCTATGTGCTGCTGCATCACGTCATGGGCACCGCCGGCGGTGCGCGCGGCGTCTGGGGCTATGTCGAGGGCGGCATGGGCGCCTTGAGCCAGGCGCTGTGTCGCTCGGCGGTCGCGGCCGGTGTCGAAGTGCGCACCGATGCCGAGGTTGCGGAGATCGAAGTGCGCGACCAGCGTGCCGTTGGCGTGCGTCTCAAATCCGGTGAACGCATCGCCGCGAAGATGATTGCGTCGAATGCGACGCCGGACGTGACCTTCCGCAAGCTGCTCGCGGCCGAACATCTGCCGTCAGCGTTCAATGAGGCAATTGCGCGCATCGACTATTCCAGCGCGGTGATGAAGATCAATCTCGCCGTTTCCGCACTGCCGGATTTCACCTGCATGCCGGGTCGCAGCGAAGTCGGCCCGCAGCATCGCGGCACGATCCACATCAGCCCGACCGTCGAGTATCTCGAACGCGCCTACGAAGAGGCGCGACGCGGCGAACCCTCGCGCGAGCCGGTCGTCGAACTGACGATTCCGACCTCGGTCGATCGCACGCTGGCGCCGGAAGGCCATCACATCGTGCAGATGTTCGTGCAGTACGCGCCGTACAGGCTCGCGAACGGCGACTGGGACCTGCACAAGGAGGCGTTCGCACAGTGCTGCATCGACACCGTCAATCGCTACGCGCCGAATTTCGCGGCCTCGGTGCTGCACCGTCAGGTGCTGTCACCGCTCGATCTCGAACGCCGCTTCGCGCTGACCGGCGGCAACATCTTCCACGGTGCGATGCCACTGCATCAGCTGTTTGGCTTCCGCCCGGTGCCGGGCTGGAGCGATTACCGCACGCCGCTGCAGGGTTTGTATCTGTGCGGTGCAGGTGCGCATCCGGGCGGTGGTGTCAGCGGCGCGCCGGGGCGGAATGCGGCGCGGGTGATGTTGTCGGATTAGGGTTGGCGACCGAGTAGCCCGGTTCCGCGCAGCGGAGCCGGGATCCCGAGGTTATCGCACTGATCTCCCGGCTTTGCCTGCGGCAAAACCGGGCTACGTCTAGCTCAACCCCCGCGGCGCGCCTGGCTCGGCGTCTTACCTGACCAGCGCCGGAACGCGCGAGTAAAAGACGGCGGATCGCGGTAGCCGAGCGCCATCGCGATGTGCTGGATATCCAGATCCGGATTGTCGAGCAGGCGCAGCGCATCGCGATGGCGCACTTCGTCCAGCAGTTGCTGGAAGTTGCTGCCGCGCGCTTCGAGTTTGCGCTTGAGCGTGCGCCCTGACATGAACAGACAGGCGGCGACGCTTTCCAGATCCGGATAACCGTCGCTGCGTGGCGTCAGTTCTGCGCGCACGCGTTCGAGCAGGTTCTCGGCGGGTGGACTCACCGTCGCCATTTCACGTTCGCATTGTTCGACCGCGCGCTTCACCGCGATGCTGTCCGCCATCACCAGTTGGCGCTTGAGGTATTCGGACGGCAGCCGCAACTGCACGCTGCTCGCATTGAACTTCACCGGCGGCAGGCGCGCGGCATAGCGCGCGTAGTAGTCCGGCTCTGGCCAGTCGAACCAGAACTCGCAGGGGGGTCGATCCTCGCCGACGAGGAAGCCGAACATCCGGTACAGACCAATCAGGATGCATTCGTGAATGATGTGTCGCAGCGGGCCAAGCTGGTGGGTATCGCGTGATTCAAGAATCGCACTCTGGTCTTTCACCGACAGCTGCAGCATGACGTCACGCTGGCGCAGATGCAGATAGCGCACGACAAGATCAAGTGCGTCGCCGAGGGTCGGGCAGCTCATCGCCGCATAACCGACATAGCCATGCGCGGTGGGTGTGGTGCGCAGGCCGAACTCGAGACCCAGGCCACGATCGCCGGTGAGCTGAACCACGCGCATCATGACCGCCGCACGCTCGGGCGCGGTGACGCGGAAATCCGGTGTCTCGAGCATCGCCAGCGTCAGGCGACTGCCCTTGAGCACATCGTCTGCAGAAACGCCGCGCTCGGCGGCAATGCCAAGCATCGTCCGCAGATAGGCGGCCGGCTCCGAATTGCGGATGCGCTGGCGGCGTGCTTCGGCGTGCTGTCCTCCAGCCTCGCTGCTATCGGTGGGTCTGTTGCCCATAGGTCTGGTGTTTCCGGTGTGCGGCCTATTCTGGCACGGCCCGGAAGACTTGATTCAGGGTCAGGCGCGCAGCGAGCTGGGTGTACGGCCGGTCAGCTTCTGGAAGGCGCGCGAGAAGTTCGCCGCTTCCGAATAGCCCATGCGCTCGGCGATCTGCTCGATCGTCAGCGTCGTGTCCTTGAGCAGGCGCACGCTGTCGCGTTCGCGCGCTTCGTTGACCAGCTGCGTGTAGCTCAGGTCCTGTTCCTGCAGGCGGCGCTTGAGTGTGCGCGGCGAGGTCGCCATCTGTTCGGCAAGGCGATCGATGCTCGGGTAACGTCCGACTTCGGCGGACAGCAGCGCCCGTACGCGCGTCGCCCAGTCGTCGCGGCCACCGAGCAGCGACAATTCGCGTTCGCAGTAGTCGCGCACGAGCGCAGCGGTGACGGCGTTCGCCGTGTCCATCGGTCTGGGCAGCAGCGCTGCGGGAAAGCGCACCTGGTTCGCGCCCATGCCGAAGCGTGCCGATGGCAGGCGCTCGCGCCAGGTGACGTAGTGCGCCGGCTCTGCGCAACGGAACCACAACTCCATGTCCGCAGGCGGCATGACGGTGCGCAGCAGGCTGCTGACCGTGACCAGCTGTGCATCGATCGAGTATTGGTGCAGGGGGCCGTACTGAACGGTTTCGTGCAGATCGAGCGCGACGCTGTCGCCGTCGATGAGGAAGTGCAGGCTGAAGCCCGGTGAGCGGATGCGAGGTGCATAACGCAGGGCGAAATCCACCGCGGCCCGGACGTCCGGCTGGCTCAGGATCCCGAGGCCGAGAAAGCCGTGCACCGTCATGCCGCCGCGCAGGCCGAAGTCGTAGCCGAGGCTGGGGTCGCCGCTGTGGCGCAGTGTGCGTGCGCACAGGCGGCCGTACTGGCGAAACGACACCCGGCTGTCGGCTTGCTGCAGCTGGCGTGTGCTGATGTCGAGGCCGCTGAGCAGCTGGTCGCGACCGAGTCCGCGCTCGGCTGCCAGTTCCAGGGTCAGCAGCACATAGGCGATCGCAACGGTGGGGCGGTCGAGGTCTTCGGCTTTCATCTGCGGGGACCATAGGCGCAGCGAATAGGGACCTCAATGGCCCGGACGCATTGTGGCCCAAATTGATAGACACCTTGGCATCTGCGGCCATGGTCGGGTGCGTAGGCGAGGCCGATAGTGCCTGCAGCCAGAGGCCCGGTCGGGCCGGCAAGCGAGCGTGGGGAGCGAAATGTTTCAGCGACTGAGGTCTTTGGTGCCCGTGGGATCCGCGGTGCTGTTGCTGCTCGGCGGCTGCGCGCAGAACTACGACGCCGGCACTGGCGGTACGACGGGCGGCGCCGGCAGCGGCAATCCGCCACCGAGCGAACCGGACCCTGCACCGCTGCTCGGCGACCTCGAAGCCAATGGCGGTCGCAACTACGCGGCGGTGTACTGCGAAGACAAGGCCGATGGCGAAGCGCTGCCGATCGATCCTCGCGAACTGATTACCGGTGAGAACCTTGACAATCCGGACTATGCGGTCTGGTACAACGACGCGTTCGAGCTCTGCGAGACGCCGGCGCTGTTCGAGAACCAGGCCGAGCAGAACGCGATCCTCGTATCCAAGGGCATGCAGCCGATCTACTCTGCGAAGCCGCGGCCCAAGACCTGTGGCGAATGGAAGTCCGCGGTCGAACGCGGCCGCCGGTACATCATGCACAACGCGATCACCGGCGAAGTGCTGACCCGCGACTCGCTCTACACGCTGATCAAGTATCTCGGTTACGAGTTGCCCGCCGAGCCCGCTGCCGCAAACGAACTGCTGGCGCGCGTCGCGTTCCAGCGCTACGGATGGCCCAGGCATCCGTATCCCAATCCGTTCCCGATGCCCGGCGAAGATCCGAATGCGACAAACGGCGGCAGCCTGCAATTGCCGATTGCGCTCGCACAGACCAGGGACGACGCCGGTCGCTGGACAAGTCGCATCGGCATCACCTGCTACGGTTGCCATATCGGCCAGATCGGCAACGGCGAAGTTGTCGGCAACAGTGCCGCGCGCGACGGTCATCCGGAGCTCTATGGCGGCGGTCCGGACGGTAGCTTCGTCAGCATCAACGGCAGCAACACCGATGCCGGCCTGGCGCTCTACGATGTCGATCGTGCGAATGCGCTGCTCGGCATCGGCCCTGGGCGCGATGCCTTCGGCGCGGTGCTCAACATGCCGGGGTACATGGCCAACCGCACGCGCGGCAGCAACGCCGCCGACCAGGAAATCGTCAACGTGCTGCTGGGCCGCAACCTGGAGACGCTCGACTGGCGCAGCCCGCTGCTGCGCGCCGACGTGCTCGGCAAACTCATACCGACGATACCCTTGACCGGCGGCGACCAGGACATGCCGACCTGGTGGTGGACGCACAACAAGACGCGCTATCTGTGGGTCGGCTTCGGCAGCGCCGGCAGTTCACGCGGCAACTTCTTCCCGTCTTCGACGAACAACAACAACGGCCACTGGAGCAAGGCGCGCGAAGGCGACTACCAGGATCTCGACATGTGGCTCAACGCCGTCGAGGCGCCGAAGTTTGTCGGCCCGGCCGTGAACGTTGCGCAGGCCGAGGCCGGCGCGATCCTGTTTCACAACAAGGATCTGTGGGCGGACGGCGCCAACGCCGACATTCCGCGGCCGCCGGTGGGCAACGGTTCCTGCGCCTCGTGCCACGGTGCGTACTCGCAGCGCTACGCGCAGCAGCCCGGCTACTTGCCGGATCCGCGACTGGTCGGCTACAGCGGCGCGACGGTTCCGGTCGAGATCATCGGCACCGATCCGGCGCAGACGAACTTGTTCGGTTCGTCGGACGAGGAGGGCGGCGGCGCGATCGGCAGCCTGTTCCGCAAAGCCTGGTTCGCCTATCCGGACGCTGCGGAGGATTTCGTCGCGCCGGAAAGCCAGCCGTACTACGGCACACCGTTCGGCGACCTGCTGTCCGACCTCAATCCGCGCGACGTTCCGCAGGATCCCGATCGCAAGTGCAAGATCGGCACGAAGGGCGGCTACACCGCGCAGCCCCTGCATGGTGTGTGGGCCAGCGCGCCGTACTTCCACAATGGCTCGGTGCCGACGGTCTGGGACGTGCTCAAGCCGGATGACCG
The DNA here is from genome assembly GCA_964507195.1 of uncultured Salinisphaerales bacterium. GTDB lineage: Bacteria > Pseudomonadota > Gammaproteobacteria > Nevskiales > Nevskiaceae > Solimonas. Next base: position 26,963 of record CAZDPA010000018.1, on the reverse strand, counting down.
GCCGGAGATCTGGCTGCGCCAGCAGGTGCCGCTGGCCGAAGCCGCACCCAAGGGCGAACGCGGCTTCGACACCAACCTGCAGCGCGCCTACGACTACGACAAGCTCGGCTGGAAGTACGAGCGCATGTCCTGCGACGCGCTTGGCCAAGCCCCGCAGCTGGCCTGCCGTTACGATCAGGCCGTGCCGACTGCGATGGACTTCATCGTCTATCCATTCCGCGTCATGGCCGACTACTTTGCCGCGCCCTACCTTGGCGGCCCGAACGCCGGTGAGGTCGATATCCGCTCGGTCTACAACACCAACGGCTACAGCAAGGGCAAGCAGGGCCACGAGTTCACGAAGGTGCTGAGCGACGCCGAGCGCCGTGCGCTGATCGAGTATCTGAAGACGCTGTGACCGCCCAGCATCAAACGTAGCCCGGTTTTGCCGCAGGCAAAGCCGGGAGCGCCGTCCGATTCCCAGGCATCCCGGCTCCGCTGCGCGGAACCGGGCTACGAGGCGGCCGGCAATTTCCGTCCACGCATCAGCAGCACCGCGGCCGGCAGCACCAGCATCGACAGCAGCGGCGCGGTGATCATGCCGCCGACCATCGGCGCGGCGATGCGCTGCATCACCTCGCTGCCGGTGTGCCGTTTCAGGGCGCGTAGTTCGGTGACGGTGGACTGTTTCTGGAGACGATAAAGGTTCCCTGTGCGGGTGTGGTCCCGGCCAGGCCGCTGGCGTCGCCCTGCGTGGACGTACGTGGTCCGCTGAGCGTGATCGTTGTCGCCGATGTAGCCGTCCCGGAGACCGTGTACCCCGCGCGGCCACCCCCCGGACAGTTGTGGAAGGTGATGGAACCGTTGACCTGGGTGCCTTCTTGATTCAGCGTGATCTCGTAGCGGGCCGGGCCGCTGGAGCAGCTTGCGCCGGCCCAGAATCCTTCGAAGTTTGTCACCGGAGTCGGCGTCGCTGTGGGGCTGGGTTCAGGCGTCGGCGTCGCGGTAGGCGTCGGCGAAGCAGTCGGTTGTGCAGTCGCCGTGGGGGTTGCGCTTGGCGTCGGTGTCACAGCAGGAGTGGGTGTCGCGCTCGGAGTCGGCGTGACCGGGTTCAGTACGTCGTCGGGCGTCAGCAACGTCAATATGGCAGTTGCAGGGACGCCGTTGCTGATCGTGACCCGGGGTTCATCGCGGACGAAGGTCTCCGACAGAACTGCGGTGCCCCAGGTTCCGTCAGGAACATCCTTGCATTGCAGTTCGGAGGGATCGCAGAAGATGATGCGGCAGGTGGGGAACTCTTCGATCTTGGCGCGCGCGTGATGCGCTTTCTCCTGGACGGGCTCACAGGCTGTATCGCTGAGCAAGACGGTGGCGTTCTGCCGGATCTGATCTATCTCGCCGGCGGTGTCATCGAGGCTGATGACGCTTTGCACCTGCTGGGGCAAATAGCTGACGAAGAAGGATCGAAGGTTCGTCAACGCGAACTGCCGCGCATGTTCGATGCCATTTTTCAGGCCGCGTAGCGTCTCCACCTTGCCGATGTCAGCGATCGCCCGTGTGCGTGCCTGGGTCGCGTTCAGACCCTGTTCCTGTCGGAGATAGCGAGCCCTGGCGTCGATCAGGTCCTCCTTTTCGTCCGCAGGAACCGGCGTGTCGAGTGCCGCCAGCCGTGCGCGCTCCTGGATCGCAATCAGGGTGACCGTCGCTGTGGCTGCCAGCACGATGCCCAGTGGTACGAATTTCGGTGAGCCGGTATCGGCGGCTTTGCCTTCAGGGGGAGGCAGGAACTGCTGAATCCAGTCTTCGGAGGTCATAAACTGGTCGGTGATCTTGGACAGACGGTCTACCCAGTCCGGATAGTCCTGCTGCCAGTAGTTATCGAAGTCCGCATAGCGCTCTTCGTCGAGTGCAGTATTTGCGGCGTTCTCTTCGATGATCAACTCCTCGAACAGGCCCTGCAGTTTGACGCCGGCCTGCGACTGCAGGACGACGGCTTCAGAAAGGCTGCGCGGTTCGACGCTGCCGCCACCACCGCCGCCTCCGCAAGAGGCCAACATCGCCGCGACGAAGCCGCAAGCGAAAGTCAGGATGCGCTGCTGCATGGAAAACCCCTGGCAAATGAAGATGCAGCAACGCTAGTGTTGCGCCGCCCGCTGAACCATGAGTAGACCTACTCATTTGTGCCGGATCAGAGCAAGTCGCGGTGTTCGAGTGCGAACCGGAGCACAACTCCCGCGCCTTGCAGTCCGAGCTTCTGCGCGATGTGCGCACGGTGGTTCTCGACGGTGCGGTGACTGATGTTCAACAAATCGCCGATTTCGCGGCTGGACTTGTGCTCGGCAACGAGCTTGAGCACACGGCGTTCGGCGGGCGACAGCATGGTGACGGGATGCTGGGACCGGATCGTGCCATCGCTGTCCAGTTGCCAGTGCAATCCGGCGCCGATGTAACGCACACCGGCGGCCAGCGCCTCGAGGCAGCGAACCAGCTCGTCTTCGGCGTTTTCCTTCAGCAGATAGCCCAGGGCGCCAAGCTGCATTGCACGATCAAAGTAGGCGCGATCGTCATACATCGTCAGAATCGCGAACCGCGGCGCATCGGCCCAGCGCAGCGCCTGCGCCAGTACGTCGAACCCGTCCGCGTCGGGCATCGCCAGATCGACCACCGCCAGCGCCGGCCGGTGCGTCCGGATCAGACGCAGGGCTTCGCGCCCGTTGTCGGCCTCGGCAACGACCTCGAAGCGATCGTGCTGCGTGAGGATCTCGCGCAGGCCTCGGCGGAAGATCGGGTGATCGTCCGCGATCAGTACGGTGTCAGGCATGATCAAGTGGCGCGCTCAGCAATACCCGTGTTCCGCCGTTGGCGATCGTGCCGATCGAGAGGTTGCCCCCTAGGTTTTCCGCGCGGCTGAGCATGCCGGGCAGTCCAAGGCCGTGATCAAGCGGGGTCGGCAGGCCGCGTCCGTCGTCGCGGATTTCCAGCTCGATCCGGTGCCCGCGGTGAACCAGCTGCAGCCGGGCTTCAGTGGCCTGCGAGTGCCGGGCGATGTTTGAGATTGCTTCCTGCGCAATCCGGTAGAGCTGCAGGGCAAGCGCGCGGGGCAGGGGCATGTCAGTGATGTCGCTCACGTGGCGGATGCCCGCGCGGCCGAGGGTTTGGGCCATCATCGACTCAAGTGCCGCGCCGAGACCGAGCCGGTCAAGTTGGTGGGGGTACAGGTTGCGCGCCGCCGTGCGCAGTTCCGCCATGCTGTCGTCAGCGATCTCCCGCAGCGTTTCAACGCCAGGGACGGACACCGGCAGTCGCCGCAGGCGGTTGCTCAGCAGCAGCAGGTTCTGCCCGAGCCCATCATGGAGATCCTGGGCGATCCGGCGACGCTCCTCATCGTGCGCAACGGTGGTGGCGCGTTGGGCTGCGGCCTTCTCCGCGCTCAGGATATTGATGCGATCCGCCAGTGCGATGGACAGCAGCATGGTTTCGATGGCCGTGCCGATCTGCAGGGCGTGCTCGGTGAACCAGTACGACGGCACGACGCCGGCCGTGCGAAGCACGAAGGTCGTGACGCCGGGCAGAAACGACAGGATGCCGAGCACCAGGTACCGGGCCTGCCGGCAACCGCGCAGATAGCTCAGCACGATCGACGCCGAAAGCACCAGCATCGTGATCGCACCGAGCGCGGTCGCAAAGATGGCAGCGCTGCGGTAGTGGATCAGCATCAACGGCGGGATTGCGAAGGCGGCCACGGTGACGGCCAGCAGCGCGCGGTGCCAGGCCGGCGTGAACCGGGAGGTTTGCGCGAGGTTCGAGACAAAACGGGAGCCGCCCGCGATCGTGATGGCGATGCCGGTGAGCAGCGCGTAGTGTCCCCAGGATTGTGATTGCGGCCACAGCCACTGCGCGGCGTGACCGAAGAACGCGCCCTGGAACAGCAGCAGCCCTGCCAGATAGATCGCGTAGTACAGGTAGGCCCGCTCGGTGATCGCGGCGTAGAGGAAAAGGTTGTAGACCGCCATGGCGAGCAGGACGGCGTAGTACAGCCCGTAGCCGAACTGCTCGCGGCCCGATTGTTGGGTGAAGGACAGCAGGCTTTCAAGCTTCAGAGGGACGAGCACCGAGCCTTCCGAGACGACACGAAGGAACAGCGGACCCTGCTGGTCCGGCGTCAGCAGGACCGCAGGCGTGGTGTGCGTGAGGGTGCCGACGCTGCGCAACTGCGAATCGCCCAAGGTGAGGTGTTCCCAGGCGTCTTGGGTGCGCAGATAGAGATCAAGCTGGTCGTTCTGCGTGTATCGCAATTCCAGCACACGGTCGTGCTGCGACGGCGCGTCGATGTCCAGTCGCAGCCACCAGGCCGAGCGGGTGAAGCCGAAATTGACCGTCGTGCCTGCAACCGGAACGAACCGTGCGGCCATTGCCGGCGAGGCCACGTCGTCGATGTGCCAGTGCCCGCTGCTGTCCTCTAGCATCGAGATCTTCAGGTCCTCCGACGGCGCGGCCACTGTGGCCGGCGCTACCAGGAGGAACGCGAGCACACCAACCAGGCTCCAGCGTTTCATGGTTTCGGTTCAGCGCAGGTTCGTCCTCAGCTTACCCCAATCGTTCCGCAGCCTCGTGCCGGAGAGGAGCAGGGATGAGGGCCGCTCCGTCGGAGCAAACCCATGCCGGCTCATGTGTCGCCAGACTGACCGCCTGCTGAGCAAGCCGGCGCCAGCTTTCTGCCACGCATCAGCAGCACCGCGGCCGGCAGCACCAGCATCGACAGCAGCGGCGCGGTGATCATGCCGCCGACCATCGGCGCGGCGATGCGCTGCATCACCTCGCTGCCGGTGCCGCTGCCGATCAGCAGGGGCAGCAGGCCGGCGATGATCACGGCGACGGTCATCGCCTTCGGCCGCACGCGCAGCACCGCGCCTTCGATCAGTGCAGCGCGCAGATCATCGAGGCTGCGCAACTGGCCGCGTTGCTCGCGTTCGCGGATTGCGGTGTTCAGGTACAGCAGCATGATCACGCCGAACTCGGCGGCGACGCCGGCCAGCGCGATGAAGCCGACGCCGGAGGCGACCGACAGATGATGGCCGAGGCCGTAGATCAGCCACAGGCCGCCGATCAGCGCGAACGGCAGGCTCGCCATGATCAGCGCTGCACTGGCGACGCTGTCGAAGATCACGAACAGCAGCACGAAGATGATCGCCAGCGTCAGCGGCACGACGACCCGCAGGCGCTCGCTCGCACGCTGCAGGTACTCGAACTGCCCGGACCAGGCGATCGAGTATCCCGGCGGCAGCTGCACCTGCTCGACGACGGCGCGCTGCGCCTCGGTGACATAGCTGCCGAGGTCGCGATTGCGGATGTCGACATAGATCCAGCCATTCGGCCGCGCGTTCTCCGACTTGATCATCGGCGGGCCGTCCGCAACTTCGATCGTCGCAACGCTGCCGAGCGTGATGGTCTGTCCGCGCATCGTCACGATCGGCAGTGCGCGCAGGTCCTGTAGCGAGTCACGCAGTTCGCGCGGATAGCGCAGGTTGATCGGAAAACGCTTGAGTCCATCGATGGCCTCGCCGATGTTCTCGCCGCCGATCGCAACGCTGACGATGCGCTGGATATCGGCAATGCTCATGCCGTAGCGCGCAGCGGCAATGCGGTCCGGGCGGATGTCGATGTAGCGGCCACCGGACACGCGCTCCGAGAAAGCCGAGGCCGTGCCGGGCACGGTATTCACCGCGGCGACGACCTGCGTGCCGATGCGGTCGATCGCCTGCAGATCCGGCCCGGCGATCTTGATGCCGACCGGTGACTTGATGCCGGTTGCGAGCATGTCGATGCGGTTGCGGATCGGCTGCACCCAGACATTGCCCATGCCGGGAATCTTCAGTGCGGCGTCCATTTCCTCGATCAGTCTTTCCGTCGTCATGCCGTCGCGCCACTGCTCCCTGGGCTTGAGCATGATCGTGGTCTCGATCATTTCCAGCGGCGCCGGATCGGTGGCCGTCTCTGCGCGGCCCGCCTTGCCGAACACGCGTTTCACCTCGGGAAAGGTCTTGAGGATGCGATCGGTCTGCTGCAGGATCTCGGCGGCCTTGCCGACCGCGAGGCCGGGCAGGGCAGTCGGCATGTAGAGCAGATCACCTTCATCCATAGCCGGCATGAACTCGCTGCCAAGCCGTGTTGCCGGCCAGATCGAAACCAGCATCAGCAGCGCCGCGATGGCGAGCGTGCCACGTGGGTAGTCGAGCACGCGCTGGATCAGCGGACGGTACAGCGCTATCAGCGTGCGGTTCAGCGGGTTGTCGGTTTCCTTGCCGATATGGCCGCGGATGAACATCACCATCAGCACCGGAATCAGGCTCACCGACAGACCGGCCGCTGCGGCCATCGCATAGGTCTTGGTATAGGCCAGCGGCGCGAACAGCCGGCCTTCCTGCGCCTGCAGCGCGAACACCGGGATGAACGACAGCGTGATGATCAGCAGCGAGAAGAACAGTGCGGGGCCGACTTCGGCCGCGGACTCGGCGATTCGCTGCTCGCGCGACTTGCCCAGCGGGTTGTCCTGCTCCAGGCGCTTGTGCGCGTTCTCGATCATCACGACTGCCGCATCGACCATCGCGCCGATCGCGATCGCGATGCCGCCGAGCGACATGATGTTGGCGTTGATGCCCTGCCAGCGCATCACGACAAATGCGGCGAGGATGCCGATCGGCAGCGTGATGATCGCAACCATCGCCGAGCGCAGGTGCCACAGGAACAGCATGCAGACCAGACCGACGACGAGGAGCTCCTCGAGCAGCTTGTGCGATAGGTTGTCGACCGCGCGTTCGATGATCTGCGAGCGGTCGTAGGTCTCGACGATCTCGACACCGGCCGGCAGGCCGGCCTTGAGTGCTTCCAGCTTGGCTTTCACGGCGGCTATCGTCGCCTGCGCGTCCTGGCCGCTGCGCATCACGATGATGCCGCCGACGACTTCACCTTCACCGTCGAGCTCGGCGATTCCGCGCCGCGCTTCAGGGCCGCGCTGCACGTTCGCGATGTCACGCAGCAGGACCGGCGTACCGTTCTCTCCGAGTCCAACGGCAATGGCGCGATAGTCGTCGAGGCTCTGCAGATATCCACGCGCACGCACCATGTACTCGGCTTCCGCCATCTCGACGACCGATCCGCCGATCTCGCTGTTGGCGGATTGCACGGCGCCGATCACGGTATCCAGCGTCAGACCGAACGCACGCAGGCGATCCGGATCGACGACGATCTGGAACTGCTGCGTGAAGCCGCCGAGCGTCGCGACTTCGGCGACGCCATGGACCGTCTTGAGCTCGAACTTCAGGAACCAGTCCTGGATCGCGCGCAGCTGAGAAATGTCGTGCGCGCCGCTGCGATCGGTCAGTGCGTACTCGTAGATCCAGCCGACGCCGGTCGCATCCGGGCCGAGCTCGGCACGCGCGGTTGCCGGCATCCGGCTCTGCGCCTGACTCAGGTACTCGAGCACGCGGGAGCGCGCCCAGTAGAGGTCGACGTTGTCCTCGAACAGCACATAGACGTAGCTTTCGCCGTACATCGAGTAGCCGCGCACGGTCTTGGCAAACGGCACCGACAGCAGCGTCGTCGTCAGCGGATAGGTCACCTGGTCTTCGACGACCTGTGGCGCCTGGCCGGGAAACGTCGTGCGCACGATCACCTGCGTATCCGACAGATCCGGAATCGCATCGAGCGGGGTCTGGCGCATCGCGACGATACCGGCGACCGCGAGGATCGATGCCGCGAGCAGGACCAGCAGGCGGTTGTGGACCGACCAGTGAATCAGGCGTGCGATCATGGCGCGTGGCCCTGCGTGTGACCCTGAGACGGGGCCATGCGCTGATAGCTGCCCTGCAGGCTCGCTTCCGAATCAATCAGGAACTGGCCGGAGACGACGACGCGCTGACCCGCTGTCAGGCCGGACAGGATCGCCGTCTGATCGCTGTGATCGGCACCGGCTTCAACTTCGACCGGCCGATAGCGGCCTTCACCTTCGGCGACGATCACGACGGTGCGCGTGCCGGTACGGATCACCGCTTCGCCCGGCACCCGCAGTGTCGAGTCGGCATCACCCGCCGCAATCGCAACACGCGCGTACATGCCGGGTTTGAGCAGGCTATCCGGATTGTCGAACACCAGCCGCGCGCGCAGCGTGCGGGTCCGGGTGTCGAGCGTCGGATACAGGTAGTCGACCGTGCCCTTGAAGGTGCGATTCGGCTGCGAACTCAGACGTGCCTCGGCGGCTGCGCCGACGCGGATGCTGCCGGCCTGTGCTTCCGGCACTTCGATCTGTATCCAGACGCTGCCCAGATCGGCGAGCGTCATCAATGTGCTGCCGGGACTGAGCTGTGCGCCGCTGCGCGCGTCGAGACTGGTGACGACGCCGGAGATCGGTGCGGTGATCGCCGATGCCGGGCTGTTGCCGTCGCTGCCACCGAGCAGTTTCAGGCGCTGCTGCGCCGCTGCACTCAGGGCGGCATCACCGCTGCTGCGTGCGAGCGCCAGTTCCTGTTGCGCGGCGTACAACTCGGGAGAGTACAGCGTCGCAAGGGTCTGGCCTTGCTCAACCACGTCACCGACCGCATTCACGGCGAGGCTGTCGATCCACCCTGCAGTGCGTGACTGGATCGTGACGATCTTGCGCTCGTTGATCTGCACCGAACCGACTGCGGCCAGCATCCGTGCGCCTGAACCGGCGCGCACTTCGGCGGTGCGCATGCCGAGGTTCTGCGCCATGCGTGGATCGATGGACACAATGCCGCTGCCCGCTGCATGCCCGCCTTGTGGCGCATCCACCTTCCTGATCAGCGCCATGCCGCAGATCGGGCAGTTGCCGGGATGGTACAGATGCACCTGCGGGTGCATGGAGCAGGTGTAGTAGACCTTGCCGGACTCGTCCGTCTTGCTGACCAGCCGATGACCGTCGGGCTCCGGTTGTCCGGCCTGGTGCTGCGCGAGCCACCAGCCGCCGGCGGCGAAAGAGGAGGCGATGAGGACGCCGCCGATGATTTTCTGTGTGTTGTTCATGTGCGGGTTCCTTCAGACGCTCAGATAGCGCAGCGCAATCAGCTGGCGCAGGGAGTCGGTGAGCAGTTCAAGCCGCATCTGGCGGATGTCCAGAACCGCGCGGCGTGCATCAAGGACGCCTGCAAGTCCGGCCTGGCCGGCCTTGTAGGCAGCGAGTGCCGCCTCTGCGCGCGCGTTCGCGGCAGGCAGGATCGCCTCGTCGTAGCGCGTCAGGCGAGCTTGCGACTGCGACCACGCGCGCCAGGCTGCCGCCGTGTCGGCGCTGAGCATGCGGTGATGGTCCAGGTGCGTCGCGTGGGCTGCGGCGAGTTCGTCACTCGCGGACGAGAGCTGCGGTGCCTGGCGATTGCCGGAGAACAGCGGCAGATCGATACCGACCTGCAAACTCGCCATGTCGGAGAAGTCCGTTCGATTCGCATACATCAGTTCCACGCGCCAGTCTGCCTTGTAGTCGGCACGCGCGAGAGCGACTTGGTTTTCGCGCGCGGCGATATCGACCAGGGCAACTTTCAACTCCGGATGATCCTTGAGTGCCGCCAGCAATTGCGGCAGTCCGTCGGGCGCCGGCAGCTCAGGCGGCGTGACCGGCAAGGCTTCAGTCGGCGCAGTGCCGATCCAGCGCGCGAGTTGTTCGCGCGCAACGGCGGCATCCTGCGCGCGCTGATCGCGACGGTCCTGCAGCAGTTCAACCGCGACGCTTGCGGCGAGTACGTCGGCCTGCGTCGCACGGCTGCTGCGAAATCCGATGGTGGCAGCGTCATGCTCGCGACCGGCCTCGGCGATCTGTGCGTCGAGCAGGTACATCGCCTGCTCAGCGGACCACAGGCTCAGCCACGCCAGCGCGGTGTCGCGACGGATCGTCCGCTGCAGTACGCCGATCTGCATCTGCAGTTCTTCGGCCCCCAGAGATTCGGCCTTGCTGCGCAGCTGGCGCTTCTCGGCACGCGGAAACTCCTGTGCGAGACCGACGCTGGTCATCGTCATGAAATCCTGCGAGAGACTGAAGCGTTCCTCGCCATCCAGCGGCAGATTGCTGACGCCCGCGGTGAGCATCGGGTCGGGCAGTTGTGCCGCGCTGATCGCGCGCGATTGCGCGGCACGGATGCGCGCTTGCAGGCCGTCGAGCTGCGGTTGCTGCTGCAGGGCGGTCTGCTCGGCTTCGGCCAGCGTCATCGCAGGTGCCGCGAGCGGGTAGAGCAGGGCGGCAGCGAGCCACGCCAACGCAGAGCGGCTTTTGATCTTCGTAAAAATGTCCACGTTTCATCTCCAGGCTGATCCGGTTCGGGATCAGCGGCGGCATCGCGATGTACGCGACACCGTTGAACGTGACCCGGACAGGGTCACCGGGCCAGAACATCAGCCGGGGAGAGAAATCGGAGGTCGGAGCGGAGACGCGATACTGCGCGAGGAGATTGCAACTTCAGCCGCTGCGGGTGCGGCTGTGCTGAAGACGGGCAGGCTCAATGCCAGCGCGCTCGGCATCGCCGGATGCGCCATCGCGCAGGCCTGCATGTCGGGGCAGTCGCCGTCGCAGCAGGGACAGTCGGAAGTGCTCTTCTCGACCGTCGCCGGTTCGGCGATCTGTTGGTGGCAGGGCATCTCGGCGTCTGCCACAGGCGCTGCCATGGCGATCGTCTGTTCTGCGGTCGCTGGCGTCATCTTCGACATCGGCACCAGCGTTGCCGCGGACACGCTGAGCCCCTGCACCAGGAGCAGGAGCCCCAGCAGGATGCTGATCGCGGATCGGATGCGTGTCATGACGGCTCAGACTCCAGGTGCCGCCGATCGGTTCCGCAATGAGCACTCAGCCCTTCCCGCGAAACCGGAAACTGTGGCCTGATCTGCTAAGCAAACTGGCGCGGGCAGGGCTCACGCCTGGGGGATGCCGAAGCGCAATATGCGGCGATGAGGTGCGGCATCCTGGGCGACGATGTGTATGCCCGGAAAACGACTGCACCGGACGCGAAGGAGAGTGTGGATGGTTTTCATGTGCCGGGTCGGGCTGCTGACGGCGATGCTCACGCTTTCGGCCTGCGGCAGCAGCGATGGTGATGATGGCGATTCGGACAGCGCGGCTGATTTCAGCGCTGTACCGTTCGCACCGACGCCCGATCCGGACGCGTTCTACGCACAACCGCAACCGCTGCCGAACGTGCCGCCCGGCACGCTGCTCAACTCGCGTGAAGTCACCTTCAAGCCCGCCGGCGTGCCGGAGCCGAATCCGGCGTGGCTGATCCAGTACATGACGCGCGACGTCAATGATCGTCCGCTCGCGGCGACGGCCGTCGTCGTCAAGCCGCTGGTTCCTTCGCTGCTCGCCGAGCCGCCGCTGGTGTCCTACCAGTTCGCCTACGACAGCCTCGGTCCGCAGTGCGCGCCGAGCCGCACCGTGACCGGCGATACCTCCAACGCCAACAGCACCGCCGAGACCTTGGTCTATATCAGCGGCCTGACTGCGCAGGGCTGGACCATGGTGTTCCCCGATTACGAAGGCCCGTATCACGCCTACGGCGCCGGCAAGCTGTCGGGCCAGGCGACGCTCGACGCGATCCGCGCAGCGCTGGGCTTTGAGCCGCTGGGATTGAATCCGCAATCGCCGGTCGCGATGTGGGGCTACTCCGGGGGTGCGCTCGCAACGTCCTGGGCAGCCTCGCTGCAGGGCAGCTATGCGCCGGAGCTGAACATCGTCGGCGTCGCGAGTGGCGGTACGCCGGCGGACGTCTTCGGTGTCGTGCAGAACGCCGAGAACGGCCCGTTCTTCGGTCTGATCTTCAGCGCGATCATCGGCGCCAATCGGGCGTATCCGGAACTGATTCCGGACTCGATCATCAACGCCGAAGGTCGCCGCGTGATCGCTGCGCTCAAGGACGGCTGTGTTGGTGATACGACCGACGGCTCACCGGGTGCAAGCGGCAGCCTCGCCGACTACGTGACGATCGAGGATCCGTTCAGCTCGCCGGGTGCGCTGGCCGTCAAGCCGAAGGTGACGCTGCCGCAGGTTGACCACACGCCGGTGGCCGACATGTATCTCTATCACGAGATCCTTGACGAGCTGATTCCGATCGGGGGCACCGATGCGCTGGTCGACGCCTGGTGCGCGAGTGGCGCAACGGTGACCTATCAGCGCAGCCTGAGCGGCGAGCACGTCGCTGGCGTCGCAGCCGGCGCGCCGTTTGCGCTGGCCTATCTGATCGGACGCCTGAACGGCCTGCCGGCCAATGTCGTGCCGCCCACTGCGCAACGCTGCAACTGAGCCAGACCATGAACACCACCATCAAACTGCTGTGCCTTTCCGCCGCTCTGCTGCTCGCTGCCTGCGGCAGTGACAACGAAGTCAGCAGTGGCGGCGGCGGAAGTGCCGACGGCAAGAGTGGCTGGACCGATCTGGGCACGCGCAACTCCGCGAGTCAGTCGCAGCCGATCGTCCGTCAGAGCGGCGCAGGCGTATGGTCGGACTACGATCCGCCCGCTGCATATCCCGGCGTCGTCGCGCAGGAAAACCAGAACCTCGCGATGGATGATGGCGTGACGATCACGCTCAACGTCGTGCGCCCCGCACTGGCCAATGGCGAGGCGGAAACGCAGCCGCTGCCGACCATCGTCACCTTCACGCCGTACAACAAGAACGTCGGCAACACGATTCCGCTCGGCGGCGGCATCAACAACTACTTCGTGCAGCGTGGCTACAACCATGTGCTCGTCGACGTGCGCGGCACCGGTCGTTCCGGCGGCGCCTGGGATCCGTTCAGCGCGCGCGAGCAGCAGGACTATCCGCAGGTGCTGGACTGGATCGTGCAGCAGCCCTGGAGCAACGGCGTGATCGGCCTGTGGGGCATCTCGGCGACGGCGTCGACCTCGATGCTCGCCGCAAGCCAGAACCATCCGGCAATCCGCTCCGTATTCGCGATCGTGCCGCATGGCGACATCTATCGCGATGTCGTGTTCGTCGGCGGCCAGGCCAGCATCGCGTTCCTGCCGGCCTGGATGAGCGTCGTCACCCTGCTCGCGACGTTGGATCCGCAGTTCTATGTCGATCCGGCTCAGTATCTGTCCGCGGTCGGCGAGCATCTGCTCGGGCTCAACGGCTTTCTCGTGCCGCGAACGCTCGGTGTAGTGCTCGGCCAGGAGGAGTCGGCGTTCGACAACGACTACTGGGCCGACAAGGCGCCGCTGGAGAAGAATCGCACAGGCCGCGCGCCGACCTTCATCGTCGGTGGTCTCTACGACATCTTCCAGCGCAGCGAGCCGCTGAACTACGAGGCGCTCAAGAACCAGACCACGACCAAGCTGCTGATGGGGCCCTGGCATCACCTGCAAGCCGCGACGGGCGAGGGACTGCCGATGGGCGGCGTGCCCGCGCTCGATCACATCGCGCTGCGCTGGTTCGATCATTACCTCAAGGGCACGAACAACGGCGCGGAAGCGCTGCCGAACGTCACGCAGTGGGTCTGGGGGCACGAGCAGTTCGTCACCAGCAACGACTGGCCGCATCCGCAGGCCCGGGCCGCGCGCTATTTCCTTCAAGGCGATGCCGCGCTCGCCACCAGCGAGGCCGCGCCCGGTGTCGCGCCCTCGGTGATCCTGCAGCAACCGGTCAACGGCATCTGTTCGGAAAGCGCCATGCAGATCTCGCTCGGGCTGCTCGCCTATGCGCCGCTGCCGTGCTGGTACGAGGACAATCTCGTGCAGCAGCTCGAATCCACCTTCGACACAGCGCCGCTCAAGGAGGATCTCTACATCAACGGTCCGATCCAGGCCGACCTCTGGATGTCGACGACCGCACTCAACGCCGGCCTTGTCGTGCGCGTGTCCGATCTGCAACCGGACGGCACCGCACGCTCGCTGACCAGCGGCCTGCAGACCGCATCGCTGCGCGTCATCGACGAAAGCCGTTCGCGCAGGCTCGACGGCGAGATGATCCAGCCCTGGCATCCGTACAGCGCGGATGCTGTCGAGCCGGTCGGCAGCGGCAATATCGTCAAGGTCTCGGTCGAGCTGTTCCAGACCAGTGCGCTGATCCGCAAGGGTCACCAGCTGCGCATCTCGGTCGGTGCGGCGAACTTCCCGTTCGCCGCGATGCCGTTACCGAGCCTGGTCGTTTCCGCTGCAGGCCTGCTCAGCGTCTATCACGACGCCGAGCATCCTTCGAGCGTGGTGCTGCCGGTCGTGCCGGCCTCCGCGCTGGAGTAGATATCGAACGGCTTGGCTGCGCTGCTGCGGCGGCTGGCGGCGCAGCGAATCACAGACACCTCGCCGGCGGCGACACTCGCGTTATTCCAACAACGATGGGGATGCGTCATGAGCAGTGAACGTCTGGAACTCAAGGGCCGCAATGGTCGCGTGGCGGTTGTCGCCGGCCTGCGCACGCCGTTCGCGCGCATCGCCACGCACTTCCGCGATCGCAGTGCGATCGAGCTCGGTGCGATGCTCGTCAGCGAACTGCTCGCGCGCAACAACCTCAACAAGGATCAGGTCGACCAGGTCGTCTTCGGCATGACCGTGATGATTCCGGAGGCACCGTTCATCGCCCGCGAAATCGCGATTGCCTGCGGCATGCCGGATGTTGATGCGTACTCGATCACACGCGCCTGCGCGACCAGCTTCCAGACCGTCGCCAGCGCAGCCGAAAGTATCCTCGCCGGCACTGTCGATGTCGCGATTGCCGGCGGTACGGATTCAACCTCCAGCGTACGCATCACGACCACACCGAAACTGTCGGCGACCCTGCGTGACGCCAACTTCGCGAAATCATCGGTGCAGAAGATCAAGCTGCTCTCCAGCCTGCGTCCGCGCGACATCATCCCGACGCCGCCGTCGATCACCGAATTCTCGACTGGACTGACGATGGGCCAGAACGCCGAGCAGATGGCGCAGAAGTGGGGCGCGACCCGCGAGGAGCAGGACGACATCGCGCACCTGTCGCACAGCAATGCCGCGAAAGCCTGGGCCGACGGCAAGATGGACGGCGAAGTCATGACCGCGCATGTCGACGGCCGTGCAATTCACGAGGACAATCTCGTGCGCAAATCGTCGGAGCGCGAAGGCTATGCGAAGCTCAAGCCGGTGTTTGATCGCGACCAGGGCAGTGTGACCGCAGGCAACTCCAGTCCGCTGACCGACGGCGCCGCGGCGATGATCCTGATGAGCGAGGCCAGGGCCAGGGCACTGGGCTATCAAGCGCTCGGCTACATCCGCTCATATCACTTCGCCGCGAAGACGCCGCAGAACGACATGCTGATGGGTCCGGTCCTCGCGGTGCCGGTCGCACTCGAGCGCGCCGGCGTCACGCTCAAGGACATGACCCTGGTCGACATGCACGAAGCGTTCGCTGCGCAGATCGCCTGCAACCTGAAAGGTCTGGCGTCGGCAAAGTATTTCAAGGAGACCATGGGTCGGAGCAAACCGGTCGGCGAAGTCGATCGACGCAAGCTCAATGTGCTCGGCGGCACGATTGCCTACGGTCACCCATTCGGTGCGACCGGTGCGCGCCTGATCGTGCAGACCTTGAACGAGCTGAAGCGTCGCGGCGGTGGCATGGCACTGAACACCGCCTGTGCTGCGGGTGGCATTGGTGCGGCGATGGTGCTCGAAAGCGCGTAGTTCGTTGGGGTCTCTCGATATACCGCGCTGCGCGCGGCACTCGAGACGAACGGGCTTTTGTTGATTTCGCTGAAGTCCCAACAAACCTCCGTTCGTCTCGAGTGACTGCGAAGCAGGTGTATCGAGAGACATCAACGGAATGATCAGAAACAAAAAAGCAGGCCATCAAGGCCTGCTCATCAAGCTGAAGTGTGAGTCGGTGAACTAGTCGGCCGGAACTTCGCGGCAATTCTGCCGGGTTGTGACTTTCTGGTCCGGGTAGTTGTGGCGGGCAATCTTGTTGCCGGCAACCGCACCGCCAACCGCGCCGACTGCCGTGGCGGCGTCCTGGCCGCTGCCGTCACCAATCTGATGGCCGATGGCTGCGCCGGCAGCACCGCCGAGTACCGTGCCGACAACGGCTTTGGTACCCCATTTGTTTTCGGTGACGACCTGCTCATCGGTGCAGACGGTCTTGGTGGCAGCGACTTTGGTGTCCTTGACATCATCGTCACGCAGTGCAAACACCATTGCCGATGTCGCCACCAAGGTGGCTGCAATACCGCCAGCAATCGCTGCTGTCACTGTGTTCATGAATCACCTCAACTCAACAAGAGCACAATCTCGCTCGGTGAGGCCACCATAGGCTCGACACCTGAACTGGCACTGAGTTCTGCTGAATCAGCTTGCGTTCAGGGTTGTGCGCGGATTTACCAGAGCCAGCCTTTGGACTTCTCCAACAGGAAATCAAATGAAACGACGAAGCTCAGGTCTGTATCCGTTGCTTCCAAAGGTGGGGCCGGAAGCGGATTCGCTCGTTTAACCAGTGCGCGCGCTTCGGAATCGAGTTCCTTGAAGCCTCGGCTGTCGACGATCTGATCCAGCAACACCTGACCCTGGCGATCGACCAGGATGCGCAGATGCACCTGATCTTCCAGACTCTGTCGCCGCGCCTGTTCCGGATAGCGTTTGAACTTGGCGAGGTGGGCCAAGACCGCGCTGCTCCAGAGCGTGACGGGATCGGCGGAAGGATCAGCGATCCCGTTCGCCACCGGCTCCGATGTCGTAGCGGATTGAACCGATTCGGATTCGACCATTTCGGGCACATCCGCCGCCCGCGCCGGCGCTGCATTGGCGGCGCGTTCCGCTTCAGCGACGAAGGGCATGGCGGCTGGCGTCGAAGGCGCTGCACGTACTGAGTTCACAGCGGCTTTCGGCGGTGCGGTTGCCGCAACGGGCGGTGGTGGTTCGGGCGGGGCTGCGACGGCCTGCGGCAGCAACTGGATGACCACCATTGCGGGTTGGCTGAGTACCACGGTGTCGTGGCGGGGGCTCCTGATCCAATCCACGAAGAGTAGCGCGAGCAGGACATGCGCGAGCGCCGCGACCAATATGTATCGCGCCCAGCGGTTCCAGAAAAGGCGGATATCGAATGGCACGCGCCATGCTAAGTCGAATTGCGGCGCTCAGGAAGGCGCACAATCCCTGAATCAGGCGACAATTGCGCGGCCGAAGACGGTTGCCAGGTCCATGGCAATCACTTACCGGCATCCTGATCAAACGTACGCGTGCTGCAGAATGCGGCGCCCGAAGTGCTGACCCCCACCGATGGTTGAACCGTCCAACGCCGAAGTGCTGCGAGTGTTCCTGGCGCTGCGTGCGCGCCTGGAACGCGTCGTGGCCAATCGCGTCGGCTGCATCGCCACCGCCGCCGATCTGGTGCAGGACATGTATCTGCGCTTGCCGCAGGTTAGCGGGCAATTGCAGAACGAAGGCGAAATACGCCGCTACCTGCTGACGATGGCGGTCAACGCCTCGCTCAACCACCTGCGCCTTGAGGGCCGGCGGCATGAGCTTCTGGCCGGGATGACCGAGCTGTTCGAGGTCAACGAGCAGACGCCGGAAGACATCGTGCTCACCGCCGACGAGATCCGGACTGTCGACGCGGTACTCAAGGAACTGCCGGACAAGTGTCGCGAGATGCTCTATCTGAGCCGCGTCGAAGGGCTCACCCACGTCGAGATCGCGAAGCAGATGGGGGTGTCGCTGAGTCTGGTCGAGAAATATCTCGTCAAGGCGATGCTCCATTGCAAGGCGCGTCTGAGGAATCGCCCATGAACGTTCCTGCGATCGCTCATTGCGGGTTTTTGCCGCCTGAGTTGTTATAGACACATGAACGCAGCCAGAAACGACGGCCAGAATCAGATCGAGGACTTCGATCTGGATGCGCCTGCGTCCGAGGTCGACGAAGCAGCGGCCACCTGGCTGATGCGCATGACTTCGGGTTCGGTCAGCGCCGAACAACGCGCCGAGTTCTCGCGCTGGCGTGCCGCCGATCCGGCGCATGAAGCGGCGATCTCGGAAATGCGTTCGCTGTGGGCCAGCCTGCCGCTGGATCCGCCCGAGACTGTGCGTGCTGTTCCACCACGCCGGCCTGGCACGCGCCGACGTAGCCGGGTCTGGGCGCTTGCGGCATCGCTGATGCTGGGCGTCGGTCTGGCGTACATGAGCTTCACCGATTGGCGCTTTGATCAGGCTACTGCTGCCGGTGAGCTGCGCACGGTCAAGCTTGAGGATGGCAGCACACTGGTGTTGAGCGGAGACAGCGCACTGGATGTCGATCTGCGTGGCGATCTACGCAGGGTGGCTTTGCATCGGGGAGAAGCCTACTTCGAGATACAACCCGATGCGGCACGTCCTTTCGTTGTCAATGTCGGCAGTGGCGAGGTTCGTGTCGTCGGCACGCTTTTCCGCATTCATCGCGAGGCAGACGTCGTTGACGTGCTCGTCTCGGAAGGGCGGGTCAAGGTCAGCAATCGGCAAGGCAGCGTGATGCTCGGTGCCGGTCAGCAGGTGTCGCTGTCTGCGCTGGCGCTGTCCGAGGTTGTCGCGGTCAATGCCGCCAGCGAGCTGGCCTGGCTGTCCGGCCGCCTGATTCTCGAAGGCGCAACGCTGGATCATGCGGTGGACCGGCTGAACCGATATCAGGATAAAACCCGGATCGTCTTGCTCAAGTCGGATTCGCAGCAGCGCATCAACACCGTGATCGATCTGCAGCGTGTCGACGAATGGCTCGTCGGTGTCGAGCAGCAGGGGTGGGCGCGTGTGGCCCGCTTCGGCCCGGTCGCGCTGGTTTACTAGACCGGTCTGCAGATCGGCGGAGACCACACCATCCGTTCGTCTCGAGTGCCTGCGCAGCGGGTGTATCGAGAGACTGCAACCCAAGGTTCGGCGCCGGTCTCTCGATACACCGCACCGTTGGTGCGGCACTCAAGACGAACGGAATCGGGTTGGTCCGGATGCAATCCAGGCTACGCAGGCTTGCTCGTCGCAGCCTTTCGCAGGAGCTTCGCGGTTTCGGCCATCCCTTCGGCCGCACGCAGCCGCTCGATCAGCGTCATCCTCAGTCCGCGCGCGAGGTAGAGCTTTCTTGCTCCCGCGTAGGTTCCATCACCGGGTGCAGATTCCGCGATGCTGCCTTCGACGCGCCGCACTTTCATGCTTGTCGTGCCCCGGGGTGCATCGTCTTCAGGGCCTGCAGATGCGCCACGTCATCCAGATCGACCGGGCGCCCCACGGCGAGCTTCATGTCGATCAGCGCATCCAGCCGCAGTACTCGCCACGGTACATTCGCAATCAGGTCGAAACAGTCTGCGGCGGCGTACTCAGCGTCGAAATCAAATGGGTTGCGGATGAAGATGTCGATGGTGCCCAGGGGATCGGCGTCGCTGATGAAATTCAGCACGGTCATGTTCTTTTCAGTGGCCCAACGCTCGCGCACCTCGGGGTCCGCGAACTGCTCGTCCGTCACCGGCAACGCAGGTCGGTAACCCGCGGACTTGAGCGCGGCTGCCGCATTGCGGACCGTCGCGGAATCCAGGCGGATGGCGATATCCAGATCCGCGGTGAAGCGCACGTAGCCATGCGCCACGACGGCCTGTCCCCCGCAGACGAGAAATTTCACGCCAGCATCATGGAGTGCCTTTGATACGGAGATGATGGTATCGACCTGCATGACCGTCAGTTTAGAGCAACACCTCGCGCCATGGGTCTGGCCGGCGTTCCCCCAACGACATTTCGGGTATTCGGATTCCGTGGTTGATGCGGCGACTGTTTCAGGCCGGCGCTCCGCGCCCTGCGGCAGCGGCCCGCGATGATCTCGCCGATACGCTGGGCAGGTATTCCGATTTCCTTGGCCAGCCGGTATTTGCTCATCTCCAGCGGCTGGAGGAACTCCTCGTCCAGCATTTCGCCGGGGGAGATCGGCTTCAGTTTCTTGCTCATGTTCAGGCTCCGTCAGTGGGAGTCCACAACTTCAAGGACCAGGTCATCCGGGCCGCAAATGGCGGCGATGCTCGTCGACGTCGGGGTCCCAGTATCAACCGTGCAGGCATTGCTCGATTCGAGAGGTCGGTGAGTGCGAAATGAACCCGCCCCGAATATCCGACATTGCCTGCATCCGCGCTGACGGAGGCAATGATCGGCGCGCCGCCGTCAGCGAAAACCATGTTCAATGGCTTTGATTAACCAAATGTCATTTTTTGTGTGCATGTCAGTTGCTTATTGACTAATGTGTCGTAAGTTTCGGTCTGCACCCTCGCCATGGACGGTGAGGCTTTCCGGACGGAAGCCATCGCAGCTTCGCGGCCCAACGCTGTGAGCTCGACGACGTTTCTTTCGGCGCCGCATGGCTCGGCGGATCAATCGAGAGACCGGAGATATTCTTTTGCGTGCGAAGTGGCGCTGCGCTTTGGTAGCCATTGCGGTGGTGGTGTGCAGCCTGACGTCGTCGGCGCAGGCGAAGGATCTTGCGTTTGATCTTCCCGCGCAGAAGCTCAGGTCCGCAATTGAGCAGTTGTCAGTGCCGGCCGACGTGCAGGTGCTGTATGCGACGGAACTGGTTGAAGGCAAGGTCAGCGCGCCGCTGCAGGGTGAGTACAGCGTCGAGGAGGCGCTGGAGCGGCTGCTCGCCGGCACGGGACTCGTCTTCCGGCGCGCGGGTTCGCGCACGATCCTGATCGAGCGCAGCGCCGACGTCCGCGCGATCGGCGTGGTGCGGGTGCCTGGCTCGCGACCCCTTGCGCGGAGAGGCGCCAACGGCAGCAGTGACGTGCTGGCGACGGAGGGCAGCGGCAACTATGCCGCGCGTGGCGCCGGTGTTGGCAGTCCGTTCCCTCAGGTACTCAAGGACACACCGCGATCGATCTCCGTCTTGGGCCACTCGCAGATCGAGGACCAGAATCTCACCGAGCTCGGGGATGCCCTGCGACGGATGTCCGCCGTCTCGGTCGCTGCGACCGCCGCCGACGCGGCGCTGGTCAGCGTGCGCGGCCGGCCCATGGAGTTCTTTCAGTTCGACGGCGGCCCGTCGGTGCGTGCGCTCGACGGCATTCTGATCAGCGATCTATCGGCGTACGACCGCATCGAACTGCTCTCCGGCGTGGACGGTCTGGGCAATGGCTTCGCCCCGCCGTCCGGCACGCTCAACCTGGTCCGCAAGCGGCCGCTCGATCATGCGCAGACCGTGATCGACGCGCAGCTGGGCTCCTGGAGCCAGTACCGCGGCATGCTCGATGTCAGTGCGCCGCCGTTCCTGGACGGCCGGATGCGCAGCCGTGCGGTGGTCTCGGGTGTCGATCGCGATCTGTTCTTCGACAACGGCGAGCAACAGCGCCAGTCCTACTACGGCGTCTTCGAGGCGGATCTGAGGCCGGGGACGCTGCTGCGCGTGGGTGGCCACGCGGTCGAGCAGCGCGGCACACCGTGGGAAGGCTCATCGCTGCCGCGGGACACGTCGGGTGAATTCGTTGAGCCGCCGGGCGATCGGTCGCTCAGTTTCGCGCTGCCCTGGAGCCGGCATGAGATCCGCCAACGGCAGGTGTTTGTTGCACTGGAGCAGTCGCTGATGGCGCGCTGGACCGCGCGGCTGTCATTCGATCAGCTGCGGTACGCGCGCGAGTCGTTGAATGCAACATTCCAAGGCACCGTTAACCCGGAGACCGGCCGGGGCGGGGGAATCTCCGGTCTGCTACGCGATAATCGCAATGCATATCTTTTGTCGGATCTGGCGGTCAATGGACGTTTCGACCTTCTGGGGCGCGAGCACGTTCTCAGCCTGGGGATGAATCATGCGCGGACCGACCTGCAGGAAAGTTCAGCCTTCCTGGGCAGCCAAGTCGTCGTCGATGCGTACAACTTCGACGCGGCGGACTATCCGCCGCCATCGATTGAAGGCGTCGAAATGTATCCCAGCGTCGACGCGCGCAACATCCGCTACGGCGGTACCGCTGCGCTGACGCTGAACCCGACAGACGCACTGAGCCTCATCACCGCATGGCGTTGGAGCGCGTGGGTGCCGGACGACCGCAGCCGCGTGCGCAGGCGCAAGCACGGCATCTCGTACGTGGGCGCGACCTGGGCGCTGGATGCGCGCAGCAGCCTTTACGCCAGCTGGGCCGATGCATTCACCGCCAACCACGACGTGTTCGTGTCCGGTGGCGGCTGGCTGGCGCCGACCGAACGCGATAACTACGAAGTGGGTTTGAAGTACGCCAGCGTCGATGCGCGACTGCAGGCGCGGGTGACGCTGTTCCGCTCGGAGCGCAGCAACCTGCCGGTCGAGATCGAAGATCTGGGAGACTGGTGCTGCTTCGTTGCCAGCCGCAGCGAACGCGATCGGGCGCAAGGTGTGGAGGCGGAGATCGTCGGTACCCTGCTGTCGGGCTGGGAGCTTGCGGCGGGATACACCTATACCGATCTGTGGGAGCGCTACACGCCTGCTTCTGAGGACATCATCGTACTGGACCCGCGGGATATCAACGCCGATCGGCTCACCCCGCGCCATGCATTGCGCATCTGGACGGCCTGGGAGCCGCGCAACGCGGCACTGCCCGGGCTGAAGTTGGGCGGCGGTCTCCGCGCCCAAGGCAAAGGTCTGCGGAATGCCGGCAACTACGAGGGTCCGGCACGGCAGGACGCATTCACGATCGTCGACCTGATGGCGAGCTGGCGCTTTGATCCGTCGTGGACTGCCGGCGTCAACGTCCGCAACCTGTTCGATCGCAGCTACTACGAATCGGTCGCCTTCCAGGCGTTCTATGGCGAACCACGAAGCATTGTCGTCAGCCTGCAATGGGTGATCTGAGCGGCGGCTTCCCGTTCGGCGTCGGATGCCGCATTTCGCTGGACGTCGTTCGATGAGTGCATTTTCCTCTCCGATCCGGAATCCACGATGCGCAGACGCGATCACCATGCGGCGCCACCGTACTTGGGACTGAGCTATGCGGCCGGCGAACGCTGGAATATCTATGCGAGCTGGGCTGAGGTATACGAATCGAACGCCAGACTCTCCGGATTCGGCGGATCGCGCCTTGATCCGACGACCGGCCGGCACTACGAAGCGGGCATGAAGTTCGGCGATGCGGACGCTTGCTGGCGACGCTCGCCCTGTTCCGAGTCGAACGGACCGGCTTCACGCGCATCATCGGCACCGATCCCGACGATCCCGCCTGCTGCTTTGACACGAATGCGGATCAGCGCGCCATCAGCGAAGGCGTGGAGCTTGGTCTGACCAGTGCGCCGACGCCTGGCGTCCAGCTCACGGCCAGCTACGTGTATGGCCGCAACGTCACGCGTGGCAGCGACGCCGCCCGCGCCAGCGAGCGCTTCAGCGACGAGACACCGCCGCATGTGTTTCAGTTCTGGGGCCGCTGGAATCCCGGCGTCGGCGTCTGGGAACCCTTCGAGTTCGGCGGCGGGCTGTACGCCCAGAGCGAATCCTCTTGGAGCATGGCACTGAACGCCGAGAACGTCCTTGATCAGGCGGCCGCAGTGGACGCGGGCGCTCAACGTTTACAACGTATTCGATCGTTACTACTACGCCACCATCAGCGAGTACGGTTTCGCCAACAATTTCTACGGCGAGCCGCGCAACGTCGTCATTGGCCTGCGCGGCGAATGCTGAGCCTTGTTCCAAACAAGCCGAAGCTGTTGTTGCCTGTCCGATTGAGGGTTTTACCCACCTTGAGTTGTTCCATCTAACGAGAGCATGCGTTTCTGATCGGGCCGGGGGCTCCGGCAGGCCGTCGGAACGCATTGTTCGCCAGACGAGTCGGCGTATCGCCGGCTTGCGCGTTCTACAGACCGTGGAGTGATTGGGGAATGAAGCCTTCTGTACTGGTGGTTTGCGGGGAAGACAAGCTGCGTGCGTCCATCTGCTCGCATCTGGTCCAGGCCAAGATGAATGTCCTGGCTGCTTCAGATGCCAAGGACATCGAAGCCTCGTTCGACCAATGGCCGTTCGACATCGTGCTCTGCGATATGGACATGCCGGACAGCAACGGTGGCGAGCTGGTCACGCGATTACGCTTTGCGACCGGCTGCGGAGTGATTGCGCTGTCGCCTTCCGGAGGGCGCGAAGCCGGCATGCTCGCGATGCGGCTCGGGGCTGATCACTACCACACCGCGCCGGTGGATCACGAAGAGCTGGAGATCGTGATCCGCAATCTGCATCGGCGCATTGGCGGCAAACCCGCCGCACCAGCTGCGGCCGCAATCACCTTGCCGGTGGCGCAATCGGCCGCCATGTCTGCCGTTGAACCCGCATCAAAGGCATCGCATCTCGTCGCGAGCTTCTGGCAGCTCGACATGGCGCACTGGACGCTGATCTGCCCGGATGGCCAGAAGACTTCGCTGTCGTTTCCCGAGTACCAGGTGCTGCATCGGCTCACCGCATCGCCGGGGCAGGTGGTCGGGCGTGATGATCTGCTCGCACTGCTGGGTCATGGCGGCACGCGCGTCTACGGCCGCAACCTCGACATGATGATGTCGCGCCTGCGCCGCAAGGTGCTCAAGACCTGCGAGGAATTCCTGCCGATCCAGTCCGCGCGCGGCGTGGGGTATGTGTTCAACGGACGCGTCGAGCGCCTGGCCTGAGGGTTCAATGCGCTTGTACCGGCTCCAATGAAAGCCGTTCGGGTCGAGTGTCGGCGAAGCCGGTGTATCGAGACCCCGGTGCTGCAGTAGTGGCCTCTATACACGATGCGCTGCGCGCAAGGCACTTGAGGCGAACGGAGTTTGATGGCATCGCTCGATAGCCGTTGCGCTCCGACTTCGCTCCACAGAATTCCGCTACGCGGGGTGTTCGGATTTTGTGGTTGAAGCCGTCGCCCGTTACAGTGCGAACCGCTCACGCAGGATCGCGTTGACGCGCGTCTGCCAGCCCGCGCCGGTCGCACGCAGCACCGCCAGCACGTCGGGGTCGAGGCGCAGCTTCACGGCCTCTTTCGGCGCGGCCTTGGGTGGCCGGCCCATGCGAACCGTCGGCGCTGCGGCCTTCCATTGTGCGTCGGTCAAGGGTCTGGCATCCGGATCGCGGCGCGCAGCGGCGGTGATGGCCTTGTCCTGGGCCACGGTGGGGACGACAGTCCCGGCTTTAAGCTTCGGCATAGCGTTTCACCTCTTTTCGGTTGGCCTTGCGCAGGCTGATGATGCGGCGGGTCTGGTCGCGGTCAACGAAGGCCACGAAGTAGAGCGTCCGGCCGATGTAGGCGATGCCGCACTCACGGTCTTCGCCGTAGACCTTGCGGGCATCCAGCCAAGTGATGGCCGTATCCCATTCCAGCCGTTCGGCAGCAGCCAATTCGACGCCATACTTTGCGCGGTTGGCTGCGTTCTTGGCTGGGTCGAATTCGATTTGCACGATATTTAATGTACCCCCAATAAGTCGGCAGTGCAATCGCCGCCGTTAATGGGGGCGGCGCTGGCCATGGTCGGCATGCGGATACCCGCGGCACCGCGGCTCCGCTGCGCGGAACCGGGCCACAGTTTCCGTAGGAGCCAGCTTGCTGGCGACCGCTTCTGTGCTTTCGCCAGCAAGCTGGCTCCTGCAAGTCTGGATCGACCTTGTCGTGATCTTTGGCCGGAATGCGCATCGAAACGTGCGCGTTACACCACCGGAAACGCCGGCGACCTTGAGTCACAAAACATCTACATAAGACACATCAAGGCGACGGACAGACACCCAGTAATATAAAAAATAACACTATATATCAAGTACTTATGACACCATCAGGCCTTGAATTCCGTGTTGTCCACGTCAAGGTTTGGGGGTTGTCCATGTCGAAGAAGATGAGTGCCCGCGCGGGTTTGGCCGCAGCGTCCGATTTCCGTTTCAACCTGATCGCCTCGGCGGTCAAGCATCCTCAGCCATCCGAACGGACGTTCACCTGGGCCTCGAAAGCGTTCATCGCCGCCACGGCCATCGGGTCGCTGACCGCGCCGGCGTTCGCGGCGCCGGGTGACCCTCACGATTGCGTCGAGGGCACCGGCGGCGATACCTCCACGATCTGCGGTGAGCCGACGGCCGGCAACGTTGCGAGCGGCGCCAACAGTCTGGCGATCGGGACGCTCGCCACGGCTGGCAGCGCTAACACCATCGCGATAGGCGCCAATGTGGTGGCCGACGAGGGCAACGCCGGGTCGATGGCCATCGGAAGCGGTGCACGGGCCACCGGGACCGGCAGCGGTTCCATCGCGCTTGGGCAGGGTGCCTTGGCCCAGGGTTCGGGTACGGCGGTCAAGGACATTCAGAACGAAACCACCGATTCGGCGGGCGTCACCTCTGCCGGCAACCCCTTGCTGGCGGCCGGCGACGCCATCGCGACGGATGTCGGCACACCGTTTACCGCGACAGCGATCGGCCGGGATGCAGCGGTCGCCGGCACCGGCTCGGTCGGCATCGGCAACAACGTAGCGGTGACGGGACCACGATCGGTCGCGGTGGGTGCCTATGCGGCCGCTTCCGGCTTCCGGTCCACGGCCCTGAGCGATCACGCTTTCGCCCAAGGCGATCTGAGCATTGCGATCGGATCGGATTCCGTCGACAACGGCGTGGTCGGTGCGCATGCGGTTGGTAAGCACTCGATTGCAATCGGCGCCGACACCACGGCGACAGCAGACCGATCCGTCGTGATCGGCCTCAACGCCGCCGCTGACACGGAGGGCAGTGTCGCGCTGGGCACGAACTCGCTTGCTGATCGCGCCAACTCGGTCGCCGTGGGACGAGACGGAGCCGGCAACCAGCGCCAGATCATCTACGTCGCTGCGGGAACGGTGGATACCGACGCGGTCAACGTCTCGCAGCTCAAGGGTGTGACGGGTCTGATCGGCGGCGGCGCGGCCGTCGATCCGCTGACCGGCGCGGTCTCGAACGCGATCACCGTTGGCGGCAACACCTACAACACGATCCAGGAGGCGATCGAAGGCGAGTCGGGTGGTGGTGGCGGCCTGTGCAGCGGCACCGGCAACCAACTCGCGTGCAGCGCCGACGGCAGCGCCGGCACGGCCGGCAGCGGCCCGGGCGGTGC
>CAZDPA010000017.1:0-39018 GCA_964507195.1 uncultured Salinisphaerales bacterium | reverse complement strand
GGATGCCGTCATTGAACTGGCCACCTCCGGAAGCCTTCGTCATCGCCGGCGTCGTTCTCGCCTTCTTCGTGCAGTGGCTGCGCAAGCCGCGACGCCCGCGGCTGCAGGGCCCGGTGCCGGAAGCTTGGCGTGAACGGGTCCATGCGCTGGTGCCGCAGACGCAGTATCTGAGCGAATCCCAGCGCGCACGCTACGAGCATTGCGTGCATGAATTCCTGCAGGGCAAGCGCTACATCGGCTGTGGCGGGCTGCAGGTCGACGACGACATGCGCATCGCTGTTGCCGGCCTGGCGTGCCTGATGCTGCTGCGCTCCGGCGCACAGGTGTTTCCACTGCTGCACAGCGTGCTGCTGTATCCGGACCGCTTTTTCGTGCACAGCGACGAGCCGGACGAACTGGGCCTGGTCTACGACGGACCGGTCGAGCACATCGGCGAATCCTGGCAGGGCGATCGCGTCGCACTGTCCTGGGCCGACGTGCAGGCCGCACTCGACGGCGACGAGGTCAATGTCGTGGTCCACGAGTTCGCCCACCAGCTCGATGACGAGAATCCGGAAACCGAAGGCGCACCGGCGATGCGCGATTACGCGCGCTGGTCGGAAGTGATGTCGCGCGAGTTCAGCCGCCTGCAACGGCACCGCCGACCGCAGGTACTCGATCCGTATGGCGCCGAGAGCCCAGGCGAGTTCTTCGGCGTGGCCAGCGAAGCCTACTTCCAGCGCGGCCCCGAACTGCGCCGGCACCACGCCGAACTGTATGCGCTGCTACGCGAGTACTATCAGCTCGACACCGCAGGCCACGACCCGTGGCCGGTGCGCGTCATGGAGTCTGCTGATGAACGATGAAGCCTTTGCCCTGCTGGCACGTATCCAGGGTGGCGACAAGATCGGCGCGATCAAGCGCGTGCGGGAATTGACCGGCAGTACTCTGAGCGAAGCCAAAGACGCGATCGAGTCGATTCAGACCTTGGCCGATGCGGAAAGGATCCTCGAAGTTGTCGAGAACACGCCGCGCGCGCCGTCCGCCAATCAGCACGGTATCGACATCGAGATTCGCAAACTCGCATTGAGCGGCCAACGCATCGCGGCGATCAAGATGTTGCGCGAGCGCAATCGCATGGGGCTCAAGGAGGCCAAGGACGCACTCGACCTTGCCGTGCCGCCACCCGCTGGTCACAGCCTGCCGTGGCCGCTGTTCGCGGCCATCGCTGGTGCGGTGGCGCTGTATTTTCTGTATGTCGAGGTCACCTGAGATTCAAACCTTCGCGCTGTTTCGCCCGTCCTAGCCGCACGCTGCCAGCAGGCAGCCGCTCATTTTCGGACGGGGATACACGATGAACGCAACAAGAATGGCTGCGCTGGGTCTGCTGGCGACGCTGCCGCTGGTGGCCTGGGCCGGCGTCAATATCGATCACATCGAATCGGCGACTTCGAGCTTCGATCTGGTCAACGAGGACATCCGCATTGGGGCGAACTCGACGGTCAAGAATCTGGAGACCGTCAACGGCGAGATCGAACTCGGTGACGGCAGCCGGGCCGCGGGCGTCGAGACGGTCAACGGCGGCATCGAACTGGGCGCTCGCGTGCGCGTCGACGACGCGGAAACCGTCAACGGCGATATCACCGCCGGTGAGGGCCTGGTGGTGAAGGAAGATCTGGAGACCGTCAACGGCGATATCCGTGTCGGTGCATCCGCCACCATCGGCGAGGACGTGCGCACGGTCAATGGTGCGATCACGCTCGACAAGGCCGTGGTCAAGGGCGAGGTGGTGATCACTGCTGGAACGATCGACACCGGCGCCGGCTCGAAAATCGGCGCGATCCGTGTCGAGGAATCCAGTGGCTATTCGGACGGCAAGAAGCGCAAGCCGGTCGTGACGGTGGGGCCGAATACCACCGTGGGGCCGATCATCTTCGAGCGTGAAGGCGAGCTGCGCGTGCATCGCACGGCGACGGTCGGTGAGGTGACGGGTGTAAAGGCCACCGTGTTCGAATAGACGCGATGCTGCCGCCGGCAGCACAAGGCTTCAGCCTGTGCTCAGCGAAACACGCTAACTTTGTCGCTGCGCGGACGATCCGCTTCCGTGAACAGGGGAAAGACCATGCGATCTGTGAAACGACTGTTGCTGGTAACGCTGCTGGCGGCTGCGCCGCTGGGACTCTCCTGGGCCGCGCCTCCGCCGTGGGCCCCCGCACATGGCTACCGTGCGAAAAACCACTATGTCTATTACCCGGAGCGCGAGGTCTACTACGCGCCGGCGAGCGGTTCCTGGTTCTGGCTGGACGGCGGCGACTGGCAGGTCGGCGTCAGCCTGCCGCTGGCACTGCAGCCCTTTGTCAGCGTCGGCGTCGAGCTTGATCTCGAATCAGACCGGCCTTACTACGAGCATCGTCAGGTCGTCGAGTACTACGGCAAGGGCAAGGCCTACAGCGGTGGCAAATCCTCTGGCAGTGGCAAGTCCCAGCCGGCACACGGCAAGGACAAGGGTCATTCCGGCAAGAAGGATCACGGCAAGGGCAACGGCAAAGATAAAGACTGAGCGGCCCTGCGCGATGTCGCTGACTACTTCAGCTTGATCAGCATCGCGCTGATGTCGTTCTCTTCCAGCCGCGCCATCGTCGACTGCACCTTCTTCCAGTTCGACTCCGGGCCGATGCGCACGCGGTAGTAGGTGTCCTTGCCGTCGATCGTGATCGACTCGATGCGTGACTCGATCCCGATCAGCGCGAGGCTGGCTTTCTGGCGATCAGCCTCGGTCTGGGCGCGGAACGACGCAACCTGGATCACGAAGCTGCCGTCGCCGGCGGCGACCACGGCCGGTGGTGGTGTATCACCCCTGACCGCTTCCTGCGGAATCACGACCTCCTGATCGCGCAGGATTTCGTAGAACGTGAAGCGTGCTTTTTCCTTCGGCGGCAGCGTGATCGGTGCGCCCTTCTTGTCGGTCGTCGTGCTCTTGCCGCCTTGCCTGGGTTTGCTCGTCGCCGCCGGCGCTTGTTCGGTCGCGACAGCTTCGCCGGCATCCGTCCCTTCAAACACCGGTACCGCATTGCCGTTCATCGGCCGCGAGATGTAGACGAAGGCGGCGACGGCAAGACCGACGGACAATCCGGCGAACAGCCACACCCATCCCGGCAGGCCGCTGCCACCCTTGCGCTTGCCGCCGCTGCGGCCGCGGGCCTGTTGGCGGTTGTTGCCGCCGCGTTGTGCGTAGTCCCTGGGCATGGCTTACATGCGTTCCGGTGCTGAGACGCCGAGGATGTTCAGGCCGTTGCGAATGACCTGCCCCACGGCCTGGATCAGCGCGAGACGTGCGGACTGCAGCTCCGGATCGTCGTCGACCATGAAGCGGTGCGAGTTGTAGTACGAGTGCAGCGCCTCGGCGAGATCCCGAAGGAAGAACACCACGGTGTGCGGCGTGTACGCGGCACTCGCGCGCTCGAGCATTTCCGGATAGCGGTTGAGCAGGGTCAGCAGCGCCTTCTCGTGCTCGTTGCTGAGGCGATGCAGGGTGAGTTTCGCGGTTTCGCGATCCCATTGGCCGCCCTTGTCGGCGAACTGCTTGAACACGGTGCAGATGCGCGCATGCGCGTACTGCACGTAGTACACCGGATTGTCGTTCGACTGCGAACGCGCGAGGTCGATATCGAACTCCAGATGCTGGTCGTGCGAACGCGTCAGGTAGAAGAAGCGCGTCGCGTCGGTGCCGGCCTCGTCGATCAGATCCTGCAGCGTCACGAAATTACCGCTGCGCTTGCCCATGCGCCCTGACGACAGCGTGACGAACTGGATCAGCTGCACGTTGAGCGCATCCTTGCGTTCGGTCAGCGCTTCGATCGCGGCGCGCACGCGTGCGATGTAGCCGTGGTGGTCAGCGCCCCAGACGTCCATCAACAGCGGCCAGCCGCGATCGAGCTTGTCGACGTGATAAGCGAGATCGTTGCAGAAGTACGTCGCCGCGCCGTCGGCCTTGACCAGC
Organism: uncultured Salinisphaerales bacterium; assembly: GCA_964507195.1. Taxonomy (GTDB): domain Bacteria; phylum Pseudomonadota; class Gammaproteobacteria; order Nevskiales; family Nevskiaceae; genus Solimonas. Next base: position 35,039 of record CAZDPA010000017.1, on the reverse strand, counting down.
ACGCGATCCTTCTCGTCGCCGAAGGCCTCGGTCTTCATCCACAGCGCGCCATCCTTCTCGTAGGTCAGGCCCTTGTCGGCGAGGCGCCTGAGCGCCTTCTGCACAAAGCCGCTGTTGACCAGCGCTGCTTCCGACGACCACTGGTCGAAACGCACATTGAAGGACTGCAGCGTGCCGCGGATCACTTCGAGCTGATCGTCGAGCGCAGAACGCACGACGCTTGCGTAGCCGTCGCCGAGCAGCGCCTTGGCGCGCAGGATCAGCGCATCGGCGTAGCTTTCCTGGCGCAGCTTGATCGCATCCTTTTCCTTGTCGCTGGCGCCTTCCGGCGCAAGCGGCTCTTCCGGCAGATCGGCCATCACCACCGACGCGGCATGGCGGAACTGCTCGCCGTGCGCGTCCTTGATCTTCTGCGCAGCGCGCTGGATGTACTCCGCCGGATAGCCGCGCTTCGGGAACGGCAGTGTCTCGCCGCACAGTTCGAGGTAACGCAGCCACGTCGAGATCGCGAGGATGTCGACCTGGCGCCCCGCATCGTTGATGTAGTACTCGCGCCACACCGTCCAGCCAGTGGCCGCCATCAGGTTGGAGATCGCATCGCCGTAAGCGGCACCGCGGCCGTGACCGACGTGCATCGGACCGGTCGGATTGGCCGAGACGAACTCGACCATGATCCTGCCCTTGGCACCGGAATCGTCGCGACCGTAGGCCTCGCCCTGCTGCAGGACTTCGGACACCACCGCCTGGAACGCGGCGGAAGCGAGATGGAAATTGATGAAGCCCGGACCGGCAACCTCGACCTTGGCAACGCGGGTCGAATCCGGCAATTCCTTGACCAGCTGCTCGGCAACTGCGCGCGGCGGCTTGCCCATTGCCTTGGCCAATTGCAGCGCAAGGTTGGTCTGGAAGTCGCCGAACCTGGCGTCCTTGGTCGCGTCGAGCTGGATCGTCGGCGCGTGTTCAACCCCAGCCTGGGCCAGGGTGCGTTTGAGCGCTGTGGACAGCAGCTCCTGCAAATGCTCTTTCATGGTTCCGCTATGCAAAACGACCCGAGGGTCGCAAGGGGGCGAATTCTACCCGGTACGGGCGGAGACCGAGCTGAGAAGACCGATTTCGCCGGGTTCTGTGCGGTCTCTCGATACACCGCGCCTCTGGCGCGGCACTCGAGACGAACGGAGTTTTGCTCGGGGCGGCTCAGAAAAAGTCCGTTCGCATCGAGTGCCTGCGAAGCAGGTGTATCGAGATGCCTGCACCGATCTCACATCAGATCGTAAGGATCCACATCCACTGACCACCGCACGTTCCTCGCGCCGCTGACACCCGCCAGCTGCGGCACGGCCGCCCCCAGCACCGCATGCAGCGCAGAACGGCTGCCCGACTGCAGCAGCATCTGCGCACGGACGAAACCGGCACGGCGTTCCATGCCGCTGGCCATCGGTTCCATCGCGAGCACGCTGCGCCGGGTGCTGAACAGCGGCTGGGCATCGCTCAGGAAGCGTAGTGCCGCGCCGGCATCCTGCGATTCGGCGCGGATCAGGGCCAGGTGACTGTACGGCGGCAGACCGGTCTGCTCGCGCTCCTTGAGCAAGGCCTCGCTGAGTGCGCGGTAGCCGTGCTCGGCCAACGTGCGCAGCAATGGATGATCCGGCTCATGCGTCTGCAGCCAGACTTCGCCGGCGACCTCGCCGCGACCGGCGCGACCGGCGACCTGGGTGACGAGCTGGCCCATGCGTTCGACGGCGCGGAAGTCGGTGCCGTACAGCGCCTGGTCGGCGGAGACGATGCCGACCAGCGACAGGTTCGGAAAGTCGTGGCCCTTGGCGAGGATCTGCGTGCCGACGAGGATCTGCACGCGGCCTTCGCGGATGTCTTCGAGTTGCTGCGCGAGTGCGCTCGGACTGGTGACGCGGTCGGAGTCGAAGCGGGCGACGCGGTACTGCGGAAAGCGGTTCGCCAGCGCCTGCTCGATGCGTTCGGTGCCGGCGCCCACCGCCATCAGCGGCGAAGCGCTGCATGAAGGGCAGCTGCGCGGCACCGGCTGCTGTGCGCTGCAATGGTGGCAGATCAGCAGATTGCGTCCGCGGTGCAGGGTCATGTGTGCATCGCATTGCGTGCACGGCGCGCTCCAGCCGCAGGCGTGGCACAGCAGCACCGGCGCATAACCGCGGCGATTGATGAACAGCAGGACCTGGCCCTTCGCGTCGAGATGCTTTTCGATCGCCTTGAGCAGCGGCTGCGAAAGGCCGTGATCGAGCGGGAGCGCACGCACGTCGAGGACGCGCACCTTCGGCGGCGCCGAGCCGCGCACGCGCTGCTGCAGGCGCAGGTGGCGGTAGCGCTTCTGCCCGGCGTTATGCAGGGTTTCCAGCGACGGCGTCGCGCTGCCGAGCAGCACCGGGATGCCGAGCTTCTGCGCACGCAGGATCGCCACATCGCGCGCCGAGTAGCGCAGACCGTCCTGCTGCTTGTACGAGGTGTCGTGTTCTTCGTCGACGACGATCAGCTTCAGTTGCGCGAACGGCAGCCAGATTGCCGAGCGCGTGCCGACGATCACCCGCGCACTGCCGCTGCGCGCGCGCAGCCAGGCCTGCTCGCGTGCGCGATCGGTCATGCCGGAATGGAAGCTCACGACGCTGTCGCCGAGACGATCGCGGAAGCGCGCTTCGAGCTGCGGTGTCAGGCTGATCTCCGGCGCGAGCACCAGTGCCTGACCGCCATTTTCGGTCAGCACCTCGATACGCCGCAGGTACAGCTCGGTCTTGCCGCTGCCGGTCACGCCCTCGATCAGGCTCGCGTCGAAGCCGTGAGCCTGTTCCAGCTCCGCCTGTGCCGCCGCCTGCTCGGGTGTCGGGGCTGGTGTCGGGCCGATCACGAGCGGTGCCTTGTCCAGAGTCTGCGTCAGCAGCCAGCCGGCTTCGACAGCGTGCTTGATGGCGGCGGCGCTGGTGTCCAGCGAAGTGCGCAGGCGCGGGCCGTCGGTCAGTGCCTGAAGCAGCGCACGCTGGGCGCGGTGACGCTCCGGCAGTTCAGCCAGTGCGGTACGGCCGGCTGCGGTCAGGCCATAGGCCAGTGGCTCGATCAGCCCGGCTGGCTCGCCATGGCGCAGGCGACCTGGCAAGGCCGCGACGAGCACCTCACCGAGCGGATGGTGGTAGTAGCTGGCGGCCCATTCGCAGAGGGCGAGCAGCTCGGTCGGCAGCAGCGGGTTGTCGTCCAGCACGGCGCTGACCGGGCGGAATTTGCCGGCCTCAGCCGCGCTTTCATGGGGTGCGCGGACGACCACCCCGACCAGTTCGCGGCGCCCGAACGGCACCCGCACGCGGCAGCCGCGCCGTAGCGTCGGCGCCAGATTTTCGGGTACGAGGTAATCGTACTGAGCGAACAGCGGAACCGGGACGCAGACGGTGACCAGCAGGGCGCTCATAGCCTGTGGATAAACTTGTGGATGTCCTGCCGACCTACTGGTATGTAGTAAGTCCGGGCGCTCCACTGAGATTCGCGCGCAATCAGATTCGCGTGAATATCCTGTTTCAAAACATGAGCTTCCACGAACATTGCAAGATTCTTACCGAAGATGCGCTTGATTGTGGCGCAGAACCGTGGTGAGTGACTGTTGTGCATAAGGAACGCGGGTAGGGGTCTCCGGCCAGCCGGATCATAAACGCCAACCCGCCTGCGGTGGGCTGTTAATCTTCGCCGCCATGCCGTTCTTCCCGCACCATTTCCAGACTCCCATTTGCCCTGCCGTCCCGGCCAAGGCCAGCGTGACGATGCGCCAGACAGCGGGGATTGGACGGTGAGTACAAACGAGACGGCCCGCGCCCTGCCGGCGCTGATTCTGGGCGCCGTACTCATCGGCCTGGCGCCGATCTTCGTCCGCGTCGCCGAGGTCGGGCCGAGCACCGCCGCATTCTGGCGCCTGGCGCTGGCCCTGCCGCTGCTCGGCCTGTGGCTGTGGCGCCAGGATCGGCCGGAAGCCGAAGCCGGAGCAGCCAGCGGCCACCTGCACTGGCTGTGGCTCGCCGGCCTGTTCTTCGCAGCGGACCTCGCCCTGTGGCACCAGTCGATCCGCTACACCTCGATTGCCAACGCCACCCTGCTCGCCAATGTCGCACCGGTATTTGTCGCCTTCGCCGCATGGGCACTGTTCGGCGAGCGCACCAGCGGACGCTTCGCGCTGGGCCTGCTGCTGGCGATTATCGGTGCCGGTCTGCTCGTCGCCGACAGCCTGGAGATCGGCATGGAAACCGCGCTCGGTGACCTGTTCGGTGTGGCTTCGGCCGTGTTCTACGCCGGCTATCTGCTGACGGTCAGCCGCCAGCGGCGCTGGTTCACGACCGTGCAGGTGATGTTCTGGAGCACCCTGGTCGGCGCGCTCGCCACCGCGCCGCTGGCGCTGGCTCTGGGCGAAGCCCTGCTGCCGCCGACGCTGCACAGCTGGCTGATGCTGCTTGGCCTTGCGCTGCTGTCGCATGTCGGCGGTCAGGGTTTGATTGCCTACGCGCTCGCGCATCTGCCGGCGACGTTCTCCTCGGTCAGCCTGCTGGTGCAGCCGGTGGCCGCGACCATGTTCGCGTGGGTGCTGCTCGCCGAGCGCTTCGGTCCGCAGCAGGCGATCGGGGGTGCGGTGGTGCTTGGCGGCATCGTGCTGTGCAGGCTGGCGACGTCGGCCGCGCCAATCGTCGCAGCAGACCGCAAGCCGGCCTGAGCAAATGAGGCTCGATCTGTCTGAGCAGGTCGTTGCAGCGCAGGCCAGCGAGTCGGACGTCGCGAAGGCCATTGCGCAAGGTCCGCGCGACGAGGGCTGGTCCTTGCTGCTTGAAGAGGGCGATGACTTTCTCCTCGCCGAACCCGCCGGCGATCGCAACAAACTCGATCTGCAGTGCGGCTACGGCCCTGAAATGCTCAAGGCCCGCGATGTGCTCAGTGATGCGCAGCTGCGCGACCTGTTCGTCAGCTTTCTGAATCGCGATGGGCAATGGCGCGGGCGCTGCCGCTGGGTAGCCATGACCGACGAAGCCGTCGACGAGCCGGCTGACCACCCTCCGGCAGCGCCGCGATCAGGCGCGTTTCTGTTCGCGGTGCTCGGCTTTGTTGCACTGATTGTCCTGACCGTACTTTTTCCCGGACATTGGATCCCGGGCTGGCTGCCGCCGGTGCTGCAGGATCGCGGCGCGTGGATCCTTGTCTGGATCGGGTTTGCGGTTGCTGCCGCGCTCGGGATGGCAAGACGCCGCGGACTGCACAACAAACCCGAGCGCATTCGCTGGGCGCAGACCACCGGCAAGATCACGCGCAGTGACGCGATCGCCGAGGAGCGCAGCGTGGTTGGAGAGGCGCTGCAAGTCGTGAATCTGCCGGCCGTCCGCTACAGCTATGAGGTTGATGGCAAGCCCTATACCGGCGATCGCATCAGCCTCGACGACATTGGCGATGACGATCCGCGAACCACGGATATTCTGCAGCGCTACAGGCCCGGCACCAGCGTCACCGTTTACTACCGGCCGGACCAGCCAGAAAACAGCGTGCTCGAATGCGAGCCGGTCACGCCTCCGGCCACGCCGCACAGCGCCTTATGGGTTTCCGCCCCCTATCTCGGTTTGATGCTCGCGGCATTGGCCTGCTGGGCGCTGTTCCCGGTTCAGATCAAAGCCTGGTGGTCGACGCTTTCCCATCCCTATCTGTTCCTGTTCTTCGCGTTCAACGCCGGCTTTTCCCTGCTCAGTGCGCTGGCCATGCAGACCCGGTCCCGGCTCAACGATGAGTGGGCCGTCACGCTCGGCAAGGTGCTGGTCAGCAGGGTCGAACTGCGCGACGCCAGATCGCGCGAGCGGAGCGAACACTGTTATGCGCGGCTGGAGTACAGCTACAGCGTCGGTGGGCGCGAGTATCGCGGCAGCCGCATTCGCATGGACGTCGACGTTTCCGGGTCGGAGTCAGTGGTACGCGCAATGATCGACAGGTATCCCGTTGGACGCAGCGTGAGCGTCTACTACAACAGGAAAAATCCGGCCAAGGCGGCCCTGAATCCGGGCTACAACCATCTCGCCAAGGGACTGATCGCGGCGGTGATCTGCGGCTTGCTGGCCTGGTATTTCGGCACGCCCTGAAGCATTTGCAGATGCGGGCCGAACGGCGCCACCATGTGCCCCGCCTGAACCGCGGAGCCGGTGATGAGACTCGACCTGTGCGAGCAGCAGCTTGCGGCGCGAGCCGGCGAAGCGGATGTCGTCAAGGCCATCGGGCAAGGCCCGCGTGACGAAGACTGGTCCCTGCTGCTCGAAGAAGGCGATACGTTTCTGCTTGCCGAGCCTGTCGACGGGGGGCGGGCGTTATCGCTGCAATGCAGCCTCGGCAGCGAAGTGCTCAAGGCCCGCGCCGTGCTCGACGACACGCAGCTGCAGACCCTGTTCGTCAGCTTCCTCAATCGTGACGATCGCTGGCGCAGTCTCTGCAAGTGGCGATCCGCCGATACGGATGCGCCGGAGGATGAGGCGCAGTTCTCGTCGGCGACCAACCATGCCGCAGGCATCTTCGGCGCGTGCTTCGCGGCGCTGTTCTTCCTGGTCGCGATGTTTCCCGACAGCTGGCTGCCGGGCTGGCTGCCGCCTTCGCTGCAGAGCACGGATGGATGGTTCGTCGTGCTGTTCGTGTTGGCGATTCCCGGCATCCTCGTTGCGGCAACGTTTGTGAAGCTGCGCGAGGTGCGCAAGGCATCGACCTGGCCCAAGACCATCGGCAAGATCGTCAGCAGTGAGCTGGTTTCCACGCGGCGGAAAGTCACCGGCGAGGCAACGCGCTCGGTCAATCGACCTGCCGTACGCTACAGCTATCAGGCCAATGGCCAGCGCTTCACCGGCAGCCGCATCAGCATCGGCGAGATTGCCGACAACGATCCGCGCATTCCGGAGATTCTCAGACTCTACGCGGTCGGCAACAGTGTTGCGGTCTACTACCAGCCGGACAGGCCCGCCAACAGCGTGCTCGAACGCGATCCGCCGGTGGGCCTGCACATCATCTGGGCTGTGGTTGCGGGAATCTTCGTGATCCTGGCCGGTATCGGCGGCGGGTTCCTGTTTCCGGATCAGATCAAGGACTGGCTCGCGCCATACCTGCCGCAGGTCAGGCACCCGTATCTGCTCGTGATCTTCTCGGTGATGGCCGGGCTCTCGCTTCTGCGCACGATCACGATGCAGCTCCGTCCCAGGACCGCATCAGGCTGGGCCGTCACACCCGGCACGGTCCTGACCAGCGAAGTCGAAACGCGGAAAATCGGCAGCAAGAAGAGCAGCTACCCGCACATCGAATACAGCTACGCCGTCGCCGGACAGGAGTACCGCGCCAGCCGGGTCAGCGCCATCGAGATCTCCGGCTCGGAATGGATCGTGCGCAAGCGGACCGACAAGTATCCGGTTGGCAGCACCGTCAGCGTGCATTACAACGCCGCCAATCCCTCGGAAGCCACACTGCAACAGCCATCGACCAAAGTTGGTAGCGGACTGACGGCAGTCGGGATCTTCGGCTTTCTGGCCTGGTACTTCGCGACGCACTGATCCACCCGGGATCAGGCCGCAGCCTTCACCTCATCGGTCCACACGCGAAAGCTCTCGAGCGTATGCGGACCGTAAGTCGTCGTGATCGCCACATCGGCGGCATCACGACCGCGCGCGATCAGGATGCGGCCGATGCGCGGCTGATTGTTGCGCGGATCAAACGAATGCCAGCGGTCGCCGAGATAGACCTCCATCGAGCCGGCGAAATCCATCGGCGCATCGACTGCGGGAACGCCGATGTCGCCGAGATACGCGGTGCAATAGCGCGCCGGAATGTTCAGGCAACGGCACAGCGTGATCGCGAGGTGCGCGTAGTCACGGCAGACACCCTGACGCTCGTTGTAGGTCTGCCACGCCGTCTTGGTCGAACGCGCGTACTGGTAGCCAAAGGTGATGTGCTGATTGACGAAGTCGCAGATCGCCTGCACGCGTTGCCAGCCGAGCGGCGTGTGGCCGAACAGTTTCCAGGCGACGTCGGTCAGCAGATCGGTTTCGCAGTACCGGCTGCCGAGCAGATACACGAGTGTTTCCTCCGGCAGCGACTGTACCGGGTGCTGGATGGCGTCCAGGGCGACCGGCTCGGTGAGCCCGCGATCGTTGATCAGGCCATCGGCCGTCAGGCGGATGCGCCCGGCGGGCGCGACGATGCGGCTGCACCAGTTGCCGAAGCCATCGCGATACATCGTGATCGGCACGCTGGGATCGGTGCGGAGCTGATCGGGCCTGACCAGATCCGAGGTGCGCGTGTAGTGCACATGCAGCGTCAGGATCATCGGTGTCGACTGTGGACACTGGTAGACCAGTTCGTAGCCAAAGCGGATTTGCATGAGCGGACTCGCGGGCAGCGGTATTGGCCGACCCGGTGATCCGGTTCGGAATTAACGATTGAATGAGGGCACCGAACAGACACGCAACAATCGATCCAGACGAGCAGCCCATTCCTGTTGGCCGGCTTCGTTTTCGATCAGATCTTGCCGGATCTCGATGCCGACATGCAGCAGACCGCGACGCTCACCATACTCGGGTATCGAGTAGTCCGTGTCGTCACCGACTGTGTACGGCTCGTTGTCGCCGACGTTCAGGCCCGTCTCGGCCCGCAGCGCGCCAATGAGCGCGCGCGCCAGACGGGAGTCGCGGTTGTGCAGCACGCCAATATGCCAGGGGCGCCGCTCACCGAGATAGGTCGGCGTGAAGCTGTGCATGGATACCAGAACGGGCTCCTGGCCACGCTGCAGTCGGGCATCGAGTGTCGCGCGGATGGAGGCGTGATACGGCACAAAGATCTCATCCGCGCGTTGCTGCGCAGCGGCCGCACTGAGGTTCCGGTTGCCGGGGATCTCGGTGCATTCACTCAGGAGCACGATCGATTCGCTGCTGTTCAGCGGGCGGTTGCAATCAATCACCAGGCGCGAATAGGTCTGCAGAATCAACGTCGAATCCAGCATGCGGGCGAGCTTGCGCGAGACCGCCGCGGCGCCGATGTCCCAGGCGATATGTCTCTGCAGTTCAGTGTCCGGCAAGCCGAGCGATGCGAGCTTGCGCGGAACCCGGTTGCCGGCGTGATCGCAGATCAACAACCAGCCGGAATGCCCGGACTCACATTCGACGGTGTACGCCGCTGGCTCGTCAGCTGCGAGTAGCCTGCCTCCGGCAGCTGTCCTAGGTTCGTGCATCGTGGCGAGTATGGCGGATCGACGGTGCATCTACCTTGCATCGACCGCTCTTTGCTGGTCGAATCCGGAAACACTTGCTTGATGTTGGAGATGACGTGACCAGCCCCCATAGAATTCTGATTGCGGTCGCCCACGGCACTCCGTACGAAGAAGCGTTCAAGTCCTCAGGCTGGGAGGTTCTGCAAGCCGACGACACGCATCGTGTCTACAGCTCTGCGCGGCACAACAATGTCGCGGCCATCCTGCTCGACACCCATCTGCCGCGCGGTGGTGCCGAGACGGCGCTGAACTGGTTGAGCGCCAACGTTCACACCGCCGCCATTCCCGTCGTGGTATTGACCGATGGCAATGCGGCCGTCGTGCAGTCGCTGAAGACGGCGGGTGCGCAGCACTGTCTGCCGCTGAACGCGAAGCCTGAGCAGGTGCTCGCGTTGATCCACCAAAGCTCCGGCAAACCGCCAGCACCGACAGAAGCGCCGCAGGCGACGATGGCGGCCGAGGCGCGCCTCGCCGCCCTGCGCGCTTCCGGCCTGCTCGGAACGCATTCGGAGGCCGCTTACGACCATCTCACGCAACTGGCGGCACGTCTGGTCGGCGCGCCCATCGCCGCAATGACCTTGATCGACCGCACCCGGCAGTACCTGAAGAGCAGCGTCGGGATCGCGGATTCCGAGCCGCGTGACGTTCCGTTGAGCCAGTCGTTGTGTCAGTGGGTGGTTTCCGGTCAGGGCGCCGTGGTCATCGACGATGCGCGGCAGCATCCGGTACTCCAGCACAACGATGCAGTGATGCACCACGGCGTGACCGCGTATGCCGGCGTCCCGGTGACCGCCATGGGCGGTCACCACCTGGGCGCACTCTGTGTTGTCGACAACCAGCCGCGGCATTGGACGAAGGCGCAGCTGGATACGCTGACCGACCTGGCGCGACTTGCGGAAGTGCTGGTTGCGCGGGCAATGCTGAACCGGCCATCGGCAGCGGCGCTTGCAGACATGAAGTGGTATGCGACGGCCGGCTCGGAGGCGATCCTCGGCGCGGTGCGCATCCTGCGACGCAACGATCTGAGACCGGAAGACCGTCACGCCTTGCTCGATCAGATCGACAGCGGCCTGCGCAGCCTGATGAAGATCCGTGCATCCGTGCGTGCGGCCGGATGAAGTCTTCCGATATTTCAAGCCTGGACTGAGAAGGACCGCAATGAAACAGCGCCGCGTGTTGTGCTTTGTACTGATGTTGCTGCTCGGCACGCGCGCCCACGCCGAAGAAGCGCAGCTGACCGTCGAAGACGGCACCGGGCCAACACCGAAACTCGTCGCGCCAGTGAAGGCGCTGCTGCCGACGATCAATATCGCGCCCGCCAAGGGTTGGTCCGAAGGAGGCAAGCCGCGTGCAGCAACCGGCCTGCGGGTGGTTGCGTTCGCGGATGCGCTCGATCATCCGCGCTGGCTGCATGTATTGCCGAATGGCGATGTGCTGGTCGCCGAGACCAATGCACCGGATCGTCCGGAAGACAGCGCCGGCATCAAGGGCTGGATTGCCGGTGTCGTCATGAAGCGCGCCGGCGCGGGTGTGCCGAGCGCGAACCGCATTTCGCTGCTGCGTGATGTCGATGGCGACGGCGTCGCTGATCAGCGCTCAGTGCTGCTTGAAAAGCTCAACGCACCGTTCGGCATGGCCTGGTTTGCCGATCGCCTCTACGTCGCCAACACGGATGCAGTGCTCCGCTTCGACTATCGCCTCGGCGAAGAACGGATCAGCGGCAGCGGCACACGTATCGCACCGCTGCCGGGTGGTGCGCTGAATCACCACTGGACGAAGAGCCTGATCGCCAGTGCAGACGGCAGCAAGCTTTACGTTGGCGTCGGGTCGAACAGCAACGTGGCCGAGAACGGCCTCGAAAAGGAAATCGATCGCGCCGCGATCCTCGAGATCGATGTCGCCAGTGGCCGCCAGCGCGTCTACGCATCTGGTCTGCGCAATCCGGTCGGCATGGCCTGGGAGCCGCGCAGCGGCAAGCTCTGGGTTGCGGTCAACGAACGCGACGAGATCGGCAGCGATCTGGTGCCCGACTACATGACCTCGGTCGATGACGGCGCGTTCTACGGCTGGCCGTGGAGTTACTACGGCAGGCACGTCGACGAGCGTGTGCAACCACCGCGGCCCGACATGGTCGCCAGGGCCCGCGTGCCCGACTACGCACTCGGCCCGCATACCGCCTCGCTCGGCCTCAGCAATGCGCAAGGCAACACCCTGCCAGCGCAGTTCGCCGAAGGCATGTTCATCGGCCAGCACGGCTCCTGGAACCGCAAGCCGCACAGCGGCTACAAGGTGATCTTCGTGCCGTTTGCGGATGGCAAGCCGAACGGCAAACCCGTCGATGTACTGACCGGATTTCTCAGCGAAGACGGCGATGCCTACGGCCGGCCGGTCGGCGTGGCGATCGATCGGCGCGGTGGCCTGCTCGTCGCCGACGATGTCGGCAATATCATCTGGCGGGTCAGCTCAAACGCGCGGTAACGGTCGCCTTCTCGCTGAAATCATTGCCCAGCGGCCGGCAGATATGTCCGTGAGTCCGGCAGCGGCACTATTTTCATCCGGGTGCGTCCAATGCGATGTACTTTCCCGTAATCAGCGGGACCACCGCATTGCTCATCGGACGCGCGTCCGCCGGGATGTCACATGAACGTATCGAAAGCAGTCCTGACCTCCGTCTTCCTGACCGGCCTGATGTTTGCCGCCAGCTGTTCGGCAGGGACGGAGTCGTCGACCAAAACCTCCAATGCGTCGGGCCAGGTTGTGGATGTCACGCTATCTGATCTGGACGGAAAAACCGTCAGCCTGGCGAATTACCGCGGCAAGAAGCTGTACATCAAGTTCTGGGCGAGCTGGTGTCCGATCTGCTTGGCCGGGATGTCCGAGGTCGAAGCCCTGGCTGCCAACAAGAGCGACGACGTGGAAGTGCTGACGATCGCTTCGCCCGAGTATCTGGGTGAAATGCCGGAAGGCGATTTCAGGTCCTGGGCCAAGGCGCGAAAGTTCGATGTGCCGATTCTGATCGATTCCGGCGGCCGGTTTGCCGCCTCGCTGGGCGTGGACAAGTATCCGTCGTCGATGTGGCTCAGCCCGCAAGGAAAACGCATCGACGTACACACGGGGCAGGTTTCCAACGACTGGATTGTTGCCCACTTCGACGAGGCCAAGGGCAGCAATGCGCGTGTCAGCACGCGTTTCCCGCCCAACCCCAATGTCGGCGTGGATTACAGCAAAGCCGAACTGAAGGAGATCTGGCTGGCGGGCGGCTGCTTCTGGGGCGTGGAGGCATATTTCGCCCGTGTCTACGGCGTGGCCGATGCCGCGTCCGGTTACGCCAACGGATCTACCCCCAACCCGAGCTACGACGACGTGATAGATGGCTCAGGTCACGCGGAAGCCGTGCGCGTGCGCTATGACCCCAGGCGCGTCAGCCTCGAAAAACTGCTGACGCTGTTCTTCAAGATCATCGATCCCACTTCGCTGAACAAGCAGGGCAACGATCGAGGCGTGCAGTACCGGACGGGCATCTACTACAAGGATCCGTCCGACCGCGCCGTAGCGGATGCGGTGACGAAGACAGAGCGCAGCCGCTGGAACAAGCCCGTCGTGACCGAGTTGCTGCCGCTGACGCAGTTCGCCCTCGCCGAGGACTACCACCAGGATTATCTGGAGAAGAATCCGGACGGCTATTGCCACACCGATTTTTCCAGCCTGACCAATGCCACCGTTCCGCCTGCGCAGGTGAAAGTGGATCCAGCCCGCTACCGCAAGCCGGACAACGCCACGCTGCGCAAGTCGCTGACCGCGGAACAGTACGCTGTGACCCAGGAGGAAGACACGGAGCGCGCGTACAGCAACGAGTACTGGGACAACTACGTGCCGGGCCTCTACGTGGACGTGGTGACCGGAGAGCCGCTGTTCACCTCTAACGAGAAATACGACTCCGCCTGCGGCTGGCCGAGCTTCACGCGCCCGATCGTTCCGGACGTGACTCACTACCGGACAGACACCCGCTACGGGATGACACGCACCGAAGTGCGCAGCCGCGTCGGCGATTCGCATCTGGGCCACGTCTTCGACGACGGGCCCAAGGATCGCGGCGGCAAGCGTTACTGCATCAACAGTGCGTCGATCCGGTTCGTCCCGGTGGAGAAGCTTGCTGGCGAGGGTTATGCCGAGTTCCGCCCGCTGTTTGGAGAGAAGTAGGGCCTGTTAACGCTATGTCGGTCGGTGTGATGCCACGAGATTTGCGGCCAGGCAAGGCGCGACCGATCAAATTCGATGGTTCCAGGAGGAGGTCGCAACGCCGCATGGCCGCAAATCCCGTGGCACCCGAAGGGCGGGACCGTTTTGGCGCATTGCGGCGTCAGAACTCGCTCGTGTACGTCCAGTACACCGCGCTCCTTCTTCCTTGCACTGCGCCAGAACGGTCTCCGTCTCAGGTCTTCGGCACGAAGACGCCATAGCGTTAACAGGCCCTAAGGCGAATATTTCAGACCGACGGTCCGTGAAGGCGGAGATATGTCTATATAGTGCATCACCGTGCTATTGCGGCAATTTGCGGAATGTCCCATGGCACGCGTCACTGTAGAAGACTGTCTCGCCCGTATTCCCAATCACTTCAGCTTGTGCCTTGTCGCGTCCAAACGCGCGCGCCAGCTGGCGCGCGGCGCGGTAGCTCACCTGCCCTGGCAGGATCACAAGTCGACGGTGCTGACGCTCAAGGAAGTGGCGGCCGGGTTCGTCGGATTGTCGGTGCTCAAGGAAGATGACCTGCCCGAGCTTCGCACAACGATTTCGGGCCTCGAGTTCCCAGAGCTGGGCAGCGACATCTGAAGGAACCGGCACATGACCTGCAAGAAGTGCTCGGACCAGATCGGCTTGCCCTCGACCTGGAAACCGCATGCCCGGTTGGACCGGCCGGGCTCTGCGCGGACCTCAGGCTATGCCGCCACGGGCAACCAGAAGCTGTACGCCTGTGCCGCGTGCGGCACCGTGCTGCGCAAAGGGTTGAACACGGGCTGGGCTCTGGCCACGCGCATCGTGGCAAATCCAGAGCCGGTCAGCACCGGCATTCCCGAATAACCTTCTCTTTGCGAGCTGCTGTGCTATGGCATACAAACCGCGCGCCATCGATCTGAAACTGCGTGAGCAGCGGCTACACACCTATCAGACGGCGCAAACCATCTCCTCCTGCTTTCCCGCCTTAAAGCACATTTCTCTGGGCGTGCGCTTCACCGGTGCCGACCGCCTTTCACCGTACAAGCAGATCTACACCGGCGACATGCAGGCGTATTTCCACATGCAATGCCCTTCCAAGGAATGCGAGGGCGGTGGCTTCGATCTGACCAGAGCGATCACCGGTGCTGCCAAAAGTCGCTCAAGAACCGCAAGCGGAGATTTGCAGTGCAGCGGCGTGCTGTCGTCAGCGCCACGGCGTAGCGTCGTCTGCCCGGTGACGCTGAGCTATGACATCGACTGCGTGCTGCGCGACTGAACGTTAGCAGGCCCTAGCGGCCTGCCCGTCTCTCGAAATATTCGACCAGCGCACGCAGTCGGTCGCCCTGGATCGGTTCGCTGCCGCCACCGGCACTCGCGTTGCCGAATGACTGCAGTCCAACATCTTCATCAACCTCGCGGCTCGCGGTCAGCCTGCCCGCGTAGCCGACGTTGGTTTCCAGATTCAGGACGCGCCAGATCAACCCGGACTTGCCGGTCTTCGATTCCTGAAACTGCGGTAGCTGCGCCAGGCGGTTCAGCGCTTCGCTGGCCTTCATTCGATCTCTCCGGAAATTTCTGCAGGCGCAGGAGGCCTTACTTGCCGAGTTGCAGGTTCAAGGCCTGTGCGATCGCGGTCATGCCTTCCATCGTCGGATGCAGCGGTGCGTCATGTTTTTCTGAGCATGGCTTGCTACGGCGACCTCCAGACCTCGTGCCCATCCGGATCGACGTAGGCATGCGGACCGCGTCCGGCAGTCTGGATCCACACGCGGGCGAGGCCGCCGGAGAAACTTTCGACACCGGCATAACGCAGCGCGACACGCAGCTTGCCCTGCGCGTCCACGAATCCGTACTTGCCGTCGGCGCCGACGCCGGCACGGCCTTCATTGAAGTCGCCGGCGTCGTCGAACTGCGGCTGGATGACGAAACTGCCGTCCAGCCCGATGTAGCCAAAGCGCTTTTCGGTTCGCTTGCCTTCGGGCGTCATCCCGCCGCTCAGTGTCGCCCGCGCCAGGCCTTCATGAAATGCGTAGCCGCCGAAGAAGACCGGTGCGATGGCGACTGTGCCCGACGGATCCAGATAGCCCCAGCCCGCGCCGTGGTGGAACGCTGCGCGTCCGCCGGAGAAATCCGTCGAGATCCTGTAGTCGCCGGGCGGCTCGACCACCGTCTTGCCAGCCTTGTCGATGTAGCCGTACCCACCCTTGAGCTGCGCGCGTGCGCGGCCTTCGGCAAACGGATACGCATAGTTGAACTGCGCGTCGATCACCCAATGACCCTTGCGGTCGATGTAACCGTATCCGCCCTTGTCGTAGACCAGCACGCAGGCCAGCCCGTCACTGAACGGCTGTGCCTTGTCGAAGGCTGCAGCAATGACGCTCTCGCCCCTGCGATCGATCCAGCCGAACTTCGAACCGGAGCGGACGATGGCCAGACCGTCGTGGAACGGCAAGGCCTGATCGAACTGTGCAGCGATCGCGACATCGCCATTCATGTCGACATAGCCCTCGCGATCATCGAGCCGGAACACCGCGAGGCCTTCCGAAAACTCCGGGCTGATCAACGCCGCGATGCTGATCTCGGCGGCGAAATCACCGCTGCCTCTGCTGAGCATCTTCTTCGGCGAAATCGCAAGCCGGCCTGTCGCGTCGATGAAGCCGGTCTTGCCGTTCTGCGTGACGCGCGCCATCCCGCCGGAGAACTCGATTGCGGAATCGTACTGTGGTTCGACCACCACTTTGCCGCTGCGATCGATCGCCCCGTGCCTGCCGTCGACTTCGATCGGCCACAGACGCGGCACGGGTGTAGCGGCGCAGGCTCCGCCCACCATGCCGCCAATGCCGACGACACATACGATGCCCTTCAGTGTCTCGACCATGCCGCCTCCTGTTGCTGCGCGTCGCGGCAGCTATGGTCTGATGTAAAGACCATCAAAGACCACAGCCCACGCGCTGTCGTCATTCGAGTTCTCCCACAGTTGCCGCACGGTGCCGTCCGGGTTGGGTGTCCAGGTGATCCGGTGCTTGGTGGGCTGCACCGGACCGGCGGTCTGCCCCTCAAGCACCATACGCTTGCCGTTGAACGAGCCTTCGAGGAGCAGCAGCAGTCCGGAGCTGTCCACCCAGGTCTGATGCCAGAGCCTGCGCGACGCGTCATAGGTGTTGAGGCTCTCGCCGCTGTAGCCGCGGCTGTTGGCGTAGCGCTCATGGATGACGCAGCCACCGTGCTGCGATTCGATGCGGTTGGTACCAGCGATCTCGCCGTCCGGCTTCTTCACCTGCCACGCACCGAGCCAGAAATCGAACTGGCGGTGCTCCGCGCTGCCGCAGGGTGACGGCGCCGTCTGCGCCGAGACGGACATGGCCAGGATTGCGAAGCTGAGTGGAAGCGCGAAACGCATCGTGGCGATCCTTCTCTGACGGACGGCCTGCACAGTATGACCGTGCCGGATCCATCGCGCGGCAGCTGCGCTCATTCAGAGCGCCTGGTCCGGAAACATGCAGCGCGCCAGCACAGCATCCCGGTCTGAGCCGGTGCACCTTGCCTCCTGCAGCAGGCGGGGATAGTGGGTGCGCACGCCATCGCCGATTTCGCGAATCATCCCTGCGGCCTTCTTTGCGTCCAGCCCGAAGTTTGCCACGCCGCCCAGTACGTTCTCGAAGCTGCGCACCGGGCCCCGCGGACCGATGCCGAGCGCATGGACATGGACCTGGTTGCGCATGGCCGGCAGCACATCGAACGCAGGCGCCAGACGCCATTTGCCGGCGGGATCCATCAGGAATCCGTGATTCCTGCCGTGATCGTCGGTGTTGCCGATGATCACGTTGAAGACCATGCGGCGGAACAGCTCCACAGCGTCGTCGCTGACGCCCTCGCCGGGCAGTGCCTGCCGCAGCGCAACGATGCCGGCATACGTTGCCCAGGTGTTGGTGGCATCCGCCGCCGCCGTCTCGCGATTCCAGAGCGCATGCGCGCTGGCGTAGTGCTCGTTGCCGTGCTCGCGATCGAAGCGTTTGACCAGCACAGCGGAGCGTTCGCCGATGGCGCTGAGGTCGACGCGCGCCGCGTTGATGCCGCAATGCAGGCGCGCCAGTTGCATCGTCGCGTATTCGACGCGTGGTGTTTCGATGACGTCGTCGACGGAGCGGAATTTGGCAATCCACTCGGTGCCATCGTCATCCGTCACCTGAATCTTCGGATGGGCGCCGCCGGCCGATGTTGCCGCACGCATGAGTTCGCGCAGATTCGCAGCAGGCACCCCGCCCAGTTCGATCGTGTGCGCGCTTTCCGCAGCACCGCCGAGCTGTGCGCGCGAAACGCCGCGGTAACGGCGCGGTCGCGCGCGGGCGTCCCTGGAGAGCATCAGGCTGCCGATGCCGTAACCACTGCTCATGAGCAGCAGATCCAACGGGCCAGCCGTTGCGTACTTCTCGGGTTCGAGCGTTTTGAGCACACGCCTGCCCCAGCTGTCGGGGCCTGTGTCGTCGATGACGCCGAAGACGCCGTGATTGGTGCCGGTTCGATATACCTCGCGCGCTACTTTCAGATTGATGGGGTCGATCGCGGGTCCGGCGCTGTCCAGATACGGATCGACATAGTTGAACTCTCCGCGTCGCCCCGCGTGTGTCACTAAGCCAACACGAACCAACGTTCCGCCGAGGTCACTCCAGACGGTGCATTTGTCGACCATCAGGAGAACCTGTCGTCAGTGCTCATGCGGTTCGATGCCCGCCGTCGGGTGCTATCAAGTCCCTTGGCTTCCTTGATCATGTCTGCAGGTTCCAGGAGCGATACGCCGACAAGGCGGCAAGCACCCAGGTAGTACCCCATCGCCACCCGAGGATCGCCTTCTTCGATCCGCGCGACCGTGGCCTGACCAATCAGCATCCGGTCGGCCACCTCCTTCTGGGTCATGGCGATCTCGATGCGACGGCCGCGGATGATCTGTCCCAGCAGCGACAGCAGCTCCCGGTCCTCATCCTTGAGGGCGGCGCTCGCGCGCGAACTTTCCGGACGCCTTTTAGTTATCTTGCTATTCTTCATACATAGTGAATAGAGCAATTTAATAGCTACATACAGAGAATTATAAAGAACTTGAACTAATACTTCAATAAATAGCTACATATAGTTTTTAGAACATCTAATTCGCTATGTGTAAGAGTTTATATTCAGTTTCATCGCGAGTGAATTCGGGCTCACCCATCTGATACCTGGCTTCCGGGAAATGCGCTGGAGCTAGAACGCTGCCTGCGATGCCGCAGTCAGCTTTCGATGCCATTGATCGTCATCTGCTTGGTGGAACTTAACGGGGTCTTCCCAGAGCGGCGTAACTTATGCCTTGGGCCACCGATTAGGTTTTCTGCAGTACCTGGACGAAGTGCTTGCCGACACCAATCCATTTTGGAACGCGCATCGCGATCCTGCCTGGTGCAAGGACATCGTCGATTTTCAGGAAATCGACCCGACCTTTGGTCAGGCCTTGAGCGGTTGATCGCCCCAGAGGGCGCTGGTGCCGATCGAGTGATCTGAAAGTTAAATGCGAACCAGCAGCTCTGTCGTGACTTTTCTTTTCTCAGATGATGCGGCCATGACGCTTTGCCGAGTGACTGAATGCATCTCCTGCGAGTCTGCGTAGAGTTCGCGAATGCTCGCGTGATCCGCGTTACTCATAACAACATGCGCTCCTCTTTCACTTGCCCGAACCAGCGCATCGTGCAATCGTTCCTGATCCGCCCAGGAGAAGAGCTTCTCGTTGTATTTGATAAAGCCGTTCAAGTTGTGACGAACGGTGTATGGCGGGTCAGCAAACACGAAGTCACCTTCGAGAGCTTGGTTAATCACACGCTCAAAATCCCACGTCGTCAGGCGAGCTTTGCTCAAGCGCAGGCCGGCCTCAGCAAAATCGTCTTCCGGAAGTAGGACGGAAGACTTGGTGCCGATCGGGACATTGAAGTCTCCGTTGAGATTGACTCTATACAAGCCATTGAAGCAAGTTCGGTTGAGATAAATGAACTTGGCCGCGCGCCCCGCCAATGAACGCGGTTTGGAGTCTCGCGCCTTGTAGTAGAACTCCTCGGAGTGGTTGCGCTGGTACATATTTAGAAGGCGCACCACCGCTCTCCAATCTCCTGCGATCGCACGATAAGTATCGATCAGGTCCACGTTGACGTCGTTGAGCCATGCCCTTGTCGGAGCCAAGCAGAAGAACACTGCGGCACCGCCGGCAAATGGTTCGATCAGGCGATTGAAAGTGGCCGGGAACAAATTCTGGTCGTGGCCGATCAACCAGCGCTTACCGCCGGCCCACTTGAGAACAGGTACGAGAGGAGTCTCGCTAGCTGATGTCATTGAGCGAAACCGCCTCGTAGTTAAATGTAGAGATTCGAGTCTCCAGTGTATTGCAGATCAGATCGATTAGATCGAAATCATCCGCTTTATAAGTTCGCCCCTCCGCCGGATGCGCCGGGATTCGCCGGAGCTCATTGATCCGTTCCATCCAGTCGATGTTCTTCGCTTGACCTTTCGGCGTATCGCGCAAGGGAATGTCAAAGACAGGCTTAAATAGCTTCCAACGGTCCTTAGCCTCAACAATCTTCTTCAACTCAATGAAATCGAGGTAAGTCTCCGGCGGGCCACGATCTTCAATCTCGTACTCCATCGATTTCTTCAATGCATTGATCTTGAACTCTCTGTTGGAGACGCCTTTGTCAAAGTACGCATCCTTCACTTCGCCGAAAAGTTGGCGAAAAACAGTGAAAATATGCTTACGCACACGGAGCTCGATCTTCTGCAGTTGGTCATCCGCTTGTCGCCTGAGGTCTTCGCGTTGTGCAAGTTCCCATTTTTCGAAGTCATCCGGCCCGAAATCTGGGAAGGAGGGGCGAATTAGGCGAACGAGGCGAAATAAGTACTCCTTTGGACCTCCGCTGCCGAAGGGTACGGTGAACGTCTCATCGACTGCTGGCCCCCCCGTTTGAATGAACGTAAGTATTGGCTCAATAAGAGGAGAAATGTCCGCCAAGAGCTGCTGTTCGCTCCTTTTGAGGAATTTTCCCACGTCGCCCTTGAACAGGTAGTGCGCTATCTCTCCTAGTAGTAGGGTGAACGCTTGGACGCCCTCGTTGGTGCAAATCCTGCCTTCACGACCCTTGTCCCAGCGAACAATGTCGGCGTTCGAGATTGCACCGAAGTACCCATTGAAAACCTTCTGGGCGCGAAGCAGCGTGGCGTTGTCGGTCGAGCCACAGAGCAACCCTTTCTCGTAGTCGCTTTTCGTGACTGCAATGCCGACGAGCTTCGATCGGCGAATGCCGGACTTTACTTGGGGCAGCGTGAGGCAAGCCTTGTTCGTCGATTTCAGCCCCTCAGCGGTGAAGCGATTGTAAAACGGGCTGCTGAGGTCGCGATTTACTTGCTGCAGAATCCTGGCAGCCAAAGCACCGATCCGCTCATTCGGATCTTCCGAGCCCCACTTAAGTTGCCCTTCAAGATCGTCGAGTAGATTTTTTGGCACCGATCTCTGCTCATGATTGATGGTCACGAACAAGTTGGCTTCTTCATTCTTTTTCAGTCCATCAAATGCAACCACGACGAGCTTCTCGTCGAGGTGTTTCTCCGGCAAATTTGCATAGCCGTACAAACGATGTTGACCGTCGATTATCCATGCCGACTTATAGGTGCTGGGCAGGTAAAGCTGACCGTAGTGGACGTCGGTATGAATGTCCTTCTCAAGAATGTCGAACCGTGGCTCCTTGATGAAGCTGATGAGCAGATTGTTCGGAAAATAGCCACCTTCAACGATGAAGTTCCCGATGTCACGGAGTCGGGTCTTCTGAATTAAACGCTGATATGTAGGATGACCTTCGGGGTCATCCAACGTCCGATGGTTAACAAACGCAATTTTCAAGAGATGACGCGGCGTGGTGACGAATGAATAGAAAGTCTTGCCACCTAGCTTTCCGCGTGTTGCCGGGATTTTGAGGTTTTCGAGGCCGGGAATCGGCTGGTCTTTGAGGAACTCTGCAAGAAACTGAAATCTGGCTGCTCGGCCTAAGTGCTCCACGAGCTGTGTGTAGTAGGGCAGCTCATTCTCGGTGACGCGCTTAATGTTTTGCGCTTTTGCGCGAGCGATGTCTTCGTCAGACCAGATCACATTCTCTGTAACGAAGAACCAAAGAATCTTGGGCTTGAAGTCAGCGCCGTAGAATTTTTTGATGGCACCGGAAAGGTCTCCTTTCAGGGCGCCAAACTCTTCAATGTCCTTCTGCAGGCTGCGACTGCGTAGGCGCTCGCACGATTTACATTCAGCGATGATGACTGTCTCGTCGTCTCGAGCAAATACATCGATCTGCTTCTTGCCTTCAACCTGATTGCGCCGCTTCATGAGAATGCGAAACTGCCGCCCCGCATTCATCTCCTGGTACCCCATCTTGTACAGCAGGGTCCACCACTTATTTTCAAGTCGCTCGTCTAGTGGACGCTCCTTTTGGAGCTTTACAGTCGTTTTGAGGCGCCGATGAATTGACCAGCCCAATTGAACCTGGGCCTCTTCGTCGGCGTGCGATACCGACTTCAACTCCCAAATGCTATTTCGTCGGCGATATTCTCTGCGCAAGTCGCGCTCGGTATCCAAAAGCGGCTCTAAGGGCGATTCCGACTCAGCCACGACGACTCCTCGACAGTTCTCGTTCTATTGGCGGAGCATACCCGGCGGCCTGAGGGTTAGGTAGCAGCGATCAGCGGTCCGCTAGATTCGACCGTCACTCGGCTATTTTGAGGATAACGAGCTATACGCTCGTGCGCCGGGTGGGACGTGAATCCACAAACGCTCGCCCGTAGGGGGCGCTCGCTCTAAGCGCCTCGCTTGTTTGCCTGCAATGAGGATATCGACCTCGACTTCGGCTGGTTCGATCCGAGATTCGCCCGGTCGCGGCAGATGCTGCGATAAAGCGAATGCCCGCTACCGATTGGGGCCGATGCGATACCAAGGCGACGACTCGGAAACGCTCAGGAGCTGCCGGTGCCGGTCAGTGCGTAGGATAACGATTACAAAACTTGGACCGAGTTAATTGTAGTTGGACCAAGTTAGTTGTCACTAATCAATCACAACGATTTCTCGTTCCCGGAATCACTCAACGAGAACGGCGTGAACTTCGTATCCGTGTCGTAGATGTCGACGCCTTCAGCGCGCTTGAGGCGGTTGACGACGAAGTAGGTCAGCGGCGTGAATACGATCTCGACCGTGACCTTCATCGCGAAGTTGAAGATGATGACGGCGATCAGCGCGTCGTTGGTCCAGATACCGTAGAACGCGAGCGGGTAGAAGATCAGCGAGTCGGCGGCCTGGCCGCAGCCAGTCGAGCCGATCGTGCGCATCCAAAGATGACGGCCCTGGCTCCAGACTTTCATCTTCGCCATCACGTAGGAATTGACGAAGTCACCAACCCAATACGCGAGCATGCTCGCAGCAACGATGCGCCAGGTGTTGCCGAAGACGACTTCCAGTGCCGGCTGCAGCGTGGCGTTCCAGGGTTCGTTGGGGCTGGGTGTCATGTTGACGATAATGGCCGACATGATTGTTGCGAAGATCATCGCGGCGAAGCCGGCCCAGATCGCGCGACGCGCGCGCGCATAGCCGTAGACCTCGGTCAGTACGTCGCCGAAGATGTAGGCGACCGGGAAGAACAGGTTGCCGGCGCCGAACGACAGTTCACCGAACAGCGGCAGCGTGATCGCGCAGACCTTGCCTGGCCCGATCAGGTTCGAGCACAGCAGCACCGCAACCATGCCGGCCAGCAGAAAGTCGTAGTAGCGAAAGGCGCGCATAGCAGGCAACCGGTCAACCCTGAGCCTGCATGATGCCGCAACGCCGGGCTGTCAGGAATTCATTTCGTGCGCCGCACGGCGTCGTTCAGGAACTCCAGGAAGCGCGCACGCTCGGCCTTGCGATGCATGGCATCGATATGCGTGCCTTCCGGAATCAGCCACAGTGATTTCGGCTCGCGTGCCGCGTCGTACAGGCGCTTTGTGTGGCTGGGATCAACGATGAAGTCGCGCTCGCCATGGATCAGCAGCAGCGGAATCGGGCTGATGTCGGCGACGACATCGATCGCAGCGTAGTGGTCGGAGATCAGCAGCGACAACGGCCATTGCAGTGGCCAGGTCAACCACAGCTGCGAGAGCTTTTCACGCGCGATGCGGCGATAGCTGGAAAACGCGCTGTCGGCAACGACGGCGGCGACGTGCGCCCGCCACGGCGAGCTTGCGATCAGGCGGATCGCGACCGACCCGCCGATGCTCTGGCCAAAGACGATCAGCCGACCGGTGTCGTGTTCGCCCCGCGCGGCAAGCCAGGCCAGCGCGTCTTCGGCGTCCTGGTGAATCGTGTCGACATCGGCTTCGCCTTCGGAGCGCCCATAGCCGCGGTAGTCGAGCGCCAGTACCGCGTAACCCTGCGCCGGCAGCCAGCTCACCATGTGCGCGTGCGAGCTGACGTTCTCGGCGTTGCCGTGCAGATGCAGCACGGTGGCGCGACGCGCGCCCTGCGCCGGCATGTACAGCGCGTGCAGGCGGCTGCCATCGCGCGTTTTGATCCAGACGTCTTCAGTCGGCGTGCCGAAGGGGCGTTCCTGCAGATGGGCGATGCGATCCGGGTGCACGAAGACCGAGGTGCAACCGGACAGGCCGATGCAAAGGAACAGAAGCAGCGACAGTGCGCGTCGGAAAACCATGCGCATCAATAGTAGTACTGATACCGCAGGCCAAGCGCCAGTGTGTCTTCAGGCTGCTGGTCGCGCCACAGCACTTCCAGATTCAACGCTTGATTGCGTGACAGGCGCAGATTGTTCTGCAGCTCGACCCGCACGCGTTCCTCGCCATTGGCGAATTTCTCGACGCCGAGTTCCCAGTGCATGGTCAGCAGGCCGGCGTCCATCAACAGGCCGGTGCGCACACCCACCGCTGGCTGCACGGGATCGTCGAAGCCGTAGTTGTTCTCCAGCCGCGCGGTCGCCAGGCCGTAGATCAATCCGCCCGGAAATAGCGTAGTAGTCACGCCGCCGCCGCCATTCACATGCGCGACCCGATGCTCGCGGCCACCGGTCCACTGGCGTTCGACACCGGTCCGCACGGCCCAGGACAGCGGTTTGAAGAAGCGGTTGCGCGGCGCGAGCGAGACAATGTCGACGACGTCGAAGCGATTCAGGTCGGCGTTGCCGTCATCTTCGATGCGCAGGTCGAAGTTGCCGAGGTTGATCTGCGCGCCGGCTGGAAAGCCGTTGCGATTCTCCTGCAGGCTGTGCAGCGAAAGGCGCAGGCTGAGACTGAGGTACTCGCGCTCCTCTTCGGTCCACACGCCGGCGGCCAGTCGACGGCTGCCGTGGCTGAGATCCGGTGAGGTGTCGGGATCCACCGGTTTGTCGTCCTGCGGCAGATCGGGTGCGGCCTGCTGCAGGGCCTGCAACAGCAGGAAGCTGCGTCGCGCCACCGTCGGGTCGCGTGCAGCATTGGTCTGTGAATAGCGCAGGTATTTGTACGCCGCTTCGATCACGCGGGCGCGCATCGCCGGATCCAGCGTCTGCAGATCGGCGTCGTCGAGGCGTTCAGGCGATTGGCTCAACTCGACAACCGTTGCATGCAGTGAAGACGGAATGCCGGCCAGTCGCTGCTTGAGCACGGTGCCGTTGGCGGGGCGGAAGCGTTTGTCCTGCACCATGCCCGCGTGCTGCACCGATCGCACGGTGTCGATCGGGATCGCGGTCAGCGGAAAGGCGCTGGTCAGATCGACGCCGGGGCGGGCGAACTCGAGCAGTTCGAGCACGCGGTAGGAGCAGTTTTCGTCGAAGAAGTAATACGCGAACTTGATGCCGCGCAGCTCCCAAAGATGCTGGATCAGGCGCTCGGTCTCGATCTCGCTGAGGTTCAGCGAGTACTCCCAGATATCGCGGTTCTCGCCTTCGTTGTATTCCTGGATTTTCTTGTAGTAATGGTCGACTGCGAACTGCCCCGGATATCCGCCGGTCAGGCCATTGAAGGCATAGAACAGCCCGCTGTCGTCGGGGTCGACGACAGCGCCGAAATTGACCGCGGACGACAGGTATTCGGTGCCACCATCGGCCTCACCCGAATCGAGCCGCAGCAGGGTGTGGCCGAACATCGATGAGGGGCTGCCGAGGTAATAGGATGGGAACACCAGCACCGTGCGCCGGGCGGTGACCAGACTGCGAAACTCGCGGTATTCGGCGCAGTCGGGTTGCGGCAGATCGCCCAGATCAAGCTCGCTGCGCAGCCAGTTCAGGCGCGCGACGAAACGGCATTGTGCGTGCTCGTTGCCCTGCTCGGCTGGTGCGGCGAAGGCAGCCAGCGTGGCTTGCAGCTCAGCACGTGGGTCCTGCGGTCCGGTCTCGGCGAGGAAGAAGCGCGCATCGTCGGCCTGACTGCGCCAGGATCCCGCGCTCAGGCCTTCGCCGGCCTTGTAGTGAACCAGCGTCAGCCATTCCTTGCGTTGCCAGAGCTGGCTGCCTTCGGCCTGCGCCCACGCATCATCGGCCGACCAACCCGGGGCCGACTGCAGGGCAAGCAAAGTGGTCAAGGCAAGGACGAGTGCACGCATGGTGTGCATGGAATTCGAGTACCAACAAAAAGCCCGGCATCTTGCGATGCCGGGCCCTGCAGGACAACCGGACTGGCGCTTTGCGCGCGCAGTCGCGGGATTAGCTGACGTACTTGGCCAGCTGGGCGTCGCTCTTCATCAGCGTTTCGAGCGAATCAGTGACCTGGTCGGAGGTCACGTTCTCGCTCGGGAACAGCGTCGAGAAGTTCGCGTGTGCCAGTTCTGCAAATGCAGCCTGATCTTCCTTGGCGACGCCATAGGCGACGGCCACGGCGGTCAGCGCATTGCCCTGGCCGACAGCAACGTCAGCCGAGAACTGGTCCAGCATGGCGTTGACCATGGCCTTGCCGCCATAGGTCAGCTTGCCGTCGACGGAGCAGCCATTGGTGCCCGAGGTCATACCGAACGAGGCGTTGCCGGACGTGCCATTGGTGGTGCTGGCCAGGAAGTGATACAGCATTCCGGACTGACCCTTGAAAAGCATGTTGCCCCAGCCGCAGTTCGGGCCACCCGGGGCCTCGGCGAATGCAGACGAGGATGCTACGAGCAGGACAGCACCAACAATCAGTTTCTTCATCTCGCAACTCCCAATTTATGTTCAGAAGGTTGGACCTAGTCCCCGATCCAGCTTCGATACTAAGCCCGTGGCAAATGTAACCGCAAGCGCCTTGGCAGAAGCGTGCCGCAGTTCTCAGCTGCGGGACGGCACGCCTGGCAGGCGCCTGTCGCCATGGCTCCGGTGATGCTGCAGTGCGGTCAGCCGCAGCCTTCTCCGGCGTTGCCCCGTCCCGGTTGCGACTTACCCGCAGTGACAGATTAAGCCCGAGGCCGTAATGCGGTAGGCTTTGCGCCTAAAAACGAGTATCAGATCTGGGGGATGTCGCGTGAAACACCTATACAAGAATGGGCTGGCCGTGCTCGTTGCTGTGCTGGCCGGCTGCGGCAGTTCGACCGTGCCGTCGGGTGATGCTGGCGGTGGCGGCAGCGGCAAGGGTTACGACGTCACCATCACCCGCACGTCGCTCGGCATTCCGCATCTCAAGGCCGCCGACTTTGCGAGCATGGGCTATGGCTACGGCTACGCGTTTGCCGAAGACAACCTGTGCGTGATGTACGACGACTTCCTGACGATCCGCGGCGAGCGCTCGAAGTACATCGGCCCGGAGGGGACCTACAGCATTCCGGCCAACAGTTCGGTTACCAACAATCTCGACAGCGATTTCTTCTGGAAGCTGCAGGCAAACGATGCAGTGGTCGAGCGCCTCAGGGCGGCTGCGCTGCCGGAACTGCGCGATGCGACGCGGGGCTTTACCGACGGTTTCAACCGCTACATCCGCGAGGTCAAGGACGGCGGTCACGCCGGGCGGCATGCCGCCTGTCGCGATGCTGCGTACATGGGTCCGATCTCCGAGGGCGACATGTACCGTCGCTATTTCCGCCTGTCGGTGATCGCGAGTTCTTCCGTGTTCGCCGGTGGTATCGGCAGCGCACAGCCACCGGAGCTGACCAACCCGACCGGCCCGGTGCTCGGCAAGGCGCGACCTGCCGTCGACATCGGCAAGCTCGATGCGGCAACGCTGAGCAAGCTCGATCTTGGCCCGCTCAA
This sequence comes from uncultured Salinisphaerales bacterium, assembly GCA_964507195.1. Lineage (GTDB taxonomy): Bacteria > Pseudomonadota > Gammaproteobacteria > Nevskiales > Nevskiaceae > Solimonas. The sequence continues at coordinate 7,343 of CAZDPA010000017.1, read as the reverse complement.
GTTCTTTTCCAAGGATCGTCCGTTCGGCAGCAACATGTATGCGATCGGCCCCGAAGGTTCGGCCAACGGCATGTCGATGGTGTTCGGCAATCCGCACTTTCCATGGACCGGCACCGAGCGCCTGTACATCGGCCACGCGACGATCCCCGGCAAGCTCGACATCATGGGTTCGGCGCTCTATGGCGTACCGGCCGTGCTGATCGGCTTCAATGATCATCTCGCCTGGAGTCACACGGTCTCCACTGCGTACCGCTTCACGCTGTACCAGATCACCATCAATCCGCTGAACCCGACGCAGTATCTCTATGACGGTGCCTTCCGCGACATGGAGCCGGTGCCGCTGACGGTCGAAGTCAAGCAGGAGGACGGCAGCGTCACGCCGCTGGAGCGCACGCTGTATCGCACGCACTACGGGCCGATGGTCGGCCTCAAGCTGACGCTGCCCGCAGTTGGCGAGATCAACGCGCTGCCGTGGACCAACGTGGTCGGCTTCACGATGCGCGACGCCAACGCCGAGAACGATCGCCTGATCAACCAGTTTGCCAAGTGGGACCAGGCCAGGTCACTGACGGAGTTCAAGCAGCTGCAGAAGGACATCCTCGGCGTGCCTTGGGTCAATACCGTCGCGACCGGCCCCGGCGAAAACGCCTGGTACTCGGACATCACCGTCGTGCCCAACGTTACCGACGAACAGCGCACGACCTGCGACGCGGAGCCGCTGGCGATCGTGTTCGCTCAGCTCGTCCCCGGCGTGCCGCTGCTCAACGGTTCGAACAGTGCCTGCGAATGGGGCACCGACGAGGACGCGCCGGCTCCGGGCATCTTCGGTGCAGGCAATCTGCCGACGCTGGAGCGCGCCGACTACGTCACCAATTGCAATGACAGTTATTGGCTCGGCAACGCGAACGAGACGGTTGAGGGCTACAACAGCATCATCGGCGACGAAGGCACCGCGCGTTCACTGCGCACGCGCCTGTGCCTGCTGCAGGCGGAGCGCCGCATGGATGGCACCGATGGTCGCGAAGGCACCAAGTTCACCTTCGAGCAGCTCAAGGACGTGGTCCTTTCCAGTCAGATCTACTCGGCAGAACTCGCGCGCGACTCGATCCTCAATACGCTGTGCCCGCTGGGCTTTGCCATTGGCACCACCGGCCCGGTTGCGATCGGCGATGCCTGCGCGGCGCTCGCTGCCTGGGATGGCCATGCCAATCTCGATTCCAGAGGCGCGCACCTGTGGCGCGAGTTCTGGCGTCGTGCGCCCGTGCTGCCTGGCGGCCTGCCGGTCAATCCGATCGAGCCGCTGTTCTATCTGACGCCGTTCTCCGCAGATGATCCGGTCAACACGCCGAACACCGTCAACGTGTTGCTGCCCACCGTACAGGCTGCATTGGCCGATGCGGTATCCGCGGTCAACGCATCGGGCTTTGCACTTGATGAGCCGCTGGGCAACATCCAGCACTCCGGCGTCAACGGCACCGACATTCCGATCTTCGGCGGCACCGGTGGCGAAGGCGCGTTCACGATCATTTCGGCCAACGCGCTGAACGAAACCGGCTACAACGTGACCTACGGCAACAGCTACATCCAGGCCGTGACCTGGGATGACGCCGGCGTGCATGCAGAAGGCTTCATCACCTACTCGCAGTCGACCGATCCGGCGAGCCCGCACTTCAACGACTACACCAAGGAATACTCGGCGAAGCGCTGGCACCGCTTCCCGTTCACGCCTGAGCAGATCGAAGCGGACAAGATCAGTTCGATCCGTCTCGTCGAATAGGGTTCTTTCAGGTCAACAAAAAGCCGCCCTCGGGCGGCTTTTTGTTCTCTGCAGATGCGTTCGCGTCAGGCAGAGAGTTTGGCACTCGCTTCGCGCACGCCGGTCTTCAACGAAGTCCAGGCCGAATCGACGCCGTCCTTGAGCGAATCCCAGGCATCACCGCTGGCATCGGCCAGCTCGGCGAGCTTGGCGCGACCTTCGTCGAGCTTGCCCTCGATCGCGTTGATCTGCTTGTTGAATTCAAGCTGCGCTTCGGCGCTGGCCTTGGAGGCCTTGGCCTTGAGTTTGTCGACTTCAGCTTTCCACTCGTTCAACTGAGCTTTCTGCTTCTGCTGATATAGCGCTTTGTCATCCATGCGAAATCCTCTTTGTCGTCCGTGTTCACGCCAACTCGGGAGTGAGCGGCTCAGCGCAGCGTTCTGAAAACCACTGGCCGATGGGACGAACCGTAGCAATCGGCGACTGAACCAGAGGTGACGCCGGCCTGTTCACCGCAGGCTCACGCCGGATCAGGGTTCGATTCGAGCGGTTGGCGGATATTCACAATCCAGCATTGATCGCACAGCTGTAATCTAACGGTCATCAAACGCGCGACCGCCACCCGGGCAGTCGCGCCACATTAGCTGGAGGAGACATGACCGGGCATTTCGGGCGTTCGCCGCTGAGTCGCGGCGTGATGGTGATGTGCGTATTGCTGCTGGCAGCCTGCGGGTCCAGCGAGCCGGTGGACGGACAGGTCGGTCCCTTGCCGCCGCTGCAGGATGAAACCCTCGACGGCGATCTGCAGACCGCGATGATTCACACCAGCCTGCGGGGCTGCGAATTCCTCGACACCCAGTACTGCATGTACCCGTGGCCGAATGATTTCTTCACGCGACCGGACAATTCCACCGACACCGGCAAGCGCATCAATCTGAATGTGCTGGGCATGCCCAAGGATCTTGCCGGTCTGCCGTTGCGTCCGGACGAATGGAATCGCAATGATGGATTCTCGCCGGGCCAGCTGATCGTCACGCATGTACCCGGCCTCGATCCGGCGGTGAGCGGTATTGGCGATATCACCGATATCGAAGCTTCGCTGGAACGCGATGCGCCGATCATCGTGATCGACGCCGACACCGGCGAACGGCATCCGATCTGGGCCGAGATCGACGCCAGCGAAACGGCGAGCACGCTGTGCGATGCGCCGGACGCCGTGGTCGACACCGCTGGTCTGGTCGCCGGCGAACTCGATCTTGATGGTCCGCTCGCGAATCTCGATGCCGTCGTCGAAGGCCTCGGTGCCGGCTGCACACTGACCCTGCAGCCGATCCTTGCTGCGCTCGGCGCCGGTCTCGACGCGACGCTGCTGCCGAACAACGCGTTGAAGATCGACCCGCCTGCGCTGCTGATCGCGCCGGCAAAGAACTTCAAGGATGGCCATCGCTACATCGTCGCGATGCGCAATCTGAAGAATGCCGAAGGCCAGACCATCGACGCACCGACCGGCTTCCGCGTGTATCGCGATCGCTATTCGAGCGACATCGGCGCGGTCAATGACCGTCGCGCGCACATGGAAGACATCATCGCGACGCTGCAACGGCATGGCGTCAGGCGCGACTCGCTGTACTTGGCCTGGGATTTCACCGTTGCGAGCACACGCAGCACCGCCGGCCGCGTGCTTTCGATGCGCGATACCGCGCTGGCCGAGCTCGGCGACAGTGCGCCGGTATTTGAAGTCACCGCGGTCACCAACTTCACGGAAGGCGCGTCGATCCGCCGCGTCGAAGGCAAGTTCACGGTGCCGAACTTCCTGACGATTCCCGACGGCATCTGCGACAACCTCGTGCCGCCGGTCAGCGAGAACCTGGTCGACTACTGCGCACAGCTCGATACGCTGTCGGAACAGCTCGGCGGCACAGGACTGCCGGGACTTGGAGAGCTGCTCGGCACTGCGGCAGATGCGAGCAATCTGCTGATCGAACTCGGCCAGCTGCCGCTGTCGCGCCTGTATTACGGCCTGCCCGGCGGCGAGCTGCCACAGATCAACCCGCTGCAGCCGACTCAGGAGTATCACTTCCAGTGCGAAGTGCCGCGCACCGCAGTCGGCAGCTTCGATGACGCCGACACCTGGGTGCGCCCGGCCTTGCCGACGCTGTACGGCCACGGCCTGCTCGGCAGCAAGGGCGAAGTCGGTGGCGGCAGCACCGCGCGCCTGCGCGAGCAGAACTTCATGAACTGCGCGATCGACTGGATCGGCATGGCGTCGCGCGACGTGCCGACCGTGCTGACCTTCCTGATCGACATGAGCTTCTTCCCGACCCTGCCGGATCGGGCGCAGCAGGGTGTCGTCAACTGGCACTACCTGACGCGCCTGCTGAATCACCCAGACGGCTTTGCGTCCGACCCGGCCTTCCAGACTGCCGACGGTCGCCCGGTGTTCGACAACAGCAAGATCGTCTACGACGGCAACAGCCAGGGCGGCATCATGGGTGGCATGGTCGTCGCGACCTCGACCGACATCACCCGCGGCTCGCTCGGCGTGCCTGGCATGAACTACTCGACGCTGCTGCGTCGCAGCGTCGATTTCGACGGCTACGGAGCGCTGCTGTACACCTCGTATCCGAATTCCTTCGATCAGAGCTTCGTGCTGTCCATGATCCAGATGCTGTGGGATCGCGGCGAGACGAACGGCTACGCCAACCACATGCGCGATCCGGCGGCATTCGATGCGCTCGGCCACCCGACGCCGGCGCACGAAGTGATCCTCAACGTCGCCTTCGGCGATCATCAGGTCGCCGACATCACGCCGGAAGTGATGAGCCGTACCTGGGACGGCGCGATCCATCGCCCGGCGACGGAACCGGGTCGCCGTTTCGGCAATACCCCGTATCCGCTGATTCGTGATGCGGTCGATGGCCAGAGCGATTCGGTGATGGTTGTGTGGGACATCGGCCCGCTCAATCCGGACAACGAAGACAATCCGGGAACGGCATCGCCACCGGCAACCAACCGTCCGCCACGTGAAGGCCGTGATCCGCACAGCGACCCGCGTGCCGAAGTGGCCGGTGGCATCCAGCGCCGTGCGTTCCTGCACGACGAGACCTTCCTCAACGTCTGCGGTCCGCGGCCGTGTTACGCGCGTGGCTATGTCGGTGCCGATGTTGCCGCCGGTACAGCGGGCAATCTCGCGCCGTTCGTCAGCAATCTCGGCGTGATTCACGCGCGCCCCGGCACCCAGGTTGCAGCAACGACCATCGCCGCGGATCCGGATCGCAATCCGCTCACGTATGCTTGGACGATCGCTACCGGACTCGAGTGCGTGACCGGCATCGAGCAGGCCGATCAGCCGACGGCGCTGATCAATCTCGCCGCAAGCTGCGCCGCCGGTGAAGTGCGTGCACTGGTTACCGTGACCGACGACAAGGCGGCGACGGTCAGCGATGAGGTTGTTATCAAGGTCGAGTAGTCGCGCGATATGTCGCAATACAGAAACGCCGGCCATTTGGCCGGCGTTTCTTGCGTTCGGAGCAGCCTTAACAGACCTCCGTTCGTCTCGAGTGCCGCGCCTTGGCGCGGTGTATCGAGAGGCCACCGCGACGCCTGCGCCAACATCTCGATACACCGTGCGCAAGCGCACGGCACTCGATGCGAACGGGATTTTGTGGCACCCCAATAGCGCCTAAAACATCCCGCGCTCGTTGATCATCTCGTCCGGCGGCTGCTGGCCGACATCCCAGAACTCGACGATCTTCTGATTCTCGAAGCGGAAGATATGCACGACCGCCATGCCGGATTGTTCCGGCGTGAAGCGCAGGCGCGAATGAACGGCAACCAGATCGCCTTCGGCAATCGCGCGCTGGATTTCGAAGATCTTGCCCGGGTGCGTGTGTTCGCTGTCCTGCATGCCCTTGCGCAGCGTGTCGGCATCGCTGCGGAACCAGGGATTGTGGTGCACGAAGTTCGCGCCGACATGCTTGCTGTAGGCCTCGTCGATGCGGTTCGCGATGATCAGATTCAGGAAGTCGATCGCAGACGCCTTATGGTTTTTTGCTTCGCTCATGGAGTGCCTCCGCGTTGATGGATGTGGTGACGAATGCCGTCACTCCGATGCAGTTTCGCGAGCCATGCGTGCAAGGCGTTGCACGACAACTTCAGCGACCTGCGAACTCGACGGCAGGAACGTGTGAATGACCGGCAACTGCACCTGGTCGGTCAGCCAGTCCGCACTGACTTCCGACAGCGACACCACGCCATCGTTCATCTCGTCGCCGAACGGGGTTCGCTTTCCGGACATTCCGCGAATGCCGATGATCGCGGTGGTCGGCACGGTCGTCGCTGCAATCTCGGCCATTCGCAGCGGTGAGCGCAGCAACTGACCGCAATCACCGGTCATGGCGCGGAAGATCAGATTGCCGCCGAGCGTTTGCGCCAGCCGCGACGGCAGGATCGGCGAGCCGAGAAGAAACACATGGCGCGGCGGTCGCACATGGCCTGGCAGACGCTGCAGCGCTGCGCGGATCAGGACGCCGCCGAGCGAGTGCCCGATGAGCACATAGTCCCCACGCCCGGCGAGCGCGGTGATCGCGATCAGCAATCGGGCGCGGATCCTCGTGAAATCCTCGATGCTGACGATGTAGCCGAAGCTCGCGGTTCTGAGGCCGGCACGTCGCAGCTGATGCAGCAGCGGCAGTCCCGACAGCGGCGAGCGCCCCATGCCGTGCACGAACAGGACATGCAGGCCAGCGAAAGTCATCTTCAAGTGAGTGCTCACCCGACCAGTTTGTCGGGCAGCCGGCCTCAGGGTCAAAAAAATGCCCTCGCGAGGAGGGCATTTTCTTTGCAGCGTCTGTAGCGGAAGCTCAGTTCAGTGACCGCCGCCGTCCAGGGACTTCACCGCCTGGATCATCGCGACCATCACCTTCTGCGCATCGCCGTAGACGAGGTTGCAGTTGTCGGCGAAGAACAACTCGTTCTCGACGCCCGAGTAACCCTTGCCCTGGCCGCGCTTGACGACGAAGACCTGTTTGGCCATGTCGACATTGAGAATCGGCATGCCATAGATCGGCGAGGTCTTGTTGGTGCGTGCGGCCGGGTTCACGGTGTCGTTGGCGCCGATGACGATCGCGAAATCGGCTTCCTTGAACTCGCCATTGATGTCTTCCATGTCGTAGATGATGTCGTACGGCACGCCGGCTTCGGCGAGCAGCACGTTCATGTGACCGGGCATGCGACCGGCGACCGGATGGATCGCGAACTTCACCTCGACATCATTGGCCTGCAGCAGCTTCACGAACTCGAACAGCTTGTGCTGCGCCTGCGCGACGGCAAGGCCGTAACCCGGCGCGATGATGACCTTGGAGGCATAGCGCATCTGGATGCCGGCATCACCAGCATCCGTTGGTTTCATGCTGCCCTTGATCTCGCCCTGCTGTTCTTCGCCGGTGGCGCCGAAGTTGGAGAAGATCACGTTGCTGACCGACCGGTTCATCGCCTTGGCCATCAGCAGCGTCAGCAGCGTACCGGCCGAGCCGACGACCATGCCGGCGATCATCAGCGCCGGGTTGTTCAGCACATAGCCTTCGAG
>CAZDPA010000016.1:4592-39521 GCA_964507195.1 uncultured Salinisphaerales bacterium | reverse complement strand
GTACTGATCCGCAACGGCCGCATCGAGAAGATCGCCAAGCAGATTCCGGCACCCGCGGGCACGGTGATCTACGACGCCAAGGGCCAGTGGTTGCTGCCGGGGCTGATCGACGACCAGGTGCATTTCCGCGAACCCGGCCTGACCCACAAGGGCGATCTCTACACCGAGTCGCGCGCTGCGGTGGCCGGTGGCGTCACCAGCTACTTCGACATGCCGAACAACAAGCCGGCCATCACGACGCGTGCGCTGCAGGCGGAGAAGTATGCGAATGCTGCCGGTCGAAGCTTCGCGAACTACGCGTTCTACTTCGGCGGCGCCAACGACAATCTCGATGAAGTCGCGGCGCTCAAGCGCGACGACGCCTGCGCGCTGAAGGTTTTCATGGGCGCGTCGACCGGCAACATGCTGGTCGATGACCCGAAGACGCTCGAAGGCATCTTCCAGCGCTGCCCGCTGATGGTCGTCACCCACTGCGAGGATACGCCGACGATCCTGCGCAACGAGCAGGCGGCGCGCGAGAAATACGGCGACGATGTGCCGGCTTGGGAACATCCCAACATCCGCTCTGTCGAAGCCTGCTACAAGTCGACCGAGCTTGCGGTCGGCCTCGCGAAGAAATATCAGGCCCAGCTGCACGTGCTGCACATGACGACAGCGCGCGAGCTGGCGTTCTTCACCGCGGGGCCGATGAAGGACAAGCAAATCACGCTCGAAGCCTGCGTCCATCATCTGTACTTCGACGATCGTGACTACGCGGCGCTGGGCAACCTGATCAAGTGCAATCCGGCGATCAAGACGCCGGAAGACCGCAAGGCGCTGCTGCGTGCGGTGATGCAGGATCGCGTCGATATCATCGCGACCGACCACGCGCCGCATACCGCCGAAGAGAAGGCCAGCAGCTACTTCAAGGCGCCGTCCGGCCTGCCGCTGGTGCAGCACTCGCTGCTGATGCTGATCGACCTCGTCAAGAAGGGCGAGTTGAACATGCGCACCGTCGTGCACAAGGCCTGCCACGCAACCGCCGATCGCTTCGGCATCAAGGACCGCGGCTATGTGCGTGAAGGCTACTGGGCCGACCTCGTGCTGGTCGATCCGCACGGCGAAACCAGGATTCACAAGTCCAACATACTCTACAAATGCGGATGGTCGCCGCTCGAAGGCCGCACAATGCCGGCAAAGATTCTCGCGACCTGGGTCAATGGCGAGCTCGCATATAACGACGGCGTGATCGATGCAAAGCCGCACGGCCAACGCATCCGCTTCAACTGACATGGCGCGCACTGCCAAGATCGAGCGCTGCCCCTGGTCGGTGTCGACGCCGGAATACCAGGCCTATCACGACACCGAGTGGGGCGTGCCGCAGCATGACGATCGCGTTCTGTTCGAGTTCCTGATCCTCGAAGGCGCGCAGGCCGGCCTGTCATGGCGAACGATCCTCGAAAAACGCGCCGGCTATCGCAAGGTCTTTGCCGACTTTGATCCGGTCAGGCTCGCGCGTTACAGCGACGAAAAGCTGGAGAAGCTGATGGGCGATGCAAGCATCGTGCGCAATCGCCTGAAGATCTGGTCGGTACGCACCAACGCAGTGGCCTTTCTCAAGGTACAGAAGGAATTCGGCAGCTTTGACGCCTATCTGTGGGGTTTCGTCGGCGGTAACCCGATCGACAATCGCGTTGCTTCAATGAAAGGGGTTCCCGCGCGAACCGACCTGTCCGATCGGATCAGCAAGGATCTGCTCAAGCGCGGCTTCAAGTTCGTCGGCAGCACGATCATCTACGCGTACCTGCAGGCAATGGGCCTGGTCAACGATCACCTCGTCGGCTGCCCGCGCCACAAGGCCGTCTCGGTCTGAAGCCAGGGATTGACTCAGGACCTGGGTCCAGGGTTTAGCATGGCAGCATGCAAACCCTGAGAATCAGTCAACTGGCGAATGCGGCCGGCGTCGGCATCGACACGATCCGCTACTACGAACGCAGCGGCCTGCTGCCGGAACCCGCACGGCGCGCTTCTGGCTATCGCGACTATCCGGTACAGATGGTCGAACGCCTGCGCTTCATCCGCCGCGCCAAGGCGCTCGGCTTCAGTCTCGAAGAAATTACGCAGCTGCTGGCGCTGTCCGACCGGCGCTCGGACAGCGCCGAGATCAAGCAGCTGGCAAAAACCCGCCTCGCCGCACTGGACCACAAGCTCGCGGAGTTGCAGCGCGTGCGAGATGCGCTGCACCAGGTCACCGATGCCTGCCCCGGCCACGGTGCAAGCAGCGCCTGCCCCATCCTCGGCGCCCTGTCTGGAGATGAGCATGAGTGAGTGTTGCTGCAGGCACGTGCCGGAAACGGCTCCGGCATCCGCCGATGCAGGGCATGCCCACCCTATCGCCTTCGGTGTCGCCACGCTCTGCGGCCATGTCGCCGCGCAAGCTGCTGACCAATGGCTGCTGTCATGCAAACTCAAGAACTGCCACTGATCCGATGAGCACTGAACAGAATCGCTACATCCCTGCCCTCGGCTATCGCTGGCTGACCGGCCTGTATGACCCCGTCGTTGCGCTGACCACGCGCGAACGCAGCTTCAAGTCCGGATTGCTGAAGCAGCTCAATCCCGTAGCTGGCCAGCACGTGCTGGACCTCGGCTGCGGCAGCGGCACCTTGGCGATGATGCTGCTGGCTGCAACACCTGGCCTGCACGTCACCGGTGTCGATGGCGACCCGGCGATGCTCAAGCAGGCGCAGCGCAAGACAGCAAAGACCGGACAGACGGTGCAATTCGATCAGGCTCTGGCCCAGCAACTGCCATACGCCGATGCTGCGTTCGACGCCGTCGTCTCCAGCCTGTTCTTCCATCATCTCGATCGCAGCACCAAGATCGCCGCGATGCGCGAAGCCTGGCGGGTGCTCAAGCCCGGCGGCAGCTTCAATGTCGCCGACTGGGGGCTAGCCGCGAATCCACTGATGCGTCTGGCCTTTCACGGCATCCAGCTGCTCGATGGCTATCCGACAACCGCGGACAACGTCGCCGGCAGGCTGCCCGCTTTCATGCTGGAAGCCGGCTTCGAAAACGCGCAGGAACTCGACCGCTACAGCACGATCTTCGGCACGATGAGCCTGTACCGCGCGATCAAGCCCGTCTAAAGTCGGCCATCGTGAGCAAGGTCATCAACCTCCGCCAGTTCCGCAAGCGCAAAGCCCGCGAGGACGAGGCGCAACAGGCTGCGGAAAATCGTGCGCGCTTCGGTCGCACCAAGGCGCAAAAGGAACAGGATGCGCTTGAGACGGAACAGGCGCGGCACCGGCTGGATCAGCTCAAACGGGATCCTGCCGACGGATCGCAGGAACAATAGAAAAGGGCGGGAAAATCCCGCCCTTTTCGTGCAAACAACCTGGGTTCAGAAGCGCAGCGCAGCCGAGACACGGATGCTGTCGTCATCGCCGTCGTTGACCGTCACGTACTGCACCTGACCACTGATGGTCGGCGTGAAGAAGTAGCGCGCATTGACGCCAAAGTTATCGTCGTCGTCTGCGAACGAAGCTTCTGCGCCAACGCTGAACATGCGGTTGAAGTAGTAGTCACCGCTGACATCAATGACTTCATCGTCGGCCTGATCGAGCATGGTCAGCGACGCCTCGAGGTTGACCGCCGTGTCACCGGCGAGCTTGGTGACATACTTGCCTTCGATCACGATGTCATTGCTCTCTTCGGCACCAGGGGCATCGACATCAACGCGATCAACGCCGGCTGCAATACGCAGACCTGGCGACAGCACGTAACCGATGCGCGCGCCGATGGTGTCGGAATCCGTACCGGAAAAATCCGTCGAGCTGTAGCTGCCGCGCAGGTACAGCTGATTGAAGTAGAACTCGCCCTGCACGCCGATCGTGTCGACATCGGCATCATCGAAGGTCGCGTAGCCGATCGACATGTTGCTGGAATTGGTCAGGAAGGCGGCCTCGGCCAGGGGATGACCCGCGGTGGAAACGGGAGCGAAGTGATAGGTGAAACTCGCATCCAGAATGGAATCGCTTTCGATATCGGTATAGCCGACTTCCCCTTCCATCTGATAGTTCTGTGCATGGGCGCTACCGGCAACGGCCATCAGCGCCAGCGCGAATACAGTCTTCTTCATCCTTTCAGCTCCTTCACGTTTTTATTAGTGGGTTCAGTGGCGCGATACCGTCATGCACCACTGCAGTGCAGTCTAGCCGAGCTACTGGCTGATTTAGCACCATAGAGGTGAGCACCGGAGCCGGATTGGGAAATCGATCACTGTTCAGGGGCGGGAATGCCCCAATACAGCACAGCCCGGAGACCGTCGTCGGCGGATGATTCCGTCGTCAGTGCGAATCCGTGAACTGGATCAATGCGGCTGTCAGACACAACAGCGCCAGCCCGCTCGAAACGGTGACTGCGCTTTTCGATGCTGCGGGCCAGGCGCTCGCGCAGAGCACATAAACCACACCGACCTGACACAGCGCGGCCAACGGCAGGATCAGCGCCAGGGCGATACTCGACGCCGCCCATCCGATCAACAGCATCCATGCCGCCAACCCGGCGAGGGCGCACCCCCACAGCGACGGGCGCTGCCATTTTCCGGTGTGCGCGCGATGCAGCAGCAGGCACCACAGCGGCGCGTTCAGCACGCACGCCCAGCTCAGCAAACCTGTGCTCATGGCAGCGCAACCGGCTTGGGCCGGAGCAGGACGAATCCTGCGGCGCCAATCAGCAGCGCCAGCGGCGGTATGCTCAGGCCGGCAACCGGTGCATGGAAGAATCCGCTGGCGACCACTGCAGCCACGAGGCCAGTCGCCGCAGCCCGCCAGCTCCACGCCCCGGCAACGACGGCCGGCAAGGCAACGAACAGCACCAGCAGCCACATGCCTTGTGCGGCGCCGCGCAGTTCGCCGGGTCCCTGGAACGCCATGCCGAAGCTGACACAGACCGCGACGGTCCATGCGACCCAGCCGACCACCAACTGAGGCCGCGACACTCCGGCAAGCTGTTTCTTCGTCGCTCGCCGGGGTCGACGCTTGCGGACACGCGCTGCATCGAGCAAGGGCAGCAACACCGCCATCAACAGCGCAAATCCGACCATGGCGATCACCATGGCGGCTGCCGAAGCCGGATGCCGCCACCAGCCCAGCACCGCGTTCACGATGAGCGCAAGCGATGTGGCGGCCATGATCACGCGCCAGGCCAGATCAGCGCGCGGCAGGAACGCCAGCGGCACTCCAAGCACCAACCACAGGATCAGATAGGTGCGGGCACCGTAGCCACCACTGCCCTCCAGCAGCGGCCACGCCCGCCCCTGCCACAGGCAGATCGCCGCCACACCCAGCAGCGCCAGCCACGCTCCGCCATACAAGCCGACGAACGCACGCTCCAGACGGGTCAAGCTTCACCGCCGTTGCGCTGGCGATCGAGCCACAGCCAGGTGCCGGTGATCGACAGCAGCGCCGGCATCAGGCCGAGGATGAAGTACAGCCATTTGAGCGCGAGGCCGCCGAAGTCTCCGAAGTGCAGGGGCTCCATCAGGCCGGTGAAGCGTGCCAGCGGTTTCATGTCGGACGGCCGGTCGCGCTTGATCAGCTCGCCACTTTCCAGGCTGTACTGCACGCTACCGTAGGCGCCGAGCAGATCGCGTGCCGGTCCGCTGAAGCCGGCTTCGGCACGCGCTTCGCCCAGACGCCTGAGTTGCACGCGCGCGATCGACACGTCGGGCAGATCCATCTTCGCCTTGTGATAGAGCGCGTCGACGGACTGCATCACGGCGGGAACCGGAGTCTGTTCACCAGCAACTAGCTTCTTGCTTGAGCTTCCGGGCGGACTACTCAAGTGCTTCACCGCTCCGGCGAAGACCGGCAGCAAACCCAGCCAGGCACCGGTGAATGCGATCAGGATGTGAAACAGCAAGGTCCAGATGCCGATGACCTTGTGCGCGTCGGACAGCATCAGGCGCACGCTGCCGCGCCAGCGCTGGGAGAACAGATCCTTGACGATCTTCTGGTGGATCAGGATGCCGGTCACGATCAGCACCAGCATCACGACACCCAGAAAGCCGACGATCCAGCGCGGACCAAAGAACAGGAACACATGCAGGCTGCGGATGAACTGCCCGAGTTCGCTGTCGACCGGCCCGAGGACGGCGCCGGTATCCGCGCGCGCAAGCAGCTTGATCCGCTTGCCTGCGACATCTTCCGCGGTGATCGCGTAGGCCGGCATCTGCGCAGTCGGCACCGCGATGGAACCGACTTTCAGTTGCGGATCGTACTGGCCAACGCCACTCAGTACCGTGTCGAAACCGACCGGTGCGTCAACGCCCGGTGCCGCGCGCGCAATCGGATTGGCCCACAGGTCTATCTCATGCTTGAACACGACAATCGCGCCGGAAAAACACACGACGAACAGCAGCACGCCAGTGACGATTCCGGTCCATGCGTGAATGCTGTACAGCAGCTTGGTGTTGCGCTGGCTCATGGCTGGCGATTGCCGCTCGATCGGATGCGCGAGCTCAGAAGCGTGCCGAGACCGTCGCGTACAGCGTGCGGCTCTGCCCCGGGTTGATGCGCAGGCTGCCGCCGCTCGACGCGAAGTAGTTCTCGTCCAGCGCGTTCTTCAGGTTGAGCTGGAAACGCAGCGGCGCGAGCTGGGTCGGCAGCTCATAGGCGGCGAACACGTCGACGACCATGTACTGCGGCATCGTGAAATACTCCGGGCCTCCCGGCGACGCCGACGGATTCGAGCCGCCGTCGCGCTTGCCGACGTACTGGCCGGTCAGGCCGGTCGATGCGCCCTTCAGGGCCCCGCCGAGCCAGCGATAGGCTGTCGTCAGGCCGACGGTGTGCTGCGGCACATTCCTGATCATCCGGCCCTCGCCGTCATCGGTATCGGCGTAGGCATAGGCCAGCATCAGGCTCAGCGACGGCGTCAGCTCACCGGCCGCATCGATCTCGAAGCCGCGCGACTCCGCGCCATCGAGCAGGCGCGGCACGAAATCCTCGACCTGCAGCACGTTGTCCTTGGCGATGTCGTAGACCGCAGCGGTCATGTTGAATCGGCTGAACTGGAACTTGATGCCGGCTTCCTTGCTGACGCCCTGCTCGGGATCGAAACGGGTCGGCGATCCCGGTGCGAAGTTGGTCGGATCGAACAGATTCGGCTGGAAGCTCTCTGAGTAACTGACGTACAGCGATGCCCACGGCAGCGCGCGGAACACGACGCCGCCGCGCGGCAGGAAGGTGCTGTCGTCGCTGACCGTCGCGCCAGGCACATCCTCGGTGACCGAGCGGCTGTCGTAGCTTTCGAAACGGCCGCCCAGCAGCACGGTCCAGGCATCGCCGATCGAGACGACATCCTGCAGATACAGGCCGATCGTGTCGCCCTCGTCATCGAAACGGCCGTTCTCGATGTCGACCACCTCGCGGGGATCAAGCGTGCCGTAGACCGGATTGAAGATGTCGAGCGCCTCGTCGACGCTCTCGTCTTCGCCCTGCACGAAGCCGTCGCGACCGCCCTTGCTGCTTTCCTGGTCCACTCCGAACAGGACCTGGTGCGCCAGCGGTCCGGTCTCCAGGCGCTGCAGCACGCTGGCGGATACATAGCGCGTCTCTGCATAGCGACCATAGGTGCCGTCGACCCGCCGGACGAGCACGGCATTGCCTTCGGAATCTTCGGTCACCCGGCGCGGCCGCGCCTGCAGGTCGTTGCTCTCGCCGTCCTGATAGGCAGCGCGCAGACGCAGCGTGGTCGTCGGGAACAGGTCGTACTCGACGTCCAGTTCGCCGAGGTTGATCTGCTCGTCGAGTTTCTCGAACGCCTCGCCCATGCGGCGCGTCTGCGGAATATCGGCAATGCGGTCGCCAACGACGACCGTGCCGCGGTCGAACGGGCCATTGTTGTCGGTAAATTCATAGGCCGCCGTCACACGCAGGCGCTCGTTCTGATACGAGACGATCGGCGAGATGAACGTGTTGTCGTACTTGCCGAAGTTGCGCCAGTAGTCGGAGCCGTCGCGATCGACAATCAGTCGGTAGGCCAGAGTGCCGCCGGCCACCGACTGCGCGAGGGGTGCACCGACATCCAGCGACCAGCGATTGCCGCCGCGGTTGGAGAGCTGGTACTGGATGCGCGTGAAGTCGTCGTCGAACAACGGCCGCTTGCTGACGACGTTCACAAGACCGCCGGGCTCGACGTTGCCGTACAGCAGCGACGAAGGCCCCTTGAGCACTTCGATGTAGTCGGTCGACGGCGTCAGGTTGCGCGACGACAGGGTGCGCACGCCGTTGCGGAAGTAGGCATTCGGCTGGAAACCACGGATCGTGATGCCGTCAGCAGTGTTGCCGAAGGTATTGGTCTGGTTGATACCGCTGACCGAGCGCAGAGCGTCGTCGAGGAAGACCGGCTGGAAATCGTCGATCAGTTCGCGCGGCACGACGATGATCGCCTGCGGCGTCTTGTTGACATCCAGCGGAATCTTGCCGGCCGTCGTCGCGCGGCTGGCGCCATAGCTGTCGCCGAGCTTCTCGCCCGACACCTCGATCGTCTCCAGCTGCACCGTTTCGCGCCTGCCGCTGCGTGGCGTCGCCGCCGCTTCGGCCAGCACCGCCGCTGCCTCGTCATCGACAGCGGTCGCGCTGCCCTGAGCAGATGCGCCGGCACTGGCAAGCAGCAGGCTGCCCGCCGCGAAGATGGATAGCGGAAAGGATTGGCGCGAGATCGAACGGCGGACTGCTAGACAGTCGTCGCCAGCAAGCGGGAAAACCAGCACGGCACACTCCGGAAGGAAGGGGGTGCTGGCTGACCGTGAAGCGAAGCTGGCGGCGCAGTCTAATGAGAACGGTTCTCTTTAGCAACAGACGCCGCCCGCTGTGGGTACTACAGATAGCGCCAGCGCTGGCCGTCCTTGCCGTCCTCGACGAGCACACCGCGCGCCTTGAGTTCGTCGCGGATGCGATCCGACTCGCCCCACTGCTTGTTCTTGCGCGCGTCGAGTCTTTGCGCGAGCAGGGCTTCAATCTCTTCCGCCGCCGGCGCGCCCACCGTCAACGAGGCCTGGGCAAACCAGGCAGCCGGTTCCTGCTGCAGCAGACCGAGCAGCAAGCCGGCATCGCGCATCTGCGCCTTGATGCGCGATTTCCCGGCGGCGTCCGTCGCCTTGTTCGCTGCGCGCGCCAGCTCGAACAGTTCGGCCAGCGCCATCGGCGTGTTCAGATCGTCTTCGAGTGCCGCAACGAAGGCTGCCGGCGCGGTGTCGGTGCTGGGCGGCACATCGCCCAGTTCGCGCAGCGCGCCATACAGACGATCGAGCTTTTTGCGCGCCTCGACCACCACTTCGTCATTCCAATCCACCGGCTGACGGTAGTGGCCAGTCAGCAGCACAAGGCGGATCACCTCGCCCGGAACGGTCTTGAGCAACTCATGCACGAGCAGCACGTTGCCGACCGACTTCGACATCTTCTGGCTTTCGACGTTGAGAAAACCGTTGTGCAGCCAGTAGCGCGCAAAGATCTTTCCACCGTGCGCGCAGGTGCTCTGCGCGATCTCGTTTTCGTGATGCGGGAAGATCAGGTCGTGACCGCCGCCGTGGATGTCGATGGTCTCGCCCAACAGGGCTTCGGCCATCGCCGAGCATTCGATGTGCCAGCCCGGACGCCCGCGACCCCACGGCGAATCCCAGCCCGGCTGATCGTCGGTCGACGGCTTCCACAACACGAAATCACCGGCGTGTTTCTTGTACGGCGCGACTTCGACGCGGGCGCCGGCCATCAGGGCCTGCTCGTCGCGGCCGGACAGCTGCCCGTACTCCGCATAGCTCAGCGTATGGAACAGCACATGGCCCTTGCCCTCGTAGGCATGGCCGCTGGCGATCAGGCGCTCGATCATCGAGATGATCTGCGGCAGATGCTCGGTCACGCGCGGTGCGTGATCCGGCGGCAGCACGCCGACCGCGGCCATGTCCTCGTGATAGATCGCCGCGTAACGGTCGGTGATGACGCGGATGTCCACGCCCTCCTTGGCCGCCGCTGCATTGATCTTGTCGTCGATGTCGGTGATGTTGCGGACGTAGGCGACCTGCGGAAACCTGCGCCGCAGCAGGCGCGCCAGCACATCGAACACCACCGCCGGCCGCGCGTTGCCGATATGCGCGTAGCTGTAGACGGTCGGCCCGCAGACGTACATCGTCACCCGTTGCGGGTCGAGCGGTTCAAACGTCTCTTTCTGGCCGGTCAGCGTGTTGTGCAGTTGCATCGGGGATCAAAGGTCGCGCGCGGAGAAAACAGCGGCGAAGGATACCCAAATCACGGCGCGGCAGGGGACGCCCAGCCACCGCCGAGGGCCTTGACCAAGGTGGTGCTGGTCACGTACCGCGCCAGGCGTGCCTGGACCAGGCTGTCGTCTGCCGACAGACGGGAACGCAGGCTGTCGAGCACCGTCAGCAGGTCCTGGGCACCGGAGTCGTAACGTACCGAAGCGAGGCGGTAAGCTTCGCGCGCCTGCTCGGCTGTCTGTGCCAGCAGCACCTCACGCTGCTCGCCGGTACCCACCGCAGACAGGCTGTCCTCGACTTCCTGCAGGCTCACCAGTACGGTCTGCGCGTAGCGCTCGACCAGCTCGGTGCGTACCGCCTCCGTGGCGGCAAGCTGGCTGCGCAGGCGCCCCCCGGCGAACAGGGTCTGCGCCAGCGACGCAGCAATACCGCTGAGCGTCGTCGTTCCGCCATCGAGCAGGCCGAGTGCGGCGCTCGATGCCGAGATGTCCAGCGACGGCAGCAAGGCCGCGCGCGCCGCGCCGATGTCGCCGTTTGCGGCGATCAGATCGGCCTCTACGCCGCGTATGTCGGGCCGCCGCAACAGCAGCTCTGCGGGTTGACCCGGATTGATCTGCGGCAGCGTCAGTGCCGCGAGCTCGCCGTCTGGCGCAATGAAGCCCTGCGGTGCGCGGCCGAGCAGCACGGCCAGCGCATTGCGGGTTTCGACAACGCTCTGCTCGAGCAGCGGCAGCTGCGCACGGATGTTCAGCAGGGTCGTGCGCTGCTGCGCGACGTCGAGCGCGCTGACGGCGCCATTGTCGAAACGCACCGTCACGAGACGCAGCAGTTCCTCGGCGGCGCGCAGGTTCTCGCGACCGATGGCCAGGCGTTCGTTGAAGGCCAGCCACTGGAACCAGGCGTTGGCGACATCGGCCTGCAGGATCAGCAGCACTTCATCGCGACTGGACTGTGCCGAGGCCAGCCGCGCCGCAGACGCATCCGCAGCGGCCCGGTTGCCGCCGAACAGATCCAGCTCATAGCTGATCGATACGCTGGCCTGGGCGTCTTCGCTGTAACTGCGGGTGCCACCCTCACTGCGGCGGTCGCGACTTGCCGATGCCGCAGCACCCACCGTCGGCAACAGCGCGGCGCGCGCAGAGTGCGCCGAGGCACGCGCCTGCTCGATCCGAGCGACCGCGGCGGCCAGATCGTGATTGGCGGCCATTGCCTCGCCGATCAGTTGATCCAGCGCCGGACTGCGATAGGCGCGCCACCACTCCGGCGCGACCGCGCCCGCGTCATCCGCTGCCATTTTTGACCACTGCGTCGGTACCACCACATCCGCCTGCGGCATCGCAGGCGTCAAGCTGCAGGCACTCAATGCAACGGCGCTGAAACCCAGCAGCAGGTGTCGCGAAACGAAAGTCTGACCAGGCATTCTCATTGCATTCATTCCGAGGCCAGCGCAACGACCGGGTCCATGTAGGCGGCCTTGCGTGCCGGCAGATAGCCGAACAGCAGGCCGGTACCGAAGGCCGAACTGAACGCGAGGATCGGCGGTCCGGCAGTGAATGCCACGGTGCTGCCGAAGGCTTCGACGACGAAGCCGGCGACGAAACCCCGCCGATGCCGCAGACAACCAGCGCCTCGGTATTGAACTGCAGCAGGATGTTGCTGCGCCGTGCACCGGTCGCCATGCGCAGGCCGATCTCGCGCGTGCGCTCGGTGACATTGACCAGCATGATGTTCATCACGCCGATGCCGCCGACCAGCAGCGAGATCGCAGCAACCGCGCCGAGCATCAGGGTCAGCGTGTTCTGCGTGGTCTCGACGGTTTCCATCAGCGCCGTGGTACTGCGGACGCGTACGTCCTCGACGCCGTGACGCTGCAGCAGCAGCGCCTCGATCGCCGCCTGCGTCGCATCGGAATCGGCGGCCGACTCGATCTTAACGTTCAGTGAATCGAGGAACCGTTTGCCGAACAGGCGCACGAAACCGGTCGACAGCGGCACCAGCGCGACATCGTCCATGTCCGAGCCGAAGGCGTTCGCGCCCTTGGGCGCGAGGACGCCGATGATCTCGAACGGCACATTGCCGATCAGCAGATACTGGCCGACCGGATCGCTGCCGTCGGGGAACAAGGTATCGGCCACGGTCTTGCCGAGCACCGTCACCGCCATGTAGCGATCAACGTCGTCCTGGTTGATGAAGCTGCCGCTCTGCATCTGCCAGTCCTGGGTCTGCTGGTACGCGGGCCAGACCCCGGTGGCATTGCTGCGATAGTCGATACTGCCGTTGCGCAAGGTCACGCTGGTGCGGCGCTGCGGCGAAACGTAGAGGACATTCGGCAGTTCTGCGACGGCGATCGCATCTTCCGGCACCAGGGTTGCGAGATCGCCGGAGGCGCGCTGCCCCGGCACGCCCGGACGCACGAGCAGCAGGTTGCTGCCCATCGCCTCGATCTGCCTGAGGATGTCCTGCTTGCTGCCATTGCCGATCGCCAGCATGGTCACGACCGCGGCGACGCCGATCACCACGCCGAGCAGGGTCAGCGCGCTGCGGAACAGGTTTGCGCGCAGCGAGCGCAGTGCCATCTTCACCGCCTCGCTGAGATCCGGCAGCCAGTGCGGATGGCGCGCTCCGCCGTTGGAATGTTCCATCGCCTTCGGCAGTTGATCGGGCACGCCGCTGTCTGAAATCAGACGCCCATCGCTGAACTGGATCGTGCGCTGCGCATGCGCCGCCACCGAAGCATCATGCGTGATCAGGATGATGGTGCGCCCCTGCGCATGCAGCTCCCTGAGCAGCGCGAGCACCTCGGCACCGCTGCGACTGTCGAGTGCGCCGGTTGGCTCGTCGGCGAGCACGACCTCGGCGCCATTCATCAGCGCACGCGCGATCGACACGCGCTGCTGCTGACCCCCCGAGAGCTGGTTCGGCCGGTGCGCCGAACGCTCACCGAGACCCAGCTGGGTCAGCAGGGCTTGCGCACGGACCGCACGGTCGTGCTTGCTGCGGCCGGCGTAGATCGCCGGCAGCTCGACATTCTCGGCGGCACTGATCGATGCGAGCAGGTTGTAGCGCTGGAACACGAAGCCGAAGGTGTCGCGCCGCAGCGCCGCCAGATCGTCCGGCGGCAAGGTCGATACATCGATGCCGCGCACGCGGTACTCGCCGTGGCTGGCGACGTCGAGACAGCCGAGGATGTTCATCAGCGTCGACTTGCCGGACCCCGACGCACCCATGACGGCGACAAACTCGCCGGTGTGAATGTCGAGACTGACCTTGTCCAGCGCGCGCACCTCGGTCTCGCCGCTGGCGTAGACCTTGCTGATCCCGCGCAGACTGATCAGCGGCGTGGCGGCGACCGCGCTCACAGGCGCGGCATCATCGGGCGACGCTGGCTGCGCTTCGCAGCGGCGTCGCCTTCTGCGCCGGCCGCTGCGCTGGGCACAAGCACCTCATCGCCGACCTCAAGGCCACTGAGCACCTGCGCCGTCGTCCGATTGGAAACGCCGATCTGCACTGCACGCAGCTGCGGACCTTGCCGGGTTCTGACGCTCGCCTCGTACTGCCCTGCCCCCGGCTTGCCGGCCGGGCGCAACGCATTGAGCGCGATCAGCGGAACATCCCTGGCCTCGCCGAGCACGAAAAACACCTGCACCGTCATCGATGGCAGCAGCATGCGATCGGGGTTGTCGACATCGATCAGCACGTTGTAGAGCACCACATCGTTGAGCGTCTCCGGCGTCGGCTGCACTTGCCGCACCTTCCCCACCAGGCGCTTGCCGGGCATGCCCAGCGTCGTGAAGTACGCACTCATGCCCGGCATCACCCGACCGACATCGGCCTCGGCGACCTTGGCCCAGACCGTCATCACATCGAGGTTGGCGATCTGCACGATCACCGGCGCCGACTGCGAAGCGTTGATCGTCTGGCCCTGCAGGCTGGTCTGCGACACCACCGTGCCGTCCATCGGCGCGAGGATGCGCGTGTAACTGAGATTGGCGAGGTTGCCGGCCAGGGTTGCCTCCGCTGCCGCGATCTGCGCCTTGAGCGAGGCGACCGCTGCCTTGGCGACGCGCGCAGCAGCCGTGGATTGCTCGGCAGCGTCCTGACTGATCGCACGTTCGGCGAGCATTCGCTCGTTGCGTGCACTCTGCTGTTGCGCCAGTTCCAGTTCCGCCTCACGCTGGTTGAGCTGTGCCTTGAGGCTGTCCAGGCCTGCACGGTCGTTGCGCACGGTCGATTCGTAGCGCGTCGGGTCGATCTGCGCGATCTGGGCACCCTGGACCACGCGATCACCGATGGCCACATAGACCTTCTGCAGCTGACCGGAAACCTGGGTGCCGACATCAACGTAGTCGCGCGGCTTGAGCGAGCCCACCGCCGTCACGGTCTTCTCGATGTCGCCACGCTCGACGGTCACCGTCGTCAGCGCGACCTTGGGCTTGGCCAGCGCGAAATGCCAGATGCCGGCCGCACCGGCAACGAGCGCCAGCGCCCCGGCTGCCGCGGTGATTTTCCGTTTGGAGAGCGTCATGTTCGGATCAGAATGTGCATGTAAGCATCATGCCGCCCAAATGTGGCGTGCAGTGCGCAGCGAATATGGAGACATTGTGCGTTCGCGCCAAGTTCCACTCTTGGGAAACGCATACTCAACCCAATACAAGCCCGAACGCTCCAGACTTGCCAACCATGGCCGATTCCAAGCTCCCGAAGCACCACACACCACGCGGCTTTCGCAACAACCAGCGCACACCGCCCCATGGCGGCGCGGATGCGCTGCGCTGGCTGCCCGGATTTCTGCTCAAGCCCTACAGGAAAGTGGCGCTACCGCAGCGTCGACCCGACGTTGCCGCCCTGCGCGCAAACCGCACGGAGAATCTGTTGACCTGGGTTGGTCATTCGACCTTCCTGCTGCAGCTTGCCGGGCGCAACCTGATCACCGATCCGCATCTCTCCGCACGCGCCTCGCCGTTCGCCTTTGCCGGACCCCGGCGCTATACCGAGCCGGCCTTGGGTTATGCCGATCTGCCACCGCTGGATGTCGCGCTGATCTCGCACAATCACTACGACCATCTCGACGAAGCCACCGTGCGTCGCCTGGCCTGCGAACATCCGCAGTTGCACTTCGTTGTGCCTTTGGGCGTCAAGGCCTGGTTCGCAAGCCGCGGCATCCACCAGGTCACCGAGCTCGACTGGTGGGGCAGTGCCGACATCGGCGGCCTCAGGATTCACGCCGTACCGGCGCAGCACTTCTCCGGCCGCAGCACGAGCGACGGCAATGCGACGCTGTGGTGCGGCTTCGTCGTCGAATCGGCGACACAGCGCTGCTACTTCGCCGGCGACACCGGCTATTCCGCGGACTTCACCGACATCGGCAAGCGCTTTGCGCCGATCGATCTGGCACTGATACCCATCGGCGCCTACGAGCCGCGCTGGTTCATGCAGTCGATGCACATCGATCCGGACGAGGCGGTGCAGATTCACCAGGACATCGGCGCGCGGCAGTCTGTCGCGATGCACTGGGGTACGTTTCGCCTGACCGAGGAACCGGTCGACGAACCACCGCAGAGGCTGCGCGCCGCGCTAGCCCGTGCCGGGATCGATCCCGAGCACTTCCGGGTGTTCGAGCACGGCGAGACGCGCGCCTACTGAAGCTCCGGCCGACTGCGCCGGATCAGGCCCGCCAGCTTCTCTCTGCGTTCGGCTTCATCAAGCCTGGATAGCGCCTCGGCCGCAGCATGGAAGCGCCTCCAGTCGCGACCGTTCTGCTCGAACAATGCTGCGAAGGCCGGCACATCTTCGTCGTAGAGCCCGAACGGCAGCAGGCGCGCATTGTTCAGCGGCGCCTTGCTGAACCACTCGTCATAGCTCGTGTCGCCACCCCAGGCTCCGTCGCGCAGGTGCGCGTAGTCGGCCTGCAGGCGGGTGAACTCCTCGGCCTTGCGCTGACGCTTTTCGGCATCCGGCAGCGGTGAGGCATACAGATCCTCCAGGCGCTGACGCGAGGCAAGAATCAGACGCACGAACTGCGTACGCCGCCCCCACGCCAGCGGATCGGTCTGCCGGGCTTGCGGATGCTCGCGCAGGAAGTCGCTCAGGCCCTGCTGCTCGACAAAGCTCGCGTAAGACTCGTTGAAGCGGGTGTCGTTCTTGACGTAGAGCTGCTGGTGCGCCAGCTCGTGAAACACGGTGCCGATCAGCGTCGCGTCGCTCCACTGCATCATCGTGTTGAGCACCGGATCATCGAACCAGCCCAGGGTCGAGTAGGCCGCGACGCCGCCGACGTAGACATCGTCGCCGCGCTCGCTGAATTCCGCGGCCCGCTCGCCGGCGTCATCCTCGGCGTAGAAGCCCTGGTAGGCCAGGCAACCGGCGAACAGAAAACACTGCTCGCGCGGCTCCAGCGACAGTTCCGGCGTTGCGAACACATTCCAGACGACGTAGTTGCGACCCAGGTCGGCGTATCCGGTATAGCTGCCATTGTCCGGCAACTGCAGCTGCGTCACCGCCCAGCGCCGTGCGACCAGTACCTGGCGCAGGCGCTCCTTGAGCTGGGGATCCGTCGCTGGATCGGCGAGCAGTTGATCGATCGGCTGCCGCGCGCTCATGAGGTCGATATGACCTTCGGCCATGTCGACGTAGTACAGCATGCGGCTGCAGGCGCCCAGCGTCAGAGCAACCCCTACAAAAAGAGCAATCCTTACCATCCGCATAGGCTGTCACAAATGCATAATGTTGCGAGTCCCGCCGGGACATGAGCAGCACACCCATAGTGCTGAGTATCGAGGAGATGGTTCCATGTTGAATCTGAGACTGTGCCTGACGGCGCTCGTTCTGTCCCTGGCCGCCTGCGGCAGTTCCGAAGAAGTGACCGGCGGTGGCGGCGGCAGCGCCCTGAGCCTCGGCGACACGCCACCCACAGTGGCGGTTGCGGCGAATCGCGATGGCACCAGCTACCGCCAGGAAATCGTCTCTCCGGTCACCGGCGACACCACCGTCGTCCAGGTATTCGAGCCGACCCATCTGGAAGCCGGCAAGACCTATCCACTCGTGCTCGAAGGCCACGGCTACGGCGGCGCACGCCAGACCGGCGCCGGCGACGGCAGCTTCATCCGCCGCCTCAACGACGCCGGCTACTACGTGATCTCGATCGATCAGCGCGGCTTCGGCGAATCCAGCGGCACGGTCCGCGTGATGGATCCGGACTACGAAGGCCAGAACCTCGTCGCCGTGCTCGACTGGGCCGAGAACCTCGAAGGCCTGCGCCGTCGCGGCAATGGCGAGATGTATGTCGGCAGCTACGGCGGCTCCTACGGCGGCATGTACCAGTTCCTGCTGTTCGGTGCGGATCCCAAGCACCGCCTGCGCGTGATTGCGCCGAACGTCACCCCGCACGACCTGACCTATTCGCTCAATCCGAACGGCGTCATCAAGTCCGGCTGGGCGCTGCTGCTCAGCGTCGGCGGCGAAGCTTCAGTGACGCAGATCCTCGACCCGACCGATCCGGCCGGCACGATTGCTGAGGTGCTGGAACAGCTCGGCGAAGGCGGTACGCGCCAGGACACGGCAATCGTCGAGACTCTGGTCCAGGGCGCGCTGACCAACAACTTCCCCGAAGCCGGCATGAATTTCTTCGCGTATCACAGCGTGCGTTACTTCTGCGACGGCGTGGCGCCGGGGCCGCAGGACTTCCTGCTCGGCAGCGGCGACAGTTTCCTCGTTCCGCCGGGGCCGATCCCGGCAGTCGATGCGCTGATCATGCAGGGCTTCCGCGACACCCTGTTCAACTTCAACGACGGCTTCAACAACTACAGCTGCATGAAGCAGCGTGGCGGCGACGTGCGCCTGCTCACGCACCAGTCCGGCCACATCCTGCCGCTCAGCACCGAAGCCCTCGAAGGCCCGCTCGACCCGTTCTACGCGGCGCTGACCCTGCCGAACTTCCAGGACGCCGGCACCAGCGGCAACTGCGGCAACATCAACCTCGGCGATGCCCAGTTCGCCTGGTTCGAGGAGAAGCTGCGCAGCCAGTCCGGCAGCGTTGCATCGGTGCTCACCAGCGGTCGCAACGTCTGCATGAGCCTCGGCGAAGGCGATGCGATCGCAGTGCGCAACGTGAAGACGGGCGGTGAGGTGTTCGAGATCGACTCGTCGACCCCGCAGCTCAGCTCGGCGCTCGGCATCATCGGCTCGGTGCTCGGCAACGCCGCCCGCGAAGCACTGCTGGCAACCCAGCCGCTGACGACCATCGGCGCAGGTGGCGGCGTGATCGCCGGCATCCCGACGCTGGACATCAACATCGAAGGCCTGACCGGCGTCGAGATGGAAACCTGCGCGACGCCGGTCGTCCAGCTTGGCTGCGATCCAATCCTGTTCCTCGCGATCGGCCACCGCGCTGCGGGCACCGAGCGCTGGGACATCATCGACGACCAGATCACGCCGGTGCGCGGCTTCGGCGCACATCAGCTGCAGATGAACGGCATTGCCGAACGCCTCAACGAAGGCGACGAACTGGCCCTGCTGGTCTACGGTTTCCACGCCCAGTTCCCGGTGAGCTGGTCGCGCGACCTGCTGGTGCCGGCACTGACGCTTTCGGGCACCGTGCAACTGCCGCTGCTGGCACCGCGCGAGATCGTCCGCGACGGCGTCTAGTCGAGCAGTGAAACGCAAAAGCGGCGCGGTTCCAGCATCCTGGGACCGCGCCGCTTTTTGTTTGAGAAGCCCAACAGGGCCATTCGCATCAATTGCCTGCGAGGCTGGCGTATGGACAGGCCGCTATTCCGTCGGCTTCGGTCGCTGGTTCACGGTCCGCAGCAGGCGCACCAGGTCTTCGCGCCCGCGCAAGCCAAGCTTGAGATAGATACGCGAGGCGTGATTGGCGACGGTGCTCACCGCGATGCGGTGCTCGCTGGCAACGCTCTTGAACGACTTGCCCTGTGTCAGCGCCAGTGCCACTTCCTGTTCGCGCGGCGACAGCACATCGAGCGGGTGCGGGCGGCGCGCGTGAATCAGATAGAGGCTGCCTTCCGGCAGCACCCGGAAATGCAGAGCACCGATATCAAACGCGCCGCGACCGTCGCGCGCAACGTCCGCAGGTAACGCAAATGGCAGCGCCGCGCTGCCCGGCTGCTCGAACTGGTCCTGCAACAGCTCACGGAAGCGCTCGCTGGCCACGTACAGCCCCCCACGCAGATCAATCAATGCCGCTGAGCCGCGGGAAGGTCGGCCCAAGGCCTGCAACCATTCGTCGCGCTGCACGAACTGCAACAACGACAGGGTGCCGGCTTGTACCAGATGATCCACTGCGCGCTCGATCACCTCCTGCGCCAGCCGCTTCGGCCTGGCAAACACCAGACAGATCGTGCTGTACAGCGGTGCATTGCGATGCTCGATATGCAGTGCCACCGCACTCGCACCCTTGACCCCCGAGTGGGCCAGCCAGTGCTTGGGAACCGTACGCAGCTGCTGCACGGTCATACCTTCGGCGAAACCGATCGCGGCCACATCAGTCTGTGCAATATCGGCATCGACCGGCCACACCGCATACTCGCCGGGCAGATCCGAGCTGTTCTGGGTCAGCCAGGCCGCTGCGTCTGCGCCACTCCATTCGGAAAGCAACTGCAGCGTGTGCTCGCGGAAATGCTGCCATGGCGAACGAAATGCAATGGCGTAGAACGCCTGAACGAGCTGGTCCAGATCTGCCTCGGGCCTTCCGCGTGCATTGAGTGTCATGCCGATTTCCCTTCGCCGTGACCCGATCTGTGCCGAAGCCCTGGGAAAGCTTCGCGGCTCCATTCGTACTCATGATGACGGCCTATCCTGCCGCCAACCTGCCGCTGTCGACTAAGGCTTCCCGAGGAAATCCGCCTTGCCCAGCTGTACCCCATTGTGGCGCAGGATTGCATACGCCGTGGTGCAGTGAAAGTAGACATTGGGCAACACGAAATAGTGCAGATAGTTCAAGCCGGTAAAGCTCACCGGCTCGCCACGCATCCTGATCGTCACCGTGCGATTTTCTGCACCGTTGATCTTCGCGGCATCAACGCTGCCGATGTACTCCAGGGTGCGTGAGATCCGCTGCTGCAGTTGCTCGAAAGTCGACTCGGTATCTTCATATGCCGGCGGCTCCGCACCGGACAGGCGCGCTGCACAGCCTTTGCTGATGTCCGAGGCAATCTGCACCTGCTTGGACAGCGGCAGCATGTCCGCCGCAAGCCGGGCGGTGATCAGCACCGACGGATCGGTTCCCAGCTCCTTGCAATGGGCAGCCCCTCTCTCCAGCACATGCGCCAGATTGCTCAGCGCCTTGATCACGACGGGAATCGACAGCGCGTACATCGACAGTACAGTGGACATGGGAGGGTTCCGTCAGGACTGCAAACTTGAAGTTGCTAACTCGTACCGATGCGCAAACTTCCCGTCGCGACGAATACTTCGCGCAGAAAGTACATCAGGCCAACAATCAGCGACAGCATCGCCGCAATGAACAGCAAGGCGATGACCGTGGCAACCGGCACAGGCGTGACTGCACCAATGAACAGCGCGATGATGACATTGGCCACGATCAGCGCGGCAACCGTGCATAGCGTGATGGCGCGGCCAATCAGGTGAGCGCGCTGCGCCAGCGCGCCGAGGGCGCGCTTGATGCGCTCGCGCTCCTCGCCACGCGCCGGAATCAGGCTCTGTTCCAGCACCCTCGCCCGGTCGACGATCCGCGCCAGACGATTGGCGGTCACCGCCAGCGTCGCGCCGACGCCGGTCAACAGGAACGCCGGCGCAACCGCGAGCTGGATCGCCTGCGCCACGGTCCGGATACCGTCACCGCCGGTAATGTCGAAGGTCATGAACTGCTCGATCCCGCTGGAATCCTGCTGCCGCTACTGATTGGCGAGTTGGGTCTGCGCGACTTCGGCTTCGACCGTTGCCAGATCAGGGATCAACGCCTGCTGGCTGGCAATGCGCACACGGCCGAGCACGAGATCGTTGCGATCGGTTTCGCGCAGCGCCAACGGACGCATCGCCGCACGATTGAGCGTCACCAGATGCGGATAACCCTGCGAGATGAAGGCGACATGCCCGCCGGCCAGATGCTTGCCGATTGAATTGATCACGACAACACGCTCGCGCTTCGGGTCACCCGAACCGATGCCGCCATTGAGCGCCTCCAGGCGCACAACCGGGACGACTCGATTGTTCCATTCGCAATGACCGAGCAACCAATCCGGCCCTCCGTCGCTGCGCTTGAGGGCGTCACGCGACAACACTTCCGCAACCGCGGCGTTGGGCAGCAGCACGATGTCCTCGTGCACAGTCATCAACACCGCATAGAGTTCGTCGGCGTTCACGCTGCGCGCTCCTTGAGAACACTGTTCAACTCGGCAAGGAGCTGGTCTTCCTGATACGGCTTGATCAGGTAGCGCTGCACGCCGATCGACGCCGCACGCTCACGGTGCTTTTCACCGGATCGCGAAGTGATCATCAGGATCGGCGTGTGCTGGATCGCCCCGGTATTGCGTACGAAGGCGGCGACTTCGAAGCCGTCCGCGCGGGGCATTTCGATATCGAGCAGAATCGCCGCCGGGCGCACGGTTTGCAGCTGCGCCATCGCGTCCAGACCGTCCTTGGCAGTGAGTGTATCGAAGCCGTGCTTGGACAACAGGCGCTCGGTAACGCGACGGATCGTGATCGAGTCGTCAACAATCATGATCAGCGTCCGCTGCGCATCGATCGGAGCGGCATCGCCATGCGCAACCGCTGCTGCGGTGTGCAGTGAACGTCGCGTGCGGTCCTGCACCAGCGCCGCAATATCGAGAATCATGACGACGCGACCGTCGGCCAGAATCGTCGCACCGTTGACACCGGGAATCGCGCTGATCTGCGTACCGACCGACTTCGACACGATCTGGCGACTGCCGATCAGCTGGTCGACGACTACCGCGACGCGTCGTTCTTCACCGCCGATACCTTCCGGCATACGCACCAGAATCGCGTGCACAGTGCGCTGGTCGGCAAGCGTTTCGCGCGGCGTGCCGACCAGGTCGGCCAGATGGCGCACGCGGTAGTGCTGGCCACCGTACTCGTACTCCGGACCACCTGCGGCGAGCAGGCCTTCAAGCTCTTCACGCCCGATGCGTGCGATGCCTTCAACGCTCGGCAACGGTGTTGCGAAGAGTTCATGGCCGACGCCAACCAGCAGCGACTGCGACATTGCCAGGGTCAATGGCAGGCGAATCTTGAAGCGCGCACCCTTGCCCTTCTCTGACGCCAGCTCAAGGCTTCCGCCGAGCTGCTTGACCTCGGCAGCGACAACATCCATGCCGACGCCGCGACCGGCATCCTGCGTGAGCTTCTGCGCGGTCGAGAATCCGGGCATGAAGATGTACTGCGCAGCTTCGTCGTCGGAGACGGCTGCGTCCTCCGGCATCAGGCCGCGACGAACCGCAGTTGCACGGATGGCATCGAGATCAAGACCGCGGCCATCGTCAGTCAGCTCCATGAACAGCTGCGTACCCTCACGCCAGAGCGCAATGCGCAGTTGTCCGGACGGGGCCTTGCCGGCGGCGATACGGTCATCCGGGCGTTCGATACCGTGAATCACGGCATTGCGCAGCAGATGCTCCAGCGGAGCGGTCATGCGCTCAAGCACGTTGCGATCGAGCTCGGCCTCAACACCGTCGAAGGTGATTTCGGCCCGCTTGTCGTTGTCACTCGCGGTCTGCTGGACCACGCGCTGCAGTCGACCGACCTGGCGCGAAAATGGCACCATCAGCGTACGCATCAGACCTTGCTGCACTTCAGTCGTGATGCGGCCCTGCTGCAGCAGGATCGTTGTGGCCTCGCTGGCAAGCTGATCAATCGATGCATGCACCGATGACAAGTCGCCAATCGATTCATTGAGTGCGCGCGACAGCTCCTGCATGCGGGTGAAGCGATCCATCTCCAGCGGATCGAATTCTTCGGCGTAACGGTCGGCACCATCGGTCTTGATCAAACCGCGCGCGGCAATCTGTGCTTCGGTTTCAATCTCGAGCTGACGCAACTGGTCGCGCAGGCGATGGATTGCCTGCTCCATGTCACCGAGCTGCAGCTGAATCGCGGCGTTGTGCTCGTCCATGCGCGATCGATAGATCGAGATTTCGCCGGCTTCGTTGAGCATGCTGTCGAGCACACCCACGGGCACGCGTGCGGTTTCGCGACGCTGCGCAGCGAGACCTTCGCCATCATCCTCGGGCCGCCAGAACAGCTGCGGATCCCACATGCCAGCCGGGCGTATCTCGGCAGGCGCTGACGACGGCACCAGCGGTGCGAGTACAACTGCGGCCATCTCCTCAACGACGCCTTCAACCGTCGTCGGCAGGGATTCGACTGATGTGCTGAACTCGATGTGCCCGCTCAATGCGCTGGCGTCATCGACTGCGTGCGCAGCGACGGCGTCGGCATCGCCAAACTCACTGTACTCGTCGGCGCTGTCGTCGCCATGTGGCTGCACCAGTGCGGCGTAGTCACCACGCTGCAGACGATCGGTCAGGCGCCGCAGTTCGGCGACCGCCGCGGCAACGACGCGCAGCGCATCGGCGTTGAGCTCACGCGCGTATTCAAGGCCTTCGATCAAGGACTCCAGCTCGTGCGAGGCATCGCCCATCGCGACAAGGCCGGCCATGCGTGCGCCACCTTTGTAGGTGTGCAGCGCACGGAGCATGTCGCGCGCCGGCGTGAAGTCCCCCGGCAAGGCCTGCCAGCGCGGCAGCGCTTCTTCGAGCACTTCCATCAGCTCCTCGGCTTCCGCCGAGAAGGTCTGCGCTACTTCGATGTCGAAGCCTTCCGGCAGATCGGCAACCGCGCTGACCACCGGCGCGGCGGGTGCCGACCACGGCGCGCTATAGCTCGGCGCGACAAACCCGGGCTGCCCGGGCATCGGCGACGGCGCGATATCCGCCGTTGCCGGCACGTCGAGAGCGGATTCGGCCATCTCGGCCGGGCCATCAAAAACCAACGGATGCGACAACTCGTCGATCAGTGCCAGCGGCTCGGGAATGATGTTGCGCCTGAGATCGTCAATCGCCAGATGCAGGCCGTCGAGTGCGTTGTGCACGCGGGCAAAGAAATGCGTGCCAGGCACCACTTCGCCGGACTCGAGGCGCTCGAACAGCGATTCGAGCAGATGCGCGACATCGCCCAGCGCATTGAGTCCGGTAACACGTGCGCCGCCCTTGAACGTGTGCAACAGGCGCATGATCTCGCCCAGCGGCGCAAGGTTGCCCGGATTGCGTTCCAGCGTTGCGGCGCTCTGATCGAGACCTTCGAGCAGCTCTTCTGCCTCGCTGCGGAAGATGCCGAGCATTTCCGGATCGATGGCATCGACATCGACCCAATCGTCGTCAGCCGGCACCGGCATTTCGATGGCCGCTTCGTCCACCGGCGCCTCGGCCGCAGGCGCGGCCGGCATCTCGATCTCGTTGTCAAAGCTGCCAAGGTCGAACTTGATCGTATCGGGCTGCGAGGGCGCAGCAGGCGGCGCGTTGGCGATCTCTTCCGGCGGCAGCGAGGGCAGTTCAGTTGCGCTGTCGTCCGCGATCGAAAATGCAATGGTGCCGCTGCGATGCGCGGCGTCGACCGTGGCGGCCTCTTCGCGCTCAGGCGTGTCGTCCAGCACCAGCTCGAAGGACTCCACAGCGCTGGGTTCCGCCGCTGGTGCCGCGACGGCGGCAGCCGGCTCCACCACCGCGGGGATGACCTCCGACTGTATCCAGTCGAGCGCTTCAATCTGCCCCGCCAGATCCTGATCGTCGCCTTCAAGCCGACCATCACGATAGCGGTCGAGATATTGGTACAAGCCCTCGCAGACGCCGAGCAGCGTTTTCAGTGCGTCGGCATCGATCACGATGGCGCGGCTTGCCGCGCCATCGAATGCGCGGTTCATCACCCGCGCAACGGCGCCTACTGTCGGGCAGCTCGACATCTGCGCAGCGCCCAGCAAGGTATGCGTCAGCGACTTCAGCTCCAAGGCCGCGCGACGGCTGTCCGGCGACGCCGACCAGCCCCGCAGCTGATCCTCGATGCCCGAAATCAGTTCGAATGCTTCCGAGGCAAAAATTTCGGCGAGCTGGCGGTCGGGGCCGCCGGCATCGCCCAGCTCCGGTACGCTGCTGCGCAGCTCGCTGATCCGCGCAATCCACGGAGCCGCATCCTGCTGCGTGACCGCCGGGCTGCCGACTTCGCCGATCCACTGCCGCAGGATGGCGGTTGCCTCGCCCAGCACTGCCAGGCTGCTGGCAGGCAGGTAGTAATGCGCTTCGGCTGCGGCATCGAGCAGATCCTCGATGTTGCCGGCCAGTTCGCTGACCGCCGGGGCGTCCACCACGCGCGCGGAACCCCGCACCGTGTGATAAGCGCGCACGGCCTCGACATCAGCCTGCGCTCCGCTGTCTTCGGCGTGGGCCTTGAGCCAGGCTTCGGCGACCGAGAGGCGCTCATTGGCATCCTCGCGGAAGATCTGGGCCATGTCCGGCTCGGTCGCCATGCCGGGCGTACGACCGTCAGCGTAGGCCTGCGCATGTTCGATCACCCCGTTGATCTCATCCGACGGTGGCTGACGGTCGCGGAACGCGGCGATCAAGCCCGGCAGCTGCGCCAGAGCGCGACTGACGGTTTCGACCACGCCGGGGCCGGCGCTGATCGAACCATCGAGACAACGATTGAGCATGCTTTCCAGCGCAAAACCGAAGTCACCGATCTGCAAGGCACCGACCGTGCGGCCGCTGCCCTTGAGCGTATGGAATGCGCGACGCAGCGTCGTCATCGACTCGCGATCCTGCGGGTCACGACTCCAGATCGCATAGCCGGACTGCAGCGTGGTGGCTACCTCAGCCGCTTCTTCGAGGAAGATCTGCCGGATCTCCGGGTCATCGCCTGCGCCAAATTCCGCAACGACAGGCACGCCGGCACCCGGTGTGGGCGCTCGGTCTGGTTCGACGACCGGTTGAGCCAGCGTCGCATCGATGCCATCCATCGCACGCGCCAGCTCGGACAGATGCGTCGCCGCCGTCGGCAACCCGGCACGCATCGATTCGACGTAGTACTCGGCCGCGGCAATCGCGTCAGCGAAACGCTCCGCCTGGGCTGTGCCCGCAGTGAGCTGGGCGAAAGCCGGGCCGGCGGCGTACTGGCGCAGACGCTCGCACAGTTGCGATGCCTGAGGCAGACCCAGCATGTCCAGACCGGACGCCAACTCGCCAATCAGCTGTGCAGTGTCCGCCGTCTCGCGCACGGTGCCACCGCGCAGCTGACTGTCGACTGCGCTCTGCACGCGCGCGAGGTTGACCAGGAATTCGCGGTACAGCGCCTCGCGGCCATCGGCGAGGTCGCGCGAGGCCGGTACGTCATCGGTGATTTCGTCGGAACTGCCGTCTTCACGCCGGTGCATCTGGCGGAACAGGGCTTCCTCGAGGTCGTTCTCCACACGCAGTATCGACGCCGCCAGATCCATCCACACCGGCGCGCCGGGGCCCTGATGCGCAGCGGACACCAGCGATGCGGCCTGTCCCTGCACTACCTGCTGCAAGCGTCCGAGCCCCAGCGCCGAGAGCGTGTCGCCAATGCGTCGCAGACTTTCCGCGGTGGTGACGGTGTCTCCGCCGCCGGAACGCACGATCAGGTCGATCTGGTCCTTGACCCGGGTGAACTCGGAGCGGACCTCTTCGGAAACCGTAGCCAGCAGCGAGGTACTCGGGCCATGGATGCGCCGGCGCTGATGATCCAGCACTTCCGGCGTCGGCAGCAGCGCCCTGAGCCTGAAATCCTCACGCAGCGACCTGACACGCGTACCACGCGAGGTCGAACGCCCGACGAGAAACAGCAGCTGCAGCGCCAGATCGCCGGCTTGCGCGGTCTTCGCCAGCTCGCCACTCTCGGCAAGCCCGCGCAGCGGTGCCGACAGCCGGCCGTACAGACGCTTGAGTTCGAGGGCGTTGACGATGCCCTGGGTCAGGTAGGCTTCGATCGCCGCCGCCGCAGTGCGCCACAGCTGGTGGACGCCGGCCTCGGTCGCGTGCGAGGCGATCAGCTCGGCGACCTTGCCGACACGCGCGGCCGCGGTCTGCGCATCGGCGCCCCCGCGTATCCAGACCAGCAGCGAGCTCTGGAACACCGGCCGCAGACGCCGCGCCTGTTGCTGCGCAGTGCTGCCATCCGGCGGGGTCGGCACGGTCAGGACCTGCCCCTGTGCCTCCATCTGCTGAATGAAGATGTCGGCTTCGGTCAGCACCGGCTGACCACGTGCCAGACGCAGCTCATTGATCGTCGGCTGCATGATCAGGGCGCAATCCGGCGTCCCTTCGGTCAGGGCCTGGACGTAATCGCTGAGCTGGATCGTTGCGCCGAGCAGCGCGGAGTACAGCGACTCGGCGTCGCCGACCTTGCCCTGGATGATGTCGTGCAGTGCCGACGCCATTTCGGCAGCCACCGCAGCCATGCCGAAACACTGGATCATTGCCGCGGTGCCGCGGACCTGATGCAGCTCGAGGTAGGCCTGCTGCAACTGCAAGGGATTGCCGCCGCTCTCGGCGTAGTGGTCGATCAGCGAGCGGGCGCGGGTAATACTCTGCTCAATCTCTCCGCGCACCCAATGGATGCCCGCCGAAACCTGCAATTCCTGGCGTCTTTTCATAGTGCTGCGGATCGGAAACTTTCATCGAGCGCGAGCTTGTGCAGCGAAAACGCCAGCCATGGCTGACCTTCGCGCACAAACGCGCCCAGCAGATACGGCGCATACGACTGGCCCTGCGCAGCGATTTCACTGCGCTGCTCGCCCGGCATGAACTGGCGGTAGCCGGCCACTTCGTCGACCAGAAAACCCGCCGGAACACGCTTGGAGTTGAGCACCAGCACGCGCTGTGCGCGCTGTGCGCCGGAATCGGCAAGGCCGAGCACGCCGGCCAGATCGACAATCGCGAGCAGTTCGCCACGCACATTGGCGAGACCGCGTACCCAGCTGCGTGCATTCGGAACGCGCGTGGTTGCCGGCGGCGTGATCACTTCACGGACATCGTCGCGCGGGGCGACAAACCAGGTGCTGCCCAGCCGGAAACCCAGCCCGGTCCAGGCCTGTGCCTGCCCGGCCGTCGCGTCCAGGCGCGCGGCACGGACCTGCGCCTCCAGCGCCTGCAATAGCGCAAAGGGATCGTTGCGCAAGCTCGTCAACTCCGCCGACATCGCGTCTCCTTGCTGCTGCTGGATCAGGTTTGGGTGTGCGCGCGGACCGCGCCAAGGAGCTCGTCCTTGGTGAACGGCTTGGTCAGATACTCATCTGAACCCACCATCCGGCCGCGCGCGCGGTCGAACAGGCCGTCCTTTGACGACAGCATGATCACCGGCGTCTTGGAAAACCGCGGATTGCCCTTAATAAGGGCACAGGCCTGATAGCCGTCGAGGCGCGGCATCATGATGTCGACAAAGATGATGTCAGGCGCGTGGTCGGCGATCTTGGCCAACGCTTCGAACCCGTCCTGGGCCGTTATGACTTGGTAACCCTCGCGGGCAAGCAAGGTTTCGGCGGTGCGCCGGATGGTCTGACTGTCGTCAATGACCATGACTTTTGCAGTCGGCTGCGTGGTCACTCACTCCCCCAAAAGGTTAAAAAAAATGCGCACTGACAAACACTCGTAGCGTTGTAGCACAGTCCCGCAGGGACTTAACAGCAAAGCCCGTGGGCCTTACATCGGCGGGCGCGCCTGACGCCTTCCTTGCGCTACCATGCCAGCCCCCTTGCGGCACAAGCCGCAGCGAACCCGGAACAGATATGCACAGCCCAGTCCCGCGACTGACCACCGCCCTCACCGGTCCCCTCCTGCAGCTCGAATCGACACTGCTGCAGCGTTCGGCTGACATCGAAGCCTGGTTCCGCGAACAGTGGGGAGCCACCACCCCGCCGTTCTACAGCTCGGTCGACCTGCGCAATGCCGGCTTCAAGCTGGCTCCGGTCGATACCAACCTGTTCCCCGGGGGCTTCAATAACCTGAATCCGGCCTTCGCGCCGCTGTCGATCCATGCGCTGCAGATCGCGATCCAGCGCATCTGTCCGACCGCCAAGCGCCTGCTGCTGGTGCCGGAGAACCACACCCGCAACCGCTTCTATCTGGAAAACGTCGCGACGCTGGTCGAGCTGATCGGCAAGGCCGGTTTCCATGTCCGCGTCGGCTCGCTGATCCCGGACCTTCACGAGCTGACCGAGATGCAGCTCGACTCCGGCCGCGTGCTGCGCCTGGAGCCGCTGCAGCGCAATGGCAACCGCGTCGGCGTCGCCGGCTTCGACCCCTGCGCCGTGCTGCTGAACAACGACCTGACGGTCGGCATCCCGGAGATCCTCAAGCAACTCGACCAGCAGGTCATCCCGCCGATGGACCTCGGCTGGCACGCGCGGCAGAAGTCCAACCACTTCGGCTTCTACCGCGAGGTGTCCAAGGAGTTCGGCACCCTGCTCGGCCTCGATCCCTGGCTGGTCGACCCGCTGTTCCGCAATTGCGGCCAGATCAACTTCGCCAAGCGCGAAGGCGAGGAATGCCTCGAAGCCAATGTCGCCCTGCTGCTCGAGGACATTGGCGCCAAGTACAAGGAGTACGGCATCACCAACGAGCCGTTCGTGATCGTCAAGTCCGACGCCGGCACCTACGGCATGGGCGTGATGACCGCGCGCAGCGTCGAAGACATCCGCAACATGAACCGCAAGGCACGCACCCACATGTCCAGCGCCAAGGAAGGCAGCGATGTCACCGGCGCGATCATCCAGGAAGGCGTCTATACCTTCGAGAAGATCGGCGACGACGGCGCGACTGCGGAACCGGTCGTCTACATGATCGACCAGTTCGTCGTCGGCGGCTTCTACCGTCTGAACTCGTCGCGCGGCAACCAGGAAAATCTCAACGCTCCAGGCATGCGCTTCGAGCCGCTGGCCTTCGAGGAATGCTGCAGCCATCCTGACCCTGCAGTCGGCCCGGACGAGCGGCCGAATCGCTTCTATGCCTATGGCGTTGTTGCGCGCCTCGCCGCCCTCGCTGCGGCGCGGGAGATCGAGACCACCCAGCAGATGGCCGACGCTGCCGTCGTCGCATAGTCCGTCCGGAGCACTGGTCAATGACCCGCACGCTGGCCGTGGTGATGGACCCCATCGCCACCATCAAGCCGTACAAGGACACGACGCTTGCGCTGATGCTCGCGGCGCAGAAGCGCGGCTGGCAGATCCTTTATCTGGAGATGCCAGACCTCTGGCTGCGCGATGGCGTCGCGATGGGCCGGGTACGACCGATCAAGGTGTTTGACGACACCAGCCATTGGTTCGAATTCACCGCAGAAGCACAGACCGTCAAGCTCGGCGAGGTGGATGCGATCCTGATGCGCAAGGATCCACCATTCGATCTGGAATACGTCGCCGCCACCTATATCCTGGAGCGCGCAGAAGACCAGGGCGCGCTGGTGGCCAACAAGCCGCGCAGCCTGCGCGACTGCAACGAGAAGATGTTCACTGCGTGGTTCCCGCATTGCACGCCGCCGACCCTGTTCTCGCGTGACATGGCAACGCTGCGCGCGTTCCACGTCGAGCATGGCGACGTGATCTACAAGCCGGTCGACGGCATGGGCGGCCAGGGCATCTTTCGCGTTGGCGCCGACGGCATGAATCTGGGCACGGTGCTGGAGCAGCTCACCAACAACGGCCAGACCACGATCGTTGCGCAGCGCTACCTGCCCGCAATCAAGGACGGCGACAAACGCATCCTGATGGTCGACGGCGAGCCCGTTCCGTACTGCCTCGCGCGTGTACCGATGGCCGGCGAAACCCGCGGCAATCTCGCCGCCGGCGGCAGCGGACGCCCGCAACCCCTGAGCGAACGCGATCGCTGGATCGCCGCACAGGTCGGGCCGCGTCTCAGGGAACTGGGCCTGCTGTTCGTCGGCCTCGACGTGATCGGCGAGCACCTGACCGAAATCAATGTCACCTCGCCGACCTGCGCGCGCGAGATCGACAAGGCTTACGGCACCGACATCGGCGGCGATCTGATTCAGGCGATCGAGCGACGTCTGTCCCCGCGTTCGTGAGGTACTTCGGGTGAAGCACTTGCGCAAGCTCGCTGTCGGCGCGGGCCTTGCTGCCCTCGTGATCTGGCTGGCACTGCGCCCGCAGTCGGGCGTCGATGATCGCCTGGTCGAGCGCGAGTTTCTCGCGATGGGCACGATCCTGTCGGTCTCGCTGTATCTCGACGAAGGCCAGGATCGTCCGGCCGCCGAGCAGGCGCTGCGTGAGCTGCAGGCGATGCTCGATGCCTATGCACAGCGCTGGGCCGCCTGGGGCAACGGCGCGCTGGGCACGATCAACCAGCAACTCGCGAATGGCGCGGCTGTCGACATCCCGGCCGACATGCAAGCGCTGTTTTCGCTCGCTGCGCGTCGCAGCCGGCTCAGCGGTCAGCGGTTCGACATCCGCATCGGCAAGCTGGTCGAACTCTGGGGATTCAACGATGAAACAAATTTCCGCAGCACGCCGCCGGATGCAGCGCGGATCGCCGAAACCACCCGCGCGCTGGCAGCGGCGGCACCTTTGCCCGAGCCGGTCACGTCCTACGGGCCGGCGAACGGCATCTGGTTCGACTTCGGCGCGATCGCCAAGGGCAATGCCCTCGATCTGGCGATCGACGAACTGCGTCGCAAAGGCTATGCGAATGCCATCGTCAACGCTGGCGGCAACCTGCGTACAGCCGGGAGTCGCGGTGAGCGCCCGTGGCGCATCGGCGTGCGCCATCCGCGTCCGGACAACCGTGAAGGCGCCCAAAGCAGTGTGCTGGCTTCGATCGAAGTAGAGAACGGCGAAGCGGTCGTCACCAGCGGCGACTACGAGCGCTATTTCGAATTCGAGGGCCAGCGCTACCACCACCTGCTTGATCCGCACAACGGCATGCCGGCACGTGGCATGCAGGCGGCGACGGTGGTTGCGCCGCTTGGCGCACTGGCCGACGCCACGACTGCGGCACTGTTTGTCGCCGGCCCTCAGCAGTGGCGCCAGGTCGCGCGCGATATGGACTCCGCACTGGCCTTCGTCGTGCTTGAGGACGGCAGCGTCCAGATCACCGCAGCACTCGCGCCGCGCATGCAGTTTGCTGACGACGTGAAGGTCGAGATCCTGCCGTGACCCGCGGCGACCTGCTGGCAATCGTCGGCTCAGCAGCGCTTGTCGGTGTGCTGTTCGCGCGCTACTGGCAGGCACCGGTCAACGCAACGCAGTTCGAGATTCGGGTCGGCGGCGAAACGCTGGGCCGCTACGCGCTCGTCAGCGATCGCGAAATCCGCGTCGACGGCCGCGCCGGCCCATCCATCCTCAAAGTTGAAAATGGCCGCGTCCGCTTCGTCAGCAGCCCCTGCCGCAACAAGGTCTGTGTCCACGGCGGCTGGCTCTCGCACACCGGCGACGCCGCCGCCTGCCTTCCGAACCGCGTCAGCATCAGCCTCAGCGGCAATGCCGGCGAAGGCCTCGACGCGGTGAGTTTCTAGTGACGAGCCTCGCCCCCACGCATGAGGACCGCCTGGTCGCCGG
This sequence comes from uncultured Salinisphaerales bacterium, assembly GCA_964507195.1. Taxonomy (GTDB): domain Bacteria; phylum Pseudomonadota; class Gammaproteobacteria; order Nevskiales; family Nevskiaceae; genus Solimonas. The sequence continues at coordinate 6,696 of CAZDPA010000016.1, read as the reverse complement.
CTATGCCGCGCTGGCGATCGTGATTCATGTGCTCGAAGCCGGCTTTCCAGCCCTGATCCCCGGCATCAAACCCGGCCTTGCCAACGTTGTGACCCTGATCGTGCTGCTGCGCTATTCGTGGCGGATGGCGCTGTGGGTGTCCATGCTGCGCGTGCTGGTCGGCAGTCTGCTCGTCGGCAGTTTCATGACGCCGGGATTCTGGCTGTCGCTGTCGGGCGCCTTGGCGAGCCTGACTGCCTTGGGAGTGGCTTATGCGTTCAGTCGCGCCGTCCCCGTCCTGCGCCTGTCGCCGATCGGTTTGTCGGTCATTTCTGCGCTCGCGCATATGGCCGGGCAATTTGCACTGGCCTACCAGGTCTTCGTGCCCCATCCGGGCCTGCTGCGCCTGCTGCCGCTCCTGATGAGCGTTGCCCTGCTGTTCGGCCTGGCGACCGGGCTGGCCGCTCAGGCCCTGCTTCAACGCCTGCCGTCGCGCGATCAGCCGCGGGCGGCTTGACTCCGCGGGATAGCGGCCGATACTGGTTCCATGAGCCAGACCGACGCCTCCCTGAAGAATCAGTTCCTCGTCGCCATGCCCAGCCTGGACGACGAAAACTTCAATCACACGGTATCGCTGCTCTGCGAGCACTCCGACAGCGGTGCGATCGGCCTGGTGATCAATCGACCGACCGAGCTGAAGCTGGTCGAAATGATGGATCAGATGGGTCTGGACCACGCTTCAGTCGATAACGACCGCATTGTCTACTGGGGCGGCCCGGTACAGCCTGAGCGCGGCTTCGTCATCCATCGCGACCCCAGCGGCTGGGAATCGTCGATGGCGATCGATAACGGCCTCTACATCACAACCTCGCGCGACATCCTCGACGCCATCGGCAAGGGCGACGGTCCGTCCGATTACTTCGTCGTGCTCGGCTATGCCGGTTGGAGCGCTGGGCAACTCGAAAGCGAAATCATGCACAACGCCTGGCTCAACGCGCCAATCAACGAACGGATCCTGTTCCGCACGCCACCACGTGATCGCTGGCAGGCTGCCACCAAGCTGCTGGGGGTCGACGTCACGCAATTCACGGGCGAAGCCGGTCACGCCTGAACGCTGACGGTCAGGGGGTTGGCATGCCGATTTACCTGGCCTTCGATTACGGCGAGAAACGCATCGGCCCCGCCGTTGGTGACGACGTCATGAAGACCGCCCGCGCACTCTCGACACTGCCGACCGGCGACTGGACCGCGATTACCAGATTGATTGCCGAGTGGCGGCCGGGCGCGCTGATCGTCGGCCTGCCGCTGCTTGAAGACGGACATGACCAGGCCATTACAACCGCAGCGCGCAAATTCGCCACCGGTCTGGCCGAGCGCGCCAAACTGCCGGTGCACCTGACCGACGAGCGTTTCAGCTCGCGCGCCGCCGACGACTTCCTGCGCGGCGCCCGCGCCAGCGGCCAGATGACCCGCCGCGTGCGCAAGGGCGATCGCGACGCCCAGGCGGCACGGGTGATCCTGCAGCAATGGCTTGATGACAGCCGCAGCGCAAACTGACATTCTTCGCGCCGCCAACGGCAGACCTGCTTGCCGTCATGACAACTTTTGAATTGCGCACCACGAAAGCGGACAATGGCGCTCCAGGATGAGTCCAGAACTACAACTCGACAGCAACGGTCGCCTGCGCCACCTTCTGACTTTGGAAGGCCTGAGCGCAAAGCTCCTGACCGAAATCCTCGATACCGCCGAGGCCCTGGATCAATCGCTCCGTGGCCCTGACAAGAAACTGCCGCTGCTGAACGGGCGCACGATCGTCAATCTGTTCTTTGAGCCGAGTACGCGCACGCGCACAACCTTCGAGCTTGCGGCGAAGCGCCTGTCGGCCGACGTGCTCAACCTGCAGATGGCAGCTTCGAGCACGTCCAAGGGCGAGACCTTGTTCGACACGCTGAAGACGCTCGAAGCGATGCAGGCCGACATGTTCGTCGTCCGCCACGAGTCCTCCGGCGCTGCGCATTTCTTCGCACAGCATGCCGCGCCGGGTGTCGCGATCCTCAACGCCGGCGACGGCCGCCATGCGCATCCGACGCAGGGCCTGCTCGACCTGTTCACGATCCGCCGCTAC
>CAZDPA010000016.1:0-4582 GCA_964507195.1 uncultured Salinisphaerales bacterium | reverse complement strand
TTGCGCGTCGCCATCGTCGGCGACGTGCTGCACTCGCGCGTCTCGCGTTCGAACATCCATGGCCTGCGCGCACTGGGTACGACCGACATCCGCGTCGTCGCTCCGCCGACGCTGGTGCCAGCCGGCATCGAGCAGATGGGCGTACGCGTCTGCCATGAACTCGACGAAGGCCTCGACAACGCCGATGTGGTGATCCTGCTGCGCCTGCAGAAGGAGCGCATGCTCGGCGCCTACCTGCCGTCGATGGGCGAATTCCACCGAGACTTCGGCCTCACCCGTGCGCGCATGAAGAAGATGCGCCACGACGCGATCATCATGCATCCGGGCCCGATCAACCGCGGCGTCGAGATCGAAGGCGACCTCGCCTACGGCCCGCAATCGCTGATCCTGCAGCAGGTGAATCACGGTATCGCGGTGCGCATGGCAACGATGGCGATGATTCTCGGACGGACCCCGACAACCACGAGCAAGGCCAGCAGCCTGCTGCGCCGCCGGAGCCGCCGATGAAATCCTCGTCCGGCAAGCCGGCCCGCGGCGCAAAAACCACGGTCAAAGCAGCATCCAGACCAGGCACCAAACAGCAGGAATGGTCGGCAAGCGCCCGTTCGCCGGCAGGTAGGCCACCTGCCAGCGGCAGTCTGCTGATCACCGGCGCCCGCGTGCTCGATCCGGCCAGCGGCCTCGATCAGATCGCTCAGGTGCTGATCGAGAACGGTCGCATCAAGGCCATCGATACCAAGCACAAGGAGCGCACTGCGACTCGCGAGATCGACGCCCGCGGTCTGTGGCTGATTCCAGGGCTTGTCGACCTCTGTGCACGCTTCCGTGAACCCGGCCAGACTCACAAGGCCAGTATCGCCAGTGAAACCGCGGCGGCGCAGGCTGGCGGCATCGCCCATGTCCTGATTCCGCCCGACACCTCGCCGGTGATCGATACCCCGGCAATGCTGATCCGCCTGCAGCGGATAGCCCAGAACACTGGCGGCCTCGGTGTTCACGCCCTCGGTGCGCTGACCAAGCAGCTGGGCGGCGAAGCCCTCGCTGAGCTGTCGGCGCTGCGCAGCGCCGGCGCGGTCGGCGTCAGCAATGCCTATGCACCGATCCCCGACTCGCGTATTGCGCGTCGCGCCCTCGAATACGCAAAGGGCCTGGAACTGCCGGTCCATATCTTTGCCCAGGACGCTGCACTCGCTGCCGGCGGCTGTGCGCATGAAGGTCCGGTCGCGACCCGCCTCGGCCTCAACCCGATTCCCGCAGCGGCCGAAGTCGCCGCGCTGCGATTCTGGATTTCGCTGGTCGAAGACACCGGTGCGCGCGTCCACTTCTGTCGCCTGTCCACCGCACGCGGAGTGCGCCTGATCGAATCGGCGCGCGCTTACAAGCTGCCGGTGTCGGCTGACGTAGCCGCCCATCAGCTGCATCTGACCGATATCGATGTCGATGGCTTCAACGCCCAGTGCCACGTCTGGCCACCGCTGCGATCGCTGACAGACCGCGATGCCCTGCGCGCCGCCGTCGCCAGCGGCATCATCGAAGCGGTGTGCTCGGACCACCAACCGCATGAACTGGACGCCAAGGTCAATCCGTATCCGCTGACTGAACCCGGCATCTCGGCCTTGGAAACCCTGCTACCGCTGACCCTGGCGCTGGTGCACACGGGCCTGCTGACGCCGCTGCAGGCGATTGCCCGCATCACCAGCGGACCGGCTGCGATCGCCGGCGCTGCGCTGGGTCCGGGCGCAGGCCGCCTCAAGCCGGGCGAATCCGCCGACCTGGCCCTGGTCGATCCCGATCAGAAATGGGTGCTCCATGCCGAGCGCATGCTCAGCGCCGGGCGCAATTCGCCATTTCTCGGCAAATCGCTGCGCGGCCGCGTGGTACGGATGCTGCATGGAGGGAGCGAGGTCTATCCAACTGCTGCGGCAAACGGCAGCTGAAGCCCGCATCGGGGCCTGCCGTCTACGTTGTGCGGGAAGCCCGGACGCCAGCGGGAATGAGCGTCGGGACCTGAGGGTTTTTGCCAGATGAATAGTTGCGATGCGGCGCTTGGTATACAGTCCGCGTTCGCAGCGTCGTAACATTGACGATATTTAGACGATCCATTCTGGTGGGTCTTGATTTGGGCAATTTCGCCAATTGCTTGGCTGACAGTTCGGCTTCCGGGCGGGGGGAAGATTTCAATGGCACACGTAATGATCGTGGACGACTCACCGACCGATGTTGAGCATCTGCGCGGACAGTTGCAGCGCGCCGGTCATACCGTTTCCGACGCGGGCTCTGGCGAAGACGCGATTCCGCGCGTCCGCAGCGAAAAGCCGGACGTGGTGATCATGGACGTGGTCATGCCCGGCGTGAACGGCTTTCAGGCCACGCGCACCCTGTCCAAGGACCCGGCCACCGCACACATCCCAGTGATCGTGGTCAGCAGCAAGAACCAGGAAACCGACCGCGTCTGGGCGCTGCGTCAGGGTGCCAAGGAATATCTGGTCAAGCCGGTCAAAGAATCGGATCTGCTGGCAAAAATCAATACGGTGCTCGGCAAGTAGACGCAGATCACCGCAGCTTCTCTAGGGGGAGATAATGGCCGGCAAAAATACAATTCGAGGCACCCGTCGCGAACTTGCGACACTGATTCTCGCAGTCATCCTGATCGCGATCTCGATGGGTGGCTTCTACTACCTGCAGCAGGTCGATACGCGTGACGAAACCTGGGTTGTACTCGCACGCTCGATCTCTTCGGACGTCGGTGAAATCGTCGACGTAGGCGAAGCAGCGACGCGCGGCAGGACGCCCGACTTCCTGACCCTGCTGGGGCGCGTCGAAGACCTCGATCTCAATGTCGTCGCTCTCGCCCAGGGCGATGCGGACGCCGGTATCGAAGCAGCGCCCGAGGCGGTGCAGGATGACGTCGCCCAGGTTGCCGCTGCCTGGAGCCAGCTCAAGACCACTGCCGAGGGCGTGCTCTCCGGCGAGAACGCCTGGCGCGACTCCGCGAAAAACGTCGACGCCATCATCGGCGCCATTCACGGCAGTTCCGGGCGCAACGATGTGTTCAACAGCTATGAAAGCATCGCCGAAAGCCTCGGCGGTCGTGCCGGCAAGAATCCGGCGATCTCGCAGTTGGTGCGCCTGGAGCGTATCGCCGGCGAAGCGCGCGGCGTACTCGGCCGCGGCCGCGACGCTCTCGCCACTGCGCAGGCACTGGAAGCGGAAGTGCGCAACTTCGTCGACACCAACGAAGCCCTGATCATCGATCCTGCCGTCAGCGCGCAAGCCAAATCTGCGAAGGACCGCTTTGCACCGGTAACACGTGCCAGCGCCACCCTGCTGGAGAACGCACCCGCAGTGGACAAGCTGCAGATCGCCGCCGGCCAGCTGCAGGGTTCCGCAGCCAACGTCATAGCCACCGCCAAGGCGCTGGAACAGAAACTGCTCGACACCCGCGTGCGTCAGGTCGTCCTGCCGATCGTGGTCGCGGTGTCCGGCGGACTCGCGATCATCCTGCTGATCGTGTTCATTGCCGTCACGGTCCGCGGCACACGTAGTCGTCTGCAGGTTGCCGAAGATCGCGACGCGAAGCAGCAGCAGGCGATTCTGTCGCTGCTCGACGAAATCACCAACCTGGCTGACGGTGATCTGACCGTAGACGTGACGGTGACCGAAGACTTCACAGGCGCGATCGCCGATTCCATCAACTACACCGTCCAGAACATGCGTAACCTGGTCGGCACGATCACCTCGACGTCATCTGAAATCGCCAGCGCCGCTTCGAATACGAAGCAGACCGCGCTGACGATGAACCAGGCTTCGGAACGCCAGGCTCGCGAAATCTCCGCGGTGGCCAACACCATTGCAGCGACTTCCGACTCCATGCAGCAGGTGGCCGCCAGCGCCGAGAAACTCGCCGGCCAGGCGCAGGCCTCGGTGCAGGTTGCGCATAACGGCGCCGAGACGGTGAATCGCACGATCCAGGGCATGTCCGCACTGCGCGAGCAGATCCAGGACACCTCCAAGCGCATCAAGCGCCTGGGCGAATCGTCCCAGGAAATCGGCAACATCATCGAATTCATCAACGACATCGCCGAGCAGACCAACACGCTGGCGCTCAACGCATCGATCCAGGCCGCCATGGCCGGCGACGCAGGCCGCGGCTTCGCGGTGGTTGCCGACGAAGTCCAGCGACTCGCCGAACGCGCCGCCAACGCAACGCGTCAGGTCGAAACCCTGGTCAAGACGATTCAGGCCGATACCAACGAGGCGATCGTCTCGATGGAACGTTCTACGCAGAACGTGGTGGTCGGTGCGAAGAGCGCAGAAGAAGCCGGCCAGGCACTGACCAAGGTCGAAAGCTCGTCGCAGGAACTGTCGCAGCTGATCGCGCACATCTCCTCGTCGGCACGCAACCAGTCGGCGCAGGCAACCAAGATCGCCGGCACGATGCAGGTCATTCGAGACATTGCGGTGCAGACCTCGGGCTCGGCCAACCAAACCGCGAGCGCGGTTGAGGAACTCAGCCTGCTGTCGCAGAAACTGCGTGAGTCGGTAGCCGGCTTCAAGCTGCCCGAAGACGCCATGGGCTAGG
>CAZDPA010000015.1:36912-39858 GCA_964507195.1 uncultured Salinisphaerales bacterium | reverse complement strand
GCCTGCTCCGAGGTCTTGTTGCCCATGTCGCCGACACGAACCTTGGCGAAGTCGAGGAAAGTATCGAGCGCGCCCTGCAGGCCACCGATCGCGGCGCTGGAAACGGCACGGACGAAGATCTGGCCGAACGGCAGCTTGTACAGATCCGAGGTGAACGTGTTGCGGCCCGGGTTGGTGCCCATGAAACCGTCGGTCGCCTTGTGCGTGCGGTATTCCGGCACGAATACATCCTTGACGACGATGTCCTTCGAGCCCGTACCCTTGAGGCCCATGACATGCCAGGTATCGACGACTTCGATGTCGCTCTTCGGCAGCAGGAAGGTGCGGTATTCCGGTGGCTGGCCTTCGCTGAAGATCAGGCCGCCAAGCAAAACCCAGTCGCAGTGATCGATGCCGCTGGAGAAACCCCAGCGCCCGGAGAAGCGGAAGCCGCCTTCGACCGGCTTGACCTGGCCCTTGGGCATGTAGGTCGAGGCGATGCGCACGTCGGTGTCCTTGCCCCAGATGTCTTCCGAGGCCTTGGGATCGAACAGCGCGAGCTGCCAGTTGTGCACGCCGATGACGCCGTAGATCCACGCAGTCGACATGCAGCCTTCGGCGAGCGTCATGCAGACGTTGTAGAACACCTGCGGATCAATCTCGTAGCCGCCGTACTGCTTGGCCTGCAGCACGCGGAACAGACCGGCTTCCTTCATCTCGGCGACGGTCTGGTCCGGCACCTTGCGGTCGGTTTCCGTCTGCCTGGCGCGCTCCTTGAGGCGCGGAATCATGTCGCGCGCGCGCTGCACCAGGATTTCTGGCGTCACAGTGTTGGCAGCCTTGGTTTGCACAGCATTCTCCTGAAGCGTTCGGATCGGGAGGCAGGGCGGTTTCGCCCCCCTCCACATGGCGCAGCCTTTTTCACAGAATTCGGCTGGCGGTGCTTCATCCGAAATGACTAGCCGCAATCGCGCTAATCTTGAATGCGCGGCAATGCGCGGCGAATGCCGAATCGACACTCCGGGGGGAGGACATGCTCAGAACCATCATTGCGCTGGCCGTTGCGACCGCCAGTTTCGCGGCGACGGCGATTCCTGAAGGGCCTGAATTCGGCTCACTGGAATGGACGCAGCGCGATCTGCTCAACGTCGCGCGCACCACCGAGGCGCCGGTCGAGCAATTGACGAACCCGGTGTTCCTGCTGCGCTGGCAGCAGCAGAGCCTCGTCAACTCGCTCGAACTGGCGCAGCGCACGCTGGACGATCCGTCATGGCTGCTGATCCCCAACCTCAATACGCCCCTGACGCCGCTGTGCACCAGTTGGGCACAGCCCTGCTCGGGCGATCCGTTCCGCTACCCGCAGGCACCGGGACCGGACGGTGCGCCGTTCTACGAACAGGAAGCCGAGGTCATTCCCGTGGTGTTCTACGACCGCGGCTGCGCGCGCATCTCCGGCCGCGTCTGGGCGCCACGCGATGCGCGCAACAGCCTGCCCGCCGTCGTCATCGAGAACGGCTCCATCCAGGCACCGGAAAGCCTCTACTGGTGGGCGGCACAGGCGCTGGTGCGCGCCGGTTACGTGGTGATGACCTTCGATCCGCGCGGCCAGGGCCGCTCCGATTTCCAGACGCCGGGCGGTGAGCAGGGCGGCAACTTCAACTCCGCGGTGTTCTGGGATGGCCTCGTCGATGCAATCGATTTCTTCCGGTCAGACAGTGTGCATCCCTATCCGCACAACCTGAGCTGCGCCGGCAGTTATCCGACCGCAGTCACCGCATTCAATCCGCACATTGCGCGCATCGATCCGGATCGTCTCGGCCTCGCCGGCCATTCGCTGGGTGCGGCCGGCGTGTCCGTCGTCCAGGGCTACGGAGCTGCCGGTGCCGATCCCTGGCCCGGGCAGATGGATCACGAGAATCCGGTCGACGTCGTCATCGCCTGGGATGCGCTGTCCTCGGCCAGCGGCCCCGAATACGGCGGAGGTACACCCGCCGTCGTGCCGCGCGTGCCGGCGATGAGCCAGACCAGCGAGTACGGCTTCACGCCGCTGCCGGCAACATCCGAACCCGACCCAGAAGCCGACAAGGGCGCCTTCCGTGACTGGCAGGCGGCGGGTGTGCCGGTCTACCAGCTCACGATCCAGGGCAGCTCGCATTTCGAGTGGTCGCTGATTCCCGGATTTCCGTCCTCTTCCTGGTGTCCCGACACTTCAGGTAACACCTGCGCCGGCGGCTGGGGCCGACCGCTCGCCGAGCACTACACGATGGCCTGGTTCGACCGCTGGCTGAAGAAACCCGGCGAAACCGGTTACGCCGATGCCGACGCGCGCCTGCTCGCCGATGCGGATTGGCAGGAGCGTTACAGCTTCTACAAGCGCTCAGCGCGGGACTTTCCAGATCGTGGCGGCAAGGCGCATGTCTGCGAGGACATTCGTGCCGGTTGCGCTGATCTCGACGTTGCATCCGGCGGTGGCGATTCTGGCGGCGGCAGTCTTGGCTGGCTGAGCATGCTGCTGGGCGGTTTGATCGGCCTGGCGCGACTCAAGCAGCAGGCCTGAGCCTGGCGCGGGCCTCCCGATACACCGCGCGCCCTGCGCACGGCACTCGAGACGAACGGAGCGAATTTGTGACGACGCCACAAAACCCCGTTCGCATCGAGTGCCTGCACGAACCTCGGGAAAGCAGACCGCCGCTCCCGCAGCGGTCCACGCACTTCGGTTCTTCAATACTGATCAAACCACGCCTTGATCCCCGAAGCCCCGATGTTGTCCACGGTGAATTCGTGGCCGCCCGGATGTTCCAGCTTCTGAGTCGTGAACCCACCGCTTGAGAGCAGCGTGTAGTAGCTGTACATCGTTGTCAGCGGCACCAGCGGATCGTTCTGTCCGTGCCAGAACTTGGTCGGCGGATGATTCGCCGGCAGCGCCGGAATCGAGCCGCAGGAGTACGAGCAGGTTGCATACGAAGC
>CAZDPA010000015.1:9275-36902 GCA_964507195.1 uncultured Salinisphaerales bacterium | reverse complement strand
TTGGCATTGCCGCTGCCGCTATTGAACGTCCCCGCCATGCGGCTGCTGTTGAAGCCGCCGCTGGAAATGCCGAACGCGTAGCGCTTGCTCATGTTGTACTGCGACGCTGCACCGTAGCTGCCGCCCTTGATCTCACCGAAGAAGTCAGGAAAGAAATCCGCATCGCAGCTCGCGCTGTACGGCACCACGAGATTGGTGTGCCAGGCCTGCACCCAGCCGCCTGAGGCCGGTGGATCAGCCACCATCACTGCGTACTTCTTGCCGGTCTGGTACGGATCGTCGAGCAGCTCGTGCATGATCTGCGGTTCGTACTCGGTGCCGAAGGAGTCACCGTAGTCACGTTTGAACGCATGCTTGAGATCACTCGGCTGCGTACCTGCATAGTAGAACGCGACCGGCCAGCCGCCCGCGGGCGGCGTACCTTCCGGCACCTGCCAGCGCACGGCGCGCGGCACGTAGGCGAAATTGCACCAGTAATAGTTGTAGCGCTTCTGGTGTGTGCAGCTCCAGCCGTTCGCATTCTGCGTGCAGCGGTCCGCCGCGGCAGGTGGCGAATAGGTTCCTGCACACAAGGCCAGGGCGATGAATGGCAAACCCGACAACAGACTCAGGATACGCATTGCTTCTCCTCCAACTTATCGAGTGACTGCTCCCCTTGATGCAGATCGTCTTTGCGATCGTCGATGTCTGAATGCTCTCAGAAGGTCCAGCGGAACTGGCCGAAGATCATCCGCGGCGGCTCAAGCGCACCGACGATGACGTCCGGCGAGACATCGCCCTGGCGGATGTAGGTTGCTTCGTTCGTGAGGTTCTCGCCGATCAGCTTGAATGACCAGCCGTTGAGTCCGCGGATACCAATGCTGAGGCGATAGCGCCAGAATTCGTCCTGGACCTTGCGATCATCGAGATCGATATCGAGGTAGGCCCAGGTCTGGTATTCGGCGACCGCGCCGATCTCGATCATCGTGCCGAAGAAATCCGCGACCGGAATCAGGTTCACGCCGAGGGTGCCGTTGACGCGCGGTGCGAATGCGAAAGGCTTGCCGCTGGCATCACAGCGCGCATCGCCATCGCCATCGGAATCTTCGACGCCGGCCGGGCAATCGTTGGTCTTGAAATTCAGATACTCGGTGTCGTTCAGACCCACCGCGGCCATCAGGCGCAACCAGTCGGTGGCGAGCCACACCACATCGCCTTCGAGGCCCTGTGCCCGTGCGGTCGCGGCATTCTCGACCTTCGACACACCCAGACCCAGCGGCGCGGAATCCGGTTCGCGCGTCAACACCTGGAAGTCATCGATGTCCATGCGGTACAGCGACAGGTTCAGCTGCATGCGGCGGTTGAAGAACGTCGACTTCAGATCCGCGCCCCACTCCGTCGAGTACTCGGGTTCGTAGGTCAGTTCGTCCCTGGCGCCGCTGAACGCAAACGCGTTGAAGCCGCCGCTCTTGAACGCGCGCGCCCAGTGCACGAACCAGCTCATGTTCGAGCTCGGCTGCCAGTTCAGGGAGATCTTCGGCTGGAACTTGCTGAGGCTCTGCGACTCGTCGGCACTGAACTCTTCGAGCCCCTGCGTTGCCATCAGCACCGACGTCGGACTGTCGAAGACCTGATCCCAGTGCGCACGCTTCTCTTCGCGGCTGTAGCGCGCGCCGAGCTGCAGGGTCCAATCGGGCACGAAGGTCCACTGCACCTGGCTGAACAGCGCCGAGGTGCGGCTCTGCTGATCGAAGTACTGCGAATCCTGCTCGTCGGTGATCAGCGGCAGTGGCGGAATCAGGCCACCGCCGATGCCGAAGATGCCATCCAGCAGACCGCCGGTTTCCGCAGCGATCGTGAGATCCAGCAAGGGCCCGGCGTAGAAGTTGAAGCGCACCAGGCTGTCTTCGATTGCGGTCTTCTGATAGAAGCCGCCGACCAGGATGTCACTGTTGCCGAGCGCGCTGCCGCCGAGACCGAACAGGCCGTCGAAGTTCGGCGACATCAGGCGCAGCTCTGCCGTCGTCGTCGGCGAACTGTCCTGACCATTGATGACCAGCGCCTTGGCCGGCGTGAAGTCGACGTCGCCGGTCAGCACCGTCTCCATGTCCGAATGACCGGCCAATGCGCTGAGATTCCATTCGCCGAGCGCAGTGCCCCAGTCGAGGACCCAGGAATCGATACTCGTCTCACGCCGATCCGGACTGTCGATCGAGGAGATGAAATTGCGCGGAATGAAATCGGCATTCGGATCGTAGGCACGCAGGCGCGACTTGACCGTCTCGCTGGCCTGGATGATCTCGATGCCGGTGCCCAGCGAGGTCAGGTCGACGCTCTCGTAGGTGAGCTTGATATTGCCGATCGCCAGATCCGGAAACTGCAGCTTGAGGCGCACACCGTCGCGCAGATCGCCACGCAGATACTTGTCAGCATCCGGAGAGACTTCTGAAGTGGTGTTGTAGACAAAGCCGCGACGATCATCGGAAACCGCTGCGATGCGGAAATTGACGACATCCTCGATCAGCGGGCCACCGACTGCGGCTTCGAAGCGCTGGCGTTCGTAATCTCCGCCCTGCACGTCGATGAAACCTTCGAGCGTGTCGGTCGGATCATTCGAGAGCAGGTTCAACAATCCCGCCGTGGTGTTCTTGCCGAAGGTCGTGCCCTGTGGACCGCGCAGCACTTCGATGCGCTGCGTATCGAACAGACCGGCCGCAAAGTACTCGACGCGTCCATACGGCACACCTTCGAGCGCAATGCCGGCCGGCGGCTCGAAAGCCTTGTTGTTGTTGTTGAACGAGAAGCCGCGCACGCGCGGCGACGCGAAGAAGCCGGCCTGCTCGACCTTGACGTTGGGCACGAACAGCATCGCCTCGCGCACGTCGGTGATGCCCCAGTCCCTGATCAGCTTCTCGTCGACGACCGAGATCGACACCGGAATGTCCTTTACTGCCTGCACGCCGCGCTTCTGCGCCGTGACGACGATCTCCTCGAGCTGCGCGGTCTTGTTGTCAGTGGTGACCGCAGGCGGGGCTTCCGTACGCAGCGGATCAACCGAAATCGTCTGCAGGCTCTGCGCTGTACCCGGGGAGATTTCCGGCACAGCCTCTGCATCGCCTTCGGCGAAGAACGGCTCTGGTTCCACAATCACCGCTTCGGTCGGCGCACCTGCCTCCTGAGCGACCAGCGGCGATGCGCCCGCCACGATGCCCAAAGAGAAAACCCATGCCGCTGCCCTGTGCGCCTTGCGTAGTGTCATGCCACCTGCTCTCCTCGCGTGCCGCATCTGGTGGGCACCGCTGTGTATCGACGACGTCATTGCGTCGTCGTGTTCGTGTCCTGTTCTACTTGGCTTTCACATCCGGGCCGACGCCCAGGATGCGCAGCGTGATGTCGCAGTAGCCGCGCGCAATCTCGTCCACGGTCTTGCCGCAATCCGGTGCATACCAGTGCGCAACGCGCAGACCCATGCCACCGATGGCGGTCATCGCGAGCATCGGGTCCGGGATGTCGAACACCCCGGAGCGCACGCCGCGCGCAATGATTTCGGCAAACAGCGCTTCGGACTGCTTGCGGATGGTCAGCGCCGCCGTGGCCGCGGTTTCGGTCAGCGAATGCAGTTCCGCATTCGCGACCACCGACAGCATCGAGAATTCGCAATGCATGCGGACATGCGCATCGACCAGCGCAGCGATCTGCGCGACCGGTTCGGGCTGCGCGGTCAGCAGTGCATCGCGCAGCTGACGGTGATGCGCTTCGTGACCCAGGCGAATGATTTCCGCGAGCACCGCTTCCTTGGATGGAAAGTAGCTGTACAGCGTCGTTGCCTGAACGTCGGCACGACTGCACAGGTCGCGCACCGACGTACCGCCGTAGCCGTGCTCGGCAAACAGATGCAGGGCCGCGTCAAGGATTGCGCCGCGGGTGCCGGCGGCCAGATCCTGCGGCAATGCCGTGGTCCGGGTGGCGAGGCGTCGGTGCGAACTGAGTGGGGTTATCTTGGCCATAATGGAACGATCGTTAGTGTTTGCTTTGGCGGACCTTATCCGGGTACATTGAGAAAAGTCAAATAGAACGTTTGTTATGGCAACGATCAAGATCAAGGACTGGGAGTTGCACTATGAACAGGCCGGCAGCGGCGCCCCGCTGCTGCTGATCCACGGCCTCGGCAGCGGCAGCGCCGACTGGCAGGCACAGATCGAACACTTCAGTACGCACTACTCGGTGATCGCGCCGGACCTGCGCGGACACGGGCGTTCCGGCCGGCCAGCGCCGCCGTATCAGATGCGCGATTTCGCCGACGACCTGATCGCGCTGATGGATGCGCTGTCATTGCCGGATGTGCATGTGGTCGGCATTTCCCTCGGCGGCGGCATCGCATTCCAGCTTGCGGCGCAGGCGCCCAAGCGCGTGCGTTCGCTGACCGTCGTCAACAGCGGCCCGGAACTGATTCCGCGCACGCTGCTCGAACGCTTCGCGATCTGGCAGCGCTTCGTGATCGTCAAGCTGCTCGGCCTGGAGCGCATGGGCAAGGTGGTCGCCGGCCGCATGTTTCCGGATCAGCCGGAACTCGCGCGCGTGTTTCTGGAGCGCTTCGCCGGCAATCACCAGCCGTCCTACCTCGCATCGCTGCGCGCATTCGTCGGCTGGAGCGTCAAAGCGCAGCTCGGCAACATCCACTGCCCGACGCTGATTGTTGCGGCCGACCAGGACTACACGCCGGTGAGCCTCAAGGAGGACTACGTGAAGCTGCTGCCGAACGCGCGCCTCGTGGTGATTCCCGATTCACGCCATGCGCTGCCGATGGAACGCCCGGATGCGTTCAATGCCTGCGTGGATGAGTTTCTGAAGGGCTTGCCGAAGGGCTGAGGCCGTCCAGAGCTCCGGGAAAACTCTGCTTCAGTCGTCATTCCCACGAAAGCGGGAATGACGGATGGAGTTACTGAGAACTTCCCGATCGGCTCACGCGCACGACGACCTCAGACGCAGCATCGTCATTCTCAAGCACCAGCAACACCGCATCCGCCGCCGAAGTCACACGCGCGCCGGTTACTTCAACGCTGTACCCCTGCGGATAGTGCAGCGCGACCGGGACGAAGATCTCGGTCGGTCCCTGCGCAGCGCGCGGCGTGTAGCGGTACTCGAAGGCCGCGCTGTCCGGATCGAACGACAGCGCCAGAGGAATGCCGGCGGTGGCCTGCGGATAGGTGCGGCTCAGCAGCTTGAGTTTGTCGATCTTCGCGGTGCCGAGATCGGTGTCGTCGGTGAACAGGCTCTGCGAACCGCTGCCCTGGGATTCGGTCGTCGGATCGTTGAAGTTCTTGTACTGCCAGTACTGCCAGCCGATCAGCAGTTCGTCGGCTTCGGCAGCGACATCGCGCATCACCTGCAGATCGTCGGTGGCGCCGAACTCGGTCAGCAGTTCAACCGCCTGCATCTTGTCGGCCTGCCTGCGCGCCTCGGCGAAAGTGCGGTTCTGGAATGGACCGCAGGTGTCTTCGAGACCGACCGGCAGCGCATCGAGAATGCCCAGCTGCAACGCGTTGCCGAGCGTGTTCAGCGGGCAGTAGTAGTGGAACGAATAGCCAAGCTGATCCTCGCCGGGAATCGCCTCGAAGCCGCTCGCCGGCGCACCGGTGCTGATCATCGGCTGCGGCTCGAACCAGACGAGGTTGTGGGCATCGACCGTGCGGATGCCGATGCGCGCATGGTCGAAAAATGGCTGAAGCTCGTTGCGCTCATGCGACTCGCAGCCGAGCACCGGAATCAGGCAGGTTGGATATTCGAGACCGGCCCAGGGTTCGTTCAGCAGGTCGTAACCCATCGAGTACGGCTGGTCGCGCCATTTCCTCGCGACCGCGATCCAGGCATCGCGGAAGCCATCGCGCACCGGGCCCGACTCAGGCCGATCGGCGGCCCACAGATTGTCGTAGGCCTGCGACAGCTGTGGCGTGAAATAGTTGAACGGGAAGCCAAAGCTCGGCGGCCCGAGCAGGGTCGTGAACGACCCCTTGATCGGCTCGACCGCCCAGTCCGGCACGCCTTCGCCCTGGTAGTCGTGGTTGAGCAGATCCTGATGGAAGTCGAACAGCATCCAGATGCGCCGGCTCGCAAGCAGCTGGACGATGCGATCCCACTGTTCGAGATACGTCGTGTCGATCACGCCAGGCGCTTCCGGCGACACGCCGACCCACAGCGTGCCGATGCGTGCTGAGTTGAAGCCGTTGTCGGCGAGCCAGTCGGCATCCGCAGCCTGGAAGCCTTCCGCTGTTTCCGGCGGAAAGTACGGCGCGGTTTTCCAGACGATGTTGACGCCGTGAGTAAGCACGACACGACCCTGCGGATCGACCAGCCAGCGGCCATCGCGGCGCAGCTGCTGGGCGCCGTCGGCGTTTGCTGCGGACCCGGAATCATCGGAGCCACTGCAGGCCGTCAGCGCGAGCAGCGTCCCGACAGCGATGACCCGCAGCATGCCGCGAAGTGAGTAGAACTGAAGTGATCGCACAGGTGTCTCCGGCGCCGATTGCGCGGTGTGCGTCACATTAGGCACTCCCTACCCGCCGCAATTCATTCAAACGGGTGATGTATCGCCTTGGGCCTGTTCCCAAACTGACGCCGCTGGCACAGGCGTCTCTTGCGCCAGCGTCACCCCGCATGCATCACCGCCGTTGGCATCTTGCCAGGGCACCCGGAGCAACCAGATGGCAACTTCCAAAGAATACGGCCTCGGCGAGTTCACCTTCCCGCGCGGCTGGTTCATGGTCGGCGAGTCGGCAAAGATCACGGACAAGCCGCAGGGCGTGAAGTTCTTCGGCCAGGAATTCGCGCTGTACCGCGGCAAGCAGAGCGGCAAGGTGATCCTGCTCGATGCCTACTGCCCGCACATGGGCACGCATCTGGCGCGCAACAGCACCTCGTACGTCGCGCAGGACGGTCCGGTCGAGGGCGATTCGATCCGCTGCCCGTACCACGCCTGGCGCTTCGGTCCGGACGGCAAGTGCAACCACATTCCGTATTCGACCGGCCCGATTCCGCCGGCCGCGCGCGTCAAGGCCTGGCAGGTCGAGGAACACATGGGTGCGGTGTTCGTCTGGCACGACCCGGAAGGCGGCGAGCCGGACTACGACGTGCCGGTGATCCCGGAACTCAAGGACGCGGCCTGGGTACCGATCGCGTTCGATGACCTCGGCATCGTCAACTGCCACACGCAGGAGATCGTCGACAACATCACCGACGTCGCCCACTTCGGCCCGGTGCACGGTTCGATCACCAAGTATTTCGAGAACGAGTTCAAGGGTCAGGTTGCCGTGCAGCGCATGGGCGGCGGGCACCGCACACTGACGACTGCCGATGGTCCAATGCTGGAAACCGAAGCGGTCTACACCGGCCCGAGCATCCTCATCACGAAGATGATCGGCACGCACGACTCGTATATCTACATCGCGCACACGCCGGTCGAAGACGGCAGCGCCTATGTCTGGCACGGCCTGATGGTGAAGTCACCCACCGGCCAGGCCGTTGCGAACGAGCAGGACGTCGAGATCGCACGCCAGTACCAGGCGATGGCGCTCGCCGCGTTCGCGCAGGACTTCGAGGTCTGGAAGCACAAGAGGCCGTGCTTCAAGGGCCTGTTCGTGCAGGGCGATGGTCCTTTCCTCAAGCAGCGCCAGTGGTACAAGCAGTTCTACAACCCACGCTCGCAGCGCGAGGAAATCCTCAAGCAGGTGGACGGCGTGCATCTGGCGCGCGGCATGGAAGGCAAGCCGGCGAAGGCAGCCTAAGTCATTCGTTGTTTTCGAAAGGCCATGCCTGAGGGTGTGGCCTTTTTTGTTTGGATTGCCGCGACCTTCGCGCTGGTCTCTCGATACACCGCGCCGTTGGCGCGGCACTCGAGACGAATGGAGGGTATTTGCGCGGCTTCGACAACACCCCGTTCGCCTCGAGTGCCGTGCGCGAAGCGCGCGGTGTATCGAGAGGCCGCTAAAGCAGCAGCGAGCAGCTCTGCCCCACATCGAGCACACGCGGCAGACGCCCGGCACCCAGCCACAGTGCACAACAGGTGCCCAGTTCGACGATCTCGGCGTCGTCGAACGCGGCGTGCAGTCGCCCCCAGTAGGCATCGTCAGCGTGGAGCGCCAGGTGATCACGCGCGAAACGTTCTGCGAACTCTGCAGCGAGCCGCTCGCGCGCACTCAGATCCTGCGCAGCGCGCCAATCCAGTGACTGTCCGTAGAGATCTTCGGTAACACCCTGCGACGGACCGGCAGCGCGGCGGGTGTTGATGCAGACGCCGCACTGGTTGATGTGGGCAATGACCATGCGCGCCAGTTCGCGTTCGCGCAGCGACAACTTCGAAGCCTTGGTGTAGACCGCCTCGCTGAACGCCACGAGCCCCGCGGTCAGGTCCGGATGCAAGGCCATCCAACTCGAAACATCATCGGCAACAGCGATACGCGGCATGTCGGTACTCCTGATCAGATGTCTTGCAGCCAGTCCATCGAAACTACGCCGGCACCACAGCCCGCGCCAGCGTCAGCGCATCGCCCAGCACCGTCACACCATCGAGCGCATGCAATGGCGCCTGCAGCTCGTGCAGGACGTCACGACTGACCACGATGCGGCCAGTCATCTGCCCTGCAATCAGCAGATAGGCAGACTCCGCCATCATCTCCACCGGCTCGACCCAGTCCGGATGCACGCCCGACACTGCGCGGGCGATCGCGTCAGCCGCCTCGGTATGCGCAATCTTGTACGGCAGCACGGCGTTGACGCAGATGCCGCTGCCATGCAGCTCGGCGGCGAGGCCTTCGGTATAGCGATCCAGCGCCAGCTTCGCCGCGCCGTAGAGCACGAGTTTGTGAATCTGCCTGGCCGGCCCCGGATACGGAATCGGCGGCTGCAGGCGCATCTGGCTGCTCAGGTTGAGCACACGGCCCCATCCGGCTGCGCGCATTGCGGGCAGCGCCTGCTGGATCAGATCGATGGGGGCATGCAGATCGATCTCGAACAGTGCACGCCGCGCCGCCAGGTCCATCTCGCTGGGCGGCGCGTAGACCGGAATGGCCGCGGCGTTGTTGACGAGGATGTCGATCGCGCCGACGGCCGCACTCGCGCGCTGGAGCAGATCGCTGCGCGCGGTGGCGTCGCCCAGGTCGGCTACGAGCGCAGCGGCTTGCCCACCGCGTTGGGAAATCTGCTCGACCGTCTGCTGCAAACCTTCGGCGGAGCGCGACGACGACGTCACGACCACGCTGGCGCCATGTGCCGCAAGGCGCAGCGCGATCGCGCGGCCAATGCCGCGGCTGGCACCGGTGACCAGTGCATGGCGTCCTGCGAGCGTCTGTTCGGCAGTAGGATTCATGGCGCGGTTCGAACCGTAGTGGTGCAACGCAGCGTGGCTGATCGGGCGGATCGGGGACTCACCCGTTTGCGGCAGGCGACCCCGTCGGGGCGCCGATAGCTTGGACCGGCAGTGCGGCACCCAAAACAACGAGGGGACACCATGCGCCTGGAATTCCGTTGGCTGACGACTATCCTTGCACTGATTCTGGGCCTGGCCGCGAACGCCAGCGCGCAGGAACCCGCTGCCGATGGGGAAGCGCCTGCGAGCATGGAAGCGCAGCCCGATCCGGCTGCTGAAGCCGTGCCGGAACCCTCGGCGAAAGCCCCGACGACCGGCAGCATCGAGATCGACCCGTTGCGCGAAGCACCTGCTCCCGCCGTTGCCGCCACTGAACCGGCGCAAGCGACTGCGCTCGAAGAGATCGTCGTCACTGCGGAACGCCGGCAGGCGAGCCTGCAGGACACGCCGATCTCGATCGAAGCCTTCAACGCCGAAGCGATCGAACTGCGCAGCATCAAGGGCGTGCACGATCTTGGCGGCAATGTGCCGGGCCTGACGATCGAACCCTTCCCGACCCACAACGCGACGCTGCGCGTATTCATCCGCGGCGTCGGCATCAATGACGCGCAGCTGACGCAGGATCCGGCAGTCGGCATCTACATGGACGGCGTCTACATCGCCCGTTCGGTCGGCCTCGCGCTCGACGTTGCCGATCTCGAACGCATCGAAGTGCTGCGCGGCCCGCAGGGCACGCTGTACGGACGCAACACGACCGGCGGTGCGGTGAATCTGATCACGAAGCGGCCGACGCCTGGGGCGTTCTCGATGTCGCTGCAAGGCAGCGGTGCGAGCCGCGAGAACTATTTCGCACGTGGCAGCTTCAACATCCCGGTTTCGGATGAACTCGCGTTCGGCGCGTCCGTGCTCGGCAGCAGCCGCGACGGTTTCGTCGAGAACACCGGTCCCGGTGGCGACTACGGTGATCGTGAAGAGTTCGCCGGTCGCTTCGCTGCACGCTGGACGCCGACGTACTGGCTGACCGCTGACTACGCCTACGACCGCAGCGACATGGACTACTACAACCTCGCGTTCCAGCCGGTGTCGCTGCCGACGACGAACAAGGGCCAGGCCGAGTTGTTCAAGCCTTACGCGGTATCGCAAAGCGTCTATTCCACTGATCGACTCGAAAGCCTCGCAACCGGTGCGCCGCTGGAGGAATCCGGCACCGCGATTGATGGTCACTCGCTGACCCTGACCGTGCCGTTCGATGGTGTGGAGCTGAAATACATCGGCGCCTGGCGCGACCTCACCGATCGCCAGTACGCCGATCTCGGCGGTGGCGGCGGCTCGACGACCTACCGTCTCGACAGTAATGCCTACGATGGCCCGGCAGCGGATGTCGCCAACGGCGGGCCGACGCCACTGGTGATTCCGACCGTCACGCAGACGCAGTGGTCACATGAGCTGCAACTGCTCGGCACGCTGTTCGACGACTCGGTCGACTATGTGCTCGGCGCGTATTACTTCTCCGAAGAAGGTCGTGAAGACCGCCATCGCCTGAACCACCAGCTCAGCTCGGCGATCTCGCTGAACCAGCTCGACGAGCTGTCGCCGGAAATTCCGGAACTGGGCGCGATCCTTGACCTGCTCGCCCCGCTGGTCGGCGTGGTCGACCAGGTGCGCCTCGTCAATTTCGTCGATCTCGACTGGACGATCGACAACGAGGCAACGGCGCTGTTCGGTCAGTTCACATGGACGCCGGGCTGGGATGCGCTGGAGGACCGACTGCATCTCACCGCCGGCTATCGTCATTCGGAAGACCAGCGCACCGCGGTGAAGTCCCGCATCAGCGAAAGCTATATCGAGATCAACCAGAGCGGCCTCGGCACCGCAGTGCCTCTGCCGGCCTCGGAAGAGACCTTCGACAACGTCCATGCATCGCGCGAGTTCTCGGATGACGCGCTGAGCCTCGTTGCTGCGTTTGATCTCAGCACGAGCCTCAACGTCTACGTGAAGTCGGTCGAGAGCTACAAGAGCGGCGGCTTCAACGTGCGCGATCCGAATGTGTCGGGCGCGACGGCGGACCCGATCTACGGCATCGGCTTCACGGACGGCTTTGCGCCCGAGTACGTCGAGTCCGTCGAAGCCGGCATCAAGAGCGAATGGTTGGCGCGCCGCCTGCGCCTGAACGCGGCGGTCTACGATGCCGACTACACCGACATGCAGATCAACTTCCTGATCCCCGGTTCGATCTCCGACACCAAGGTGATCAACGCCGGCAAAGCGCGCATGCGCGGCGTCGATCTCGACATCACCGCAATGCTCACGTCGGATCTCGTCGTACTCGCCGACTACGCCTATCTCGATGCACGGGTGCTCGAAGCCCTCGATCCCAACGGCGAGAACCAGGCCAGTCTCTATCCGTTCACGTCGGCGCCGCGCCACAGCGGCAGCGCCGCCATCGACTGGACCGCATGGCGCGGCGACTGGGGCGATCTGCGCGCGTTTGTCTCCTACACCTACACCAGCCTGCGCAACGGCACCGTGATCAGCGAAGAACGTCGTGGCCTGACCTCGATTCCGGCGTACGGCTTGTGGAATGCGCGCATCACCGCCGGCAACCTCCGCTTCGGCCAGCGCGGTTCGCTAGCCGTTGCGTTGTACGGCCGCAATCTCGCCGACGAGATCTATCCGCTGATGGCCATCGACAACGTACCGCACGCCAACCGCGCCGTTGCCTGGGGTGATCCGCGCAGCGTCGGGCTGGAGCTGATTTACCGATTCGAATGACCGCCTGCTCCCCGCAAGACAACCAGACATCTGAGGGCACTGTCGGTCGCCAGAATTGCGACTAGACTTCGGTTACACACCCCGGAATCCGCCGATGGCCCGCCAAGATCTGACGCCTGAACAGGCGCTCCAGCTGCACAGGGGCTTCCTGCAGGAGATCCTGGCGGACGTCATGCGCGTCATGAGCGTAGGAGTCGCATCCGACGAGCGCCTGATTGCCGGCCTGGAGATGTACTGGGAAGCCTGCCTGTCGCGCCGCGACAAACGCCGCGCAGTGCTGGATGCCACCATGGGGAGCGCCAGCGAACATGCGGTCGAACCCATGGGCAAGCCTTTTCTCATGATGGCCCGCGGAGAACTGCTGCCGCGCCGCGGCAAGCTGGCCGATCAGGTCGCCCTCCACGTCTACGACGAGGCGCGCAACATCGCGGTCAGCGAGGCCCTGACCGGCGTCCGCGATACCGCGCGTCGCCAAGCGCTGATTGCTCTGATCCGCACCTGACCGGGTTTGACACGCAGGCACAGCACGACGACCTGCTGATCATCGACGCCGACGCGGGTCAGGCCCGGGATGCTGGCACGCGCACCATCACGATCAACGCCGCCGCGACGAATGCAGTGCCCAGAAATACCTGGAACGCAAAGTCGTAGCTGCCGCTGCGATCGAACACTTCACCGATGAAGCGGATGGCTGCGATCGAGAACGGCATGACGACGAAGTTCATCGTGCCCATGATCGTGCCGAAGGACGCCGCGCCGAAGCAGTCGGCGGTGAGCGTCATCCACAGTGGATAGGTACCGCCGATGGCAAGGCCGATGATGCTGCAGGCAATCATCAGCGTGACGAAGCTCGGCTCGCTGAGCAGCACCAGAAGGAAACTCAGGTTGCAGAATGCGACGGCGCAGAACAGCCAGCGCTTGTCGATGCGATCCGCAAGCATGCCGATCGCGAGCTTGCCGAAGATCGCCGAAAACGTCAGGCAGGACACCAGCAGCGCCGCACGCTGGGCACCGAAACCGGCATCGACGCCATAGGGAATCATCGACGCCAGCAGCGCCTGATCGGCGGCGAGCAGGATGCCGGTCCCGAGTGCGATCAACCAGAAGTTGGGCGTGCGCAGCAGTTGCAGCATCGACCAGCTGCGTTCGACGGCAATCGGGGTCGCCGTTGCTGCAGCGTTCGGGTTATCGGCCAGTCCATCGAGCGGCAAGCCCAGATCGGACGGGCGATTGCGCACGATCAAGCCTACACAGAGCGTCACGACGATGACGACGAGCACACCCAGTCCGGCAATCGCGCCCCGCCAGTCATAGCGCTCCATCAGCAGCGCAACCAGTGGCGGCACCACGAAGCCGCCCGCCGAGGTCGCAATCGCGAGCAGGCCCATCGCCCGTCCGCGATGCGCGCGAAACCAGCGCGCCGTCAGCGTGTTCGCGGCGAGCGCGCCGCAGGCCACGGTGCCGAGCGAGACCGGGCCGAGTACCGCGAGCCCCATCATCAGCGGCGTCTGCGCGACTGCGATCAGGCCTGCGCCGATGGCGAACAGCACCGCACCCCCGATCATCACGACACGTGCCGGCATGCGATCCATCAGGCGTCCGATCACCGGCCCCCAGACCGCGAAGCCGATCAGCAGGAAGATGAATCCGCTGTTGGCGTCGGCGCGCGACAGACCGAACTCCTGCGACAGCGGCGCGACGAACAGACCGAACGAGTACGTGGTGCTGCCGATGGCGAGCATCGTGCAGATGAACCCGACGGTGACGATCCACCAGCCGTAGTACAGCTTGCCACGCGGCATAGGCACCCTGGAATCATGAAATGGTCGACAACGACGTTGGAGAATACGTGATGCGGATCAAGCGCATCGTCCCGCTGCTACCGGCCGGACGGCTGGCGCGGAACCAGACTTCGAGGCCGTGCGCTCGCAACCAAGCCTCGTGGCTAGTCCACTGAACCGGTGACTTCGCCCCCTGATGAGTGCGTCAGCCGGGATGCGATGCGCGGAAGAAAGCGCAGGAATAGCCCAGCTATTTCGAGCATTTCTGACAAAGCAGCGCGCCCGGATGGTGTGCTCAGCAGGGGGTGGAATGTCATGGGTTCAGTGGACTAGGGGCATAACCATATGCTTTAACCATCTGCTTGCCGCCGCGGGCGGCATCTGGGGCTAGAATCGCCGACCGCTGCCGGCGCATCCCACCGCAGGCACGCCGAGGCCCACAGCCTGGGCGTCTCTCCGATGCGCGGCATTGCGCTCATCCAGCGCGTCACTGTTTTCTGCAGCACCGGCCGACCCAGATCTTCGAATGACAATAACGCTCCTGAACGTGGTCGCCGGCTTCGGCGTCGGGATCATCGTCGGCCTGACCGGCGTCGGCGGCGGCTCGCTGATGGCACCGATCATGATCCTGATTTTCGGCGTGGCGCCGCACACCGCGGTCGGCACCGACCTGTGGTTCGCCGCCATCACCAAGATCTTCGGCGGCTGGGTCCACGGCAAGAAGGGCACGATCGACTGGCAGATCCTGCGCCGCCTGTTCATGGGCAGCCTTCCCGCCTCGCTGGTCACCCTGGTCTGGCTGCATCAGAGCGGAGCGAGCCAGTCGCACAGCAAGATCATGATGCAGACCCTCGGCATCACGCTGATCCTGACGTCGGTTGCGGCATTCTCGCGAACCCGCGTCCATGCCTTCGGTGAAAGCCTGCGCGGCAGCAAGCCGCATGCGTTCAAGGCGGCACAGCCTGGCCTGACCGTATTCGCCGGCGCAATTCTCGGATTCCTGGTGACGTTTACGTCGATCGGCGCTGGCGCACTGGGCGCGGTCATGCTGCTGTATCTCTACCCGCGGCGCCTCACGCCGCTGTCGCTGGTCGGCACCGACATCGTGCACGCGATACCGCTGACGATCCTCGCCGGCACGGGTCACCTGATGATGGGCAACGTGGATGCAGGTCTGCTGGGCAATCTGCTGATCGGCTCGATCCCCGGCATCGTGATCGGCTCGCTGCTCGCGATGCGCGCACCGGAGCAGTTTGTCCGCACGGCGATCACGATCGTGCTCGCCCTGGTTGGGCTGAAGATGGCGCTGATGTAAGGACAACCCGCGCCCGTTGCTACTTCTTCAGGGCCTTCTTCATCCAGTCCGGCATGTTGAACTCGTAACACTTCTCCTCGGAACGGCGGCTCATGCGCCAGCCGTCCGCGGTGCGCACGTATTCGTCGATATACCAGAGGCCGAGGAACATGGTGTCGGTGCCGCCATCCGGCTGCGGCACGACCATCGGGTTGAAGCAGGCGATGCGGCCGCTCGCCTTGTCGCCGTCGATCTCGAACTCCGCATTGCCGACCATATGCATGTAGCCGGGGAAATGCTGCAGCGCCTGGGGCAGCCAGGCTTTCACCGCCGGATATGAGCCGTCGATGCCGCCCATCGCGCGATAGTCGATATACGCGTCAGCGGTGAACACCGTGTCGAGGCGCTCGAAGTTGCGGGTGTCGATCGCGTTGGCGTAACGCACGGCCAGATCGTTCAATTCGATACGGTCGGCCAGCCGCTGCAGCGCCGCGGGTGTCATTTCTCCATGACCATGTCGGACTTGCCCCAGTAGGCCTTCATCGAGCTGACCTTGCCGGCTTCGTCATAGGTGAAGACGTCGATGACCTGGATGTGTGCCTTGCCCTGCGGCATGTTGAGGCGCACGTTGAAGGCCATGGCAGAAGCGTTGCCGTGCGAGGCGCGGATCGGCGCAGCCAGTTCCAGGCGGGCGCCGGTGGCAACGGCCATCTGGTAGAACGCGGCGATCTCGGCCTTGCCGTTCTTCAGCGGGCTGCCAACCGGGTCTTCGACCGTCGCGTTGTCGGCGTACAGGTCGGCAATGCCGGCGGGGTCGGCGCGGTTGAAGAGATCGATGTAGGCCTGCATCGTCGCCTTCATGTGGGCTTCGTCGGTCATTGGTTCTGTTCGCTGCGGTGGAATAGGTGGCCCTGGATCATCGGCGAGCGTGCCGGCGCCAGACTCCCCCATCCGGACGAGACACCCGCCTGCCGTCTGGCGCTACTGTGCTGACCACGCGCGCCAGCCGAGGTTTTGCCAGCGCAACTGCGAATCTCCCCGCCGCGCGGCCTGCACCCAACGTCAAAAGTTCGAAGCAATTCGGGCTTTTAGGGTGCTTTTCTGCTTGACGGCACGAGCGTATCAACCTATTGATACACGGCGCCCCAAGCCACCCATCGGTCTTACCCACCGCGAGCCGGGGCCATGCGCCGGCCCTCGGCATGGCGCGGAGGAGAGTGACAATGGCCAAGTCAGCCAACGTTTCCGTCATCAGCATTGCGCGCGCCCGTGAAACGGGCGGGAGAAACCCGATGGCAGCGACCCGAAAGGAAGCCGCATCAACGCTGGAACTGGACCAGATGGATCGCCTGCTCGGCGCGATCTACGAGGGTCCGATGGAATCTCCGCCGTGGAGTTCCGCACTGCAGATGATGCGCGAGTACCTCAAGGCCGCCCATGTCACCCTGATGCTGCGCCCGCCGTCGAACGACAGCGCCGGCGTCATGATCAATACCGGCGCGGTCACCACGCAGGGTCGTGAATCCTACGAAACGCAGTATTTCGCGATGGACCCCTTCGTGCGTCTGCCCGAAGGCGATGTCGTCACCGCCGAAGAACTGATCGGCCGCCAGTGGCTGCAGAGTGCGGTCTATCTCGACTACCTGAAGCCGCTCGATATCCGCCACCTGCTCGGCGCCGACATCAACACCAAGGAAGGCATCGAGTGCCGCCTGCGCGTCACCCGCTCGCACAGCGCGGGTGCGTTCTCGGCCGACGACAAGGCCGCCGTGCGCTTCCTGTTGCCGCATCTGAAGCGCTCGATCCAGCTGCACGCGCGTCTCGACTTCCTCGAGTGCGAACGCCAGCTGTTCGCCGGTACCGTCAACCGCATGCTGCTCGGCATGATCAGCATCGCGCAGGACGGCACGATCATCGAAACCAATCAGGAAGCCCGGCGCATCCTCAGCGAGAAGGACGGCATCTGGCTGTCCGGCAACACGCTGTGCGTCGACAGCAGCCATGAAAGCCGCGACCTGCAGCGCATGATCCGCTCCGCACACGCCGAAACCGGTGCTGCGCCCGTCGAGACTACCGAAGACGGCCCGGCCGTCATCGAGGCGATTTCGGTTTCGCGCCCTTCCGGTCGCGCCAAGATCGGCGTGCTCGTACGCGCGATTCCGCTGGGTCAGTGGTCGGAAAGCAAGCAACGCCCTGCGGTCGTGGTGTTCCTGCGCGATCCGGAATCCAACGCCGCGCAGCCGTCGCAGGAACTCGTGCGCCGCCTGTTCGGCCTGACCCGCATGGAAGCGCAACTCGCCCTGCTGCTCGCCGAAGGCCTCACCCTCGACGAAGCCGCCGAGCAGATGAACGTGCGCCGCAACACCGCGCGCACCCACCTGCGCTCGATCTTCTGCAAGACCGGCGTCACGCGGCAGACGATGCTGGTGCGGTTGATGCTGAACAGCGTGCTGTCGCTGGGGTAAGCGGCATCAGTTCGTGGCGGTCTCTCGATACACCGCATGCTTCGCATGCGGCACTCGAGACGAACGGGCCATAGACGAACTCCATTCGTCTCGAGTGGCCGCGCAACGCACGGTGTATCGAGAGGCTCGCGCAAAGCTCAGAACCACCTACCCTAACGGCAGTGCACGAACTGATCGATATCCGTGCGATTCAGTTCGGTCAGGCGAAGCGTCACCTTCGGCGCTGCCGCTGATTGCGGAAACTGCTCGATGAAGGCGCTGAGCTCGCGCTTCACGCTGGCGACATCGCCGCAGGCGCAGGTCCCGAGTTCCACGACCTCTTCAAGATCGCGCAGGGTTTGCGTTGCGAAAACAGCGTAGGCCTGCGGATGCGCGGACGCGTATTGGGTCCACTCGCTGTACAGCGGCCCGACGATGTCGTCGCCGAAACGCACGCAGGGTGCCTGGCCGGTGCCCAGATTCAGGTACTGCGGCAGCATCTCGGCAGTCCAGAGTTTTTCGTAGAGCGCGAAGAAGGCGCGGTCTTCGGCGCGGCCGTGTACTTGCGCAAGCTTGCTCAGGAACTGACCGTCAGGCTGGGCGTAGACATCGTGGCCCCGCGACAGGTGCAGGCCGCGCAGCTGCTTGCGCAGCTTCGCGTAGTCAGCATCGCTGAGCGTTTCCTGCCAGGCCTGATCGCCGTCCCCCTGGATTGCCATCAGCGCATCCTGCGCGGTACCGGCGGCGGCGAACAGCGGCTCCAGCGACATCGGCGCTTTGGCTTTCTCGACGGCGGACAGCGTCTTCAGATATGCATCGACGCCTTCCGGGTATCCGGATGCGGCAGGGGTGCAGGCGGCGACGCCGAGCAGCAGGACGATTGCGCGAATGTTCATGGCGAGGACTCGACAGCGGGCGCTCATCTTAGCCGCCCGCGGTCGTATCGCGCGTCACCCGCGATGCGGTTTCACGCCGTGGCCGGAGGCAGTTTCTTGTCGTGCCTGGCGAGATGGTGAGCGGTGATATTGGACGGCTCGGTGAACGGCGTGACGAACTCGAACACACGGGTATGGGCCGTGCGCCTGCGGCTCAACAGCGTGCTGACGCTGGGACGAGCGCCGGGCCATGGAGGGCCCGGCTGGGGGGGGGACGTCGTGAAGTACGAGGTAGCGCCGGAGATGGCACCGCCCCGCTCCGATCGGGAGCGATAGTCCGCACAAAACGTGCAGCGGAGGTTCAGGTAGCCCCGTTCGTTCCGGTGTAGTCTGGCTGTGATTGCGGCATTACGGGCGCTGAAAGACGAGGCATGCAGGGCATTCCCGCATCCCGTCCCGCCCGGGAGACCAGAACCGTGAATGAAAGGTGGAGTCGCAAGCTTGCGATCGGCACGCTGGTGTGCAGCCTGTGCAGCCCCGCGGCAGCCGATCTGGGCGAACGGCGCCTGAGCTTCGGCGGCTTCGGTACGCTCGGCGCGCTGTACCACGACGAAGACGGCATCGAGTACCGCCGATCGGTCAGTCAACCCTCGGGCGCCGAAGCCGGCAAGCTCGACTTCGACACCGATTCCCTCGCCGGCTTGCAGGTCAACGCGGCCTGGAACCAGCAACTCGAACTCGTCGTTCAGGGCGTCACCCGCCTGACACCTGAAAACGATTGGCAGCCTGAACTGACCCGCGCCTTCCTGCGCTACGACTACGCCGGGATGGCAGAGCTGCGCGCCGGCCGGATCGGCTGGGAAATCTATCCGCGCGCGGATTCGCGCGATATCGGCTACTCGCAGCTGACCATCCGCCCGGCGGTGGAGGTTTTCGGCATCGGGCCCACTGCGTATTTCGACGGTGCCGAGCTGGCGCTGACCCACCCGGTCGGGGACGGCCTTGCCAGCCTGAAGCTCTACGGCGGCGCTGCGTCCGGCAAGGTCGTCTCCGCCGACCGCTCCGCCAACAACCTCGACGGCACGCGGATCTGGGGCGGCCATGTCCAGTATCTCCACGGCCCCTGGATTGTGCGGGTCGGCGCCGGACACTACAGGTTGGACGAGGTCGTGTCGCTGGACGGCCTCGCCGACGGCCTGCGGCAGACCGGACAACCGCAGGCGCTGGCGCTGGCCGCGGAGTTCGACCGCCGCGGCCGCGACATCCTGTTCACCGTCGCCGGCGTCTCGTACAGCGAGGGGCCGCTGCAGGTCCAGCTGTTCGCCGCCAACGTCGATGGCGAGGCGGCAACGTCGCCCAATCTGCGCGTCGGCCTGCTCACGGGTGGATATCGCATCGACAAGTTCACGCCCTACGCGCTGCTGGCTGTCGTCGACAACCAGGACGACGTGCGCGGCACCGGTCTGCCCGACACCCCCGAGTTCGCCGCGCTCAACGCGGGCGCTTTGGCGGTGCAGGCCGCAGCTCAGTACAACCAGCGCAGCGCGGCGTTCGGTGTGCGCTATGATTTCGCACCGAAGCTGGCGCTGAAGCTGCAGCTTGATCGCATCTGGGTGCGCGACAGCAATCTGGTCTTCGACCGCAACCCGCCGCCGCGAGACCGCTTCGAGATGACGGTTCTCGGCGTGGCGCTGGACTTCGTTTTCTGAGCGCGCCGATGCGACACCTGTTCCTCCACCTGTCGGCCGCACTGATGATGGCATTGCCGCTGCGCGGCGGCGCCGAGTCCGCAATGAACAATCTGGTGGTCATCGCGCACCCCGCCAGCGGCGTGACCTCGCTCGATTCGAGCGCAGCCGTGAACATTTTCATGGGCCGCTATCGCAAGCTGCCGTCAGGGATCGTCGCGTTTCCGATCGACATCGGCGAGGTCAGCGCGGAGCGCAGGCAGTTCTACGATCTGCTCGTCGGCAAGGACCTTGCCGACATCGATGCCTACTGGGCGCGGCTGATGTTCTCGGGACAGGCTTCCGCGCCGCTGCAGGTTCCGGACGGCAGGACCGCGGTGCAGCTGGTCGCCGGCAATCGCGCCGCGATTGCCTATGTCGATCGCGAGCTGGTCGATGAACGGGTCAAGGTCGTGATGGAACTGGCTGCGAAGTCACACCAATGATCCGGGCCGCGTTCCAATCGCTGCTGCCCAACAGCATCGTCGCGCGCACCACGCTGTCGATCATCGGCCTCGCACTGCTGGTCGGCCTCATCTTCGCCGCGGCCTCGACCTGGATGCTGCAGCGTCATGAGGAGCGACGGCTGACAACCGGCCTGGAGGAGCTGCTGTCGGTGGTGGAGCAGACGGTCAGCATCGCTTGCTTCGTCAAGGACGAGGCGCTCGCGCGCGAGATCGTCGACGGGCTGCTGCTCAATCACGCCGTTGCAGGCGCCCGCATCAGCACCGACGGCGACACCTTGTTCGAAAGAAACGTCACCACCGGGGGCGCGCTCGCGCGAGCGGACACGCTGTCGATCAAGCGCACGATCTACTCTCCTTTCGATGCCAGCGAAGCCGTCGGCCAGATCGAGCTGCATGCCTCGAAGACGGTCCTCAGGGCGGATGCCCGCGCATACACCCGCATCCTGCTGCTGGTGCTGGGCCTCGAAGTCGCGCTGGTGGCGCTTGCGGTCGCGTGGGTGGTCTACAACCTGATCACGCGACCGATCAAGGGCATCTCTGATGAGCTGCATCACCTGGAATTGCGGACGGGCATGCAACTGCACACACCGCCGCGCAATCGCGAGGACGAGATCGGCCGCCTGGTCGGCGACGTCAACGCACTGATCACCCGTCTGTCGGACCTGATCGACACCGAACGCGAGCTGCGCCTGGAGCGCGAAGCCGGAGAGCGGCGTCTGGCCCTGATCTTCGAGAAGGTCGATGCCGGCATCTTCACCGTGGATCGCAGCGGCTTGCTGCAGACGTGGAACCCGGCGTTTGCGAACCTGCTCGGACAACCCGCGCCACAACAATCGCTGCAGACGCTGTTGCCGATCCATGCGGCGCGCGTGCAAGCGCTGATCGACGACAGCCTTGCCAGCGGCACCCTGCGTGAAGCGGACCTGGAGCTCACAGCGAACAACGGCGGCAGTCAGTGGATCGAGATCGTGCTGACGCCGCTCGATGACGGCAGTCTGCAAGGACTGATCAACGACGTCAGCCATCGCAAGCACTCGGAACTGTCCGCCCAGCGGCTCGCATCGCGCGATACGCTCACTGGCCTGCTCAACCGCCGCGGATTCGACAGCGAGCTGCAGCCGGTGCTGGCGCGGCGACGCCGCGAGTCGGACCCGCTGCTCGCGCTGCTGATGATCGACCTCGATCACTTCAAGCAGGCCAACGACACTCATGGCCATGCGGTCGGCGACGAAGTCCTGCGCCGCGTGGCTGCGATCATCCAGCGTGCCGTGCGGCACACCGACCTGGTCGCACGCCTGGGCGGCGACGAGTTCACGGTGGCCTTGGTCAGCGTCGAGAGCGCCGCGGATGCCGAGCACATCGCACGGTCGATCATCGACGGCATCGGCAAGCCGATGGATCTCGACAACGGCATCACCGTACAGATCGGCGCCAGCATCGGCGTTGCGCTGGTTGCCGAGAGCGAAACCTCCGCGGCGCCTGCGCTGGCGCGAGCGGACCAGGCGATGTACCTCGTCAAGCAGAGCGGTCGCGGCTGCGCCCGCGTCGCGCCATTGCCGGCCTGAACCGCGGCCGGCGACAGCTCTGCGCGTCCTTCCGTCGGCGGTATGGCAGCGTCTGGCACCGCACAGAAGCGCCGGGGTACTACCCGCGTAGACTCGAATGCGGGCACAACCCGCGTCTGGCCACCGGCCAGACCTCACCCGGGGTGCGGAGAGCGGAGCTTTGGACACACCCCGGCAGCTGCTGCTGATCACCCTGGCGACAGCCGTGCTGGTGTTCGCGTCATCCGGCGTCAGCGCTGACGAACGCCGGCTGACCCTGGGCGGCTTCGGCACCATCGGCGCGCTGTATCACGATGAAGAAGGGCTCGAATACCGCCGCTCGATCCATCAGCCCGGCGGCGCGCAGGCCGGCAAGCTGGATTTCGCAACCGACTCGCTCCTCGGTGTCCAGGCCAACGCGGCCTGGAATCGCGAACTCGAGTTCGTGGCGCAGGCGGTCACCCGGCTCAGCACCGAGAACGACTGGCGCCCGCAGATCACGCGCGCTTTTGCCCGCTACAACGTCAACGAGACAGTGAGTCTGCGCGCGGGCCGGGTCGGCTGGGAGATCTATCCGCGTGCGGATTCGCGCGACATCGGCTACTCGCAGGCGAGTATCCGCCCCCCCGTTGAGGCGTTCGGCTTCATTCCCACCGACGCCTACGACGGCGGCGATCTGGTCGTGACCCTGCCGGTCGGCGAGGGCGTGGCCAGCATGAAACTGTACGGCGGACACGCGACCGGCAAGATCGCCCGCGCCGACGGATCGATCAACGACCTCAGCACCAGCACGCTGTGGGGCGGCCATGTCGACTACGCGTTCGGCGCCTGGGTCCTGCGCGCGGGCAGCGGCGTCTTCGAACTCGGCTCGACGCCGAACATCGATGCGCTGCTCGCCGGCCTGCGCCAGACCGGCGTGCCACAGGCGACGGATCTGGCCGACACCTTCGCGAGCCGCGATCGCCGCACGCTGTTCTTCGTCACCGGCGCCGCCTACGACGAAGGGCCGCTGCAGTCGCGGCTGTTCCTCGCGCGCACCCGCGCCGGAGGCATCGCCGGGCGCAATGCCGTCACCGGGCGGCTCACCGCCGGCTACAAGGTCGATGCGCTCACGCCGTACGGCATGTTCGCGTTCATCCACAGCCTCAAGGACATCCAGGGAACCGGCCTGCCGGCCACACCGCAGTTCGCGGCGCTCAACGCGGGCGCCTACCAGGTGCAGGCACTGGGCTACAACGATCAGCGCAGCTTTTCGCTCGGGCTGCGCTATGACGTTCGCCCCCAAGTCGCACTCAAGGTCCAGGTCGATCGGGTCTGGATGAACGGCACCACGCTGGTGATCGAGGATCGGATGCCACAACGCGGCGCCGACCGCATGACCGTCTTCGGCCTTGCCGTCGATTTCATCTTCTGAGCATGGCGATGAAATCCACTTTCATCTCACTGATCGCGCTTCTGCTGTCGCTCGGATCCAGCGCGCAGGAAGCGCCGCCGCCGCGCCTGGCTCTGATCGTGCACCCGGACAGCGGCGTGACGACCCTGAGCAACAGCGACGCCATCAACATCTTCATGGGCCGCTACCGCAAGCTGCCGTCCGGCGCCGTCGCCACGCCCATCGACATCGACGGGTACAGCCAGGAACGCCGGCAGTTCTACGCGCAGGTGGTGCACAAGGATCTGGCGACGGTGGACGCCTACTGGGCGCGCCTGGTGTTCTCCGGGCAGACCTCGCCGCCGCTGCAGGTTCGCGACAGCCGCACCGCGGTGGATCTGGTCGCAGGCAATCGCACGGCCGTGGCCTATGTCGACCATGCCGCGGTCGACAGTCGCGTCAGGATCGTCATGCTCATCGAGCCCGATCCGGTGCGCTGACCGTCGAATCGATGCCGGTGCGCATCGGTCGCCAGCCGCAGACAAGGAGCCTGGGCGGTAGAAACCAAGCAGGCGAGGCAAAGTCACTTCGGAGCAGGTTTCGCGTTGGTTTGAGGCCAATAGCGGGTTCTATTGGCCGAAAAGCAGCGCGGAAGATGCCCGAAATGACGAAGCCGCAGCCGCTTGCGTTTCTGCCGCCCAGGCTCCTAGGCCGGCAGCTTCTTGCCGTGCCTGGCGAGGTAGTGCGCGGTGATGTTGGGCGGCTCGGTGAACGGGGTGACGATCTCGAACACGCGGGTATAGGTGGCACGCTTGATCAGCCACTTGCCGTTCTGCTTGACGTAGGTGTCGCGGTAGAACGACGAACCGTCGGTGATGATCTTGTTGCGCAGATCGCAGAACCAGTCCTTCAGGTACCAGACGCCAGTCGCTTCGGTTTCCGAGGTGACAGTGATTTCCGGATGATTGACGTGGTGAAACGCGATCGCCTCGGCATGGAATGCGTACTCCAGCGCTTCGAGAATCTTGTCGCGGCCCTGCGCTTCAAACAGATAGCTGCCGCCCTCGTAACGCACGCTGGCGTCTTCGGTGAACAGCTCCTTGAGCTCGGCAATGTTGGCCGTGTCGATGCAGCGGCAGTAGGCGTACTTGAGCTGCTTGATCAGCTCGATGTCTTCCAGGCGCAATGCCATAACGAACTCCCGAATGAGTAAAGAAAATCTCGTTGGAACCAATGTCTAAACGGTTCAGGCGCCGTTGTAAGCGAAGGCAGTTCGCGTGACGCCGGAGCGCAGCCAGCGCAGTTGGCTAAAAGCCAATGAGCATGGCGAGCACCGCCGACGCGCGAAATGTCGAGCGCAGCAGGCGCATGAGCCGTTTAGATTCCGAATCCGCCGGACACGTTAATCTGCTGGCCGGTGACGTAACCGTTGGTGGCCAGGAACACTGCGGCGCTGCCGATCTCTTCCGGCTTGCCCCAGCGCTTGATGCACAGCAGCTTCTGGGTTTCTTCGGTCCAGGCCTGGTCGAATACGCCACGCTTGAGCAGCTCGAGGAACATGCCGGCCTCGATGACGCCGACCAGAATCGAGTTGGCGCGGATGTTGTACTTGCCTTCTTCCTTGGCGATGCCCTGCACCAGCGCTTCGTTCGCGGCTTTGGGTGCGACCGACAGGCCGTCCTTCGCCGGCCACCAAGCCTGCCCGGCGGAGCCGAGATGCACGTAGGAGCCACCGCCCTGCTCGCGCAGATGCGGAATGGTCGCCTTCATCGCGTTGAAGAAGCCGTGGACTTCGATGTCGACCGACTTGCGCCAGAGTTCTTCGGAGGTGTCAGCCAGATGCACCTGCTCGACGACCGGACCGGCGGCCCAGACCACGGTGTGGATCCGGCCGTGCGCCTTGATCGCGGCCTGCACCGCGGCGGCCACCTGCGCGGACTCTCGCACATCGGCTGCATGGATCGTCGACTTGCGACCGCCGCTGCTGATTTCGGCAGCCACCTTTTCGGCGACTTCCTGCTTCGAGCGATAGACGATCGCGACATCGGAGCCGGCGCGGCCGAAGCTCTTCGCGACCTCCTGGCCGATACCGCCGCTACCACCGAACACCAGCGTTGCGCCTTTCGGAAATGCTGCCTGCGTCATCACGATCCCCTCTTTTGGTCTGCCGCATTCTCCGGGGGCGGCACGCAGCGCGGCATCATCCGTTGGGGTGAAGGGACTCCGCAGTGGCGATCTTGTGGTAGGGCCGAAGCGATCAGGCGGTGTCGGCGTCGTCGAAAATAACGCTGCGCATCTCCTCCTCGATCTGGCGTGCCGCGCAGGCGATCACGGCTTCGTAGCCGTCGGCCTCGTAACAGATCACCGGCGAGTCAGCTTGCACGTAAGCGATCGCCGCGGCCTGCAACTCGCCGGCCTCGGCCATTCTGAGCACTTCCCGCAGCATGGAGATCAAGTCCAGGTTGACCTTGGGTTCCTTACTGCGACTCCGGACGAGTTCGACGACCATATCGGTTCTCCAATCGGGCCTTGGCAGCGGGCACAACATCAACGAGGAACATCCCGCAAGGCTCGTACGCGAGACCGCGCTGGCCGTCGGACGAGCTGCGACTTAGACCACGCACGGCCGGCGAGGTGCCCGGGAAATCAGGCTCGGGCAGCCTTTCTGACAGCCTTCGATGGCAACTTCTTGCCATTTTTATTGCAGTGCGTCGTCCCCAGACTGAACGGCAGCCGTCCTGTTGCATCAACAATCCTGCGCAAGCCCCTGATTCCACTGAAATGAGCGCAATGCACGAAAAAACCCTGGTCACAGCCAGGGCTTTTTCACACCTGCGGGAACGCCCGCTTTCGCTCAACGCTTCTCAAGCGCGCAAGGCAAGCCGATTCGCGGGCATCGCTCAGTTGCCGAGATAGAAGGCCTTGGGATCGAAGAGACGCGTCGGCAACTCCGGCCCGGTGGACGTGGCGACGAACTTGACCTGCGTGCTGCTCTTGTCCTTGAGATCGTCGAGTCGCAGCTCGGACAGATACCAGGTGTCGCCGGTCTGGCGCAGTGCAGCAGCATCGCCGGTCATGCGCTTGCGCAGCTTGCCGCCTTCCATGAACTCGGCCTGCAGCGCCACGCAGCTCTTCTGATCGACCCACAGCCGCACCAGGCTGTACTGCGTGCCGGCTTCGCTGGTCGGCGTGTAGGTGATCACGTAGACCGGCCGATCCTGCAGCGTGTCGTCGCGTTCGCGTGCCGCAACGGCATCGCCGACGGCGTGCTGCATCTGCTTGAAGTCGTAGTAGCTGATGTTGGTGCCCAGCAGCGGGCCGTCGGAGAACTCGCCGCTGATGCGGCGCACGCGTTTGACCGAGGGCAGGAACACGTACATGCCGTCCTGGCCGGGGGATTCCGACTGGCGGATCAGATACGACGCACCTTTCAGATAGTCCGGCGAGGCAATGCGCAGCGTCGCGCGAACGGTCTCCCGGCCCTCTGCGCTCTTCTCGCGCAGCACGTAGACCTTGCCGCGCAGCATCGTCGTGTCCGGGCTGTCGGCACGCGTGGCGGCGAGTTCGATGTCCTGGATGCGCAGGCTTTTCGGTACATTGGCGTCCATGCAGTCGAGCACAGCCTGTGTGCCTTCGCTGGCCTGGACTGCAACGGACAGTCCCGCCAGCACCAGCACCGCCCCGATCCGCTTCTTTGTGTTGTTCATGCCCCGTCCCCTGTTGCAGCGGCCCATGCCAGGCCAGTCGCCCACTTCCAGTCTCCCCGCTTCCCCGCCGCACGGAATGCTCCAAACACAGTAGCCGATCGGCCCGCAGGATCAGGGTCTGAGCACGGTACGGAATCCCAGATGCGAAGTCGGCAGATCCGCTTCCTGGCCCTGCCGCGACGACGCACGGGCGCGGGCACAGTAATTCGACGCACACAGATAGGAACCGCCCTTGATCACCTGGCGCGGCACTGAAGAAGCCGGCTCGTCGATGGTGGCGGTATACGCGTCGCGCGTCCATTCC
>CAZDPA010000015.1:0-9265 GCA_964507195.1 uncultured Salinisphaerales bacterium | reverse complement strand
TTCCCAGACATTGCCAACCATGTCGTGCAGACCATTGGGATTCGCCGTGTAACAGCCGACTGGCGCGCGCCGGCGATAACCGTCCTCGACCTGATCGTCGTACGGGAACAGGCCCTGCCAGAAGTTCGCCTGCGGCTGCTGCTGCGCATCGCGCAGCGCCGCGTCCGACGTTTCGTTATCACGCCCGGCCTTGGCGGCGAACTCCCATTCCAGCTCGCTCGGCAACTCGCGCCCCAGCCACTGCGCATACGCGAGCGCGTCGGCATAACTGACATCGACGACGGGTTCGTGTTCGCGGCCTTCAACGCTGCTGCCAGGACCTTCCGGCTGGCGCCAGCTCGCCTGCGTCTCGAGACTCCACCAGTCGGCCGGACTCTGCACCTCGGCGTCCGCCGCCGGGTCGCGGAACACCGCCGCACCGCCGCCTCGTTCCGCCGTCGTGACATAGCCGGTCGCGCGCACGAAGCTCGCGAACTGGGCGTTGGTGACTTCGGTACGGTCGATCCAGAACCCGCCGACCTGCGTCGGTCGCACCGGCCGCTCATCGGCATAACCCTCCTGACTGCCGAAATCGACACTGCCGGTTTCGATCCAGCGCATGCCGGAGGTGGGTTCATCGCCCCACGCGCCGGGAATACCCGAGTAAGCGGCGCAGTCGGCGCGTGTACCGAGGATCGCGTCGGTCTGCCGGGCACGCTGCGCCTGATGGGCCTGCCATTGCGGCCACGCCAGTGCGGCGAGCACTGCAAGCGCAGCGCCCGCGATTCCGATCACCATGCGCTGGCGGCTCATGCGCAGCGCCTGCGGTTCTGGTTCGTTCATGACCAGACCTCCGCCGCGCGCTGCATGCACCAGTAAGCGGCCAGGGTGCCCATCAGGTACGCCGGCAGCAGGCGGATCGGCGCCGTGCCCGACAGCTGCGGCACGGACACACGCCGCCACAACGCAGCCAGCACCAGCGCCGCCGCAATCAGCAGCAGCTGGCCGGCCTCGATGCCGAGATTGAACGCAAGCAACGCGAGTGGAATCTCATCCTGCGGCAATCCGACCCCGGCAAGCGCGCCGGCGAAACCGAGGCCGTGCAACAGGCCGAAGGCCGCGGCCATCGGCGCCGGCCGGCGCGACAGCAGCGTTGGCGGTGCGTCGGCGGGTCGCGCCACGGTCACGGCGAGGAGCAGGATGCTGATCGCAATCGCCAGCTCCGTCAGCGCCGGGTTCACACTGACGAGCCCCAGCGCCGCCAGCGCCAGCGTGCAGCTGTGCCCCAGCGTGAATGCGGTCACCGTCAGCAGCAGGGTCGATGGTCGCCGCACCAGCAGCAACAGGCCGAGCACGAACAGGACGTGATCGAATCCGAACAGCAGATGTTCCACACCCAGTGTCATGTAGTGCGCGAACACTGGCGGCTGCATGACTGGTTGCGGCACGACAAACGACGTGTCGCCTGCGCCGAGCAGAGTCTGCGCGGTACTGCCATCGGCGAGCCGGAGGTTCAGAATCACGTTGATGCCGCTGCCGGACAAACCCCTGATCTGCATCAGCTGTCCGGGCAAGGCATTCGCGCACTGCACGCGCCAGCGCTGCTCGACCGCCGCCTCGTCGTTGAAATACTGCGGCGTGCCCTGCTCGGTGGTCTTACAGTCCTGCGGCCACTGCGGCGTCAGCTCGCCTCCCCGCACGCGCAACACCGACGTGCGCCAGTGCACGTCGTAGTCATGAGTCGCGATTTCACGCAGGTCGAGCAGCGCCGGCGCGAGCGGGTGTGCCTGCGCCGGCAAGGCCGGAACCAGCAATCCGAGCAGCGTCAGG
Source organism: uncultured Salinisphaerales bacterium (assembly GCA_964507195.1). GTDB lineage: Bacteria > Pseudomonadota > Gammaproteobacteria > Nevskiales > Nevskiaceae > Solimonas. Next base: position 7,456 of record CAZDPA010000015.1, on the reverse strand, counting down.
ATGCGCAACAGCTTCATGCGTCGCTCCCTGCGGCACGCTGCGCATACTCGGCCGGCAGCTGCACTTCATACCGCTGGCGCAGTTCCGCCAATGCCGCGCGCAGTTGCTGTGGCTGCTGCGCCGCAAGCCACGCGCGCAGCGCCTGCGTGCGCGCCTGCTCGCTGGCGACAGGCCGCGCGGCTACGCGCTGGGTGATCTCGACCAGATGCCAGCCGTAGGTGGAACGCAGAGGGCCGATCCATTGCCCCGCCGGCTGCGCCTGCAGGGCGGTTGTGAACTCTGCGCCGAAGCGCTGAGTGATTTCGTCTGCGCTCAGCGGCGGAAATACCTGGCCGTGCAAGAACGCAACGCCGAATGTGTCCGGCGTTGCGGCGCCATGCTTGAGCTCGCTGCGCGCACGCTCGATCGCTGCGGAACCGGATGCATCGAAAAAAACCTGTCGAAACGCAATGCGTGCCGGTTGGCCGTAGCGCTGCACGTGCTGGTCCAGATACTGCGCGAAGCTGCGCTCGTCGTACGCGACGCTGGCAGCGAGTCGCCGTTCCATCACCTGGATCAGGCGGCGGCGCACGACGAGATCGCGCCGGCTCATGTCCATGATCCGCGCCTCGCGCAGCAGGCTGGCATCGCTCGCGCGCCGCTGCGGAAACGCGAAGCGCATGTTCTGCAGCAGGCGTGCGCGCGCAACCGGATCGCTCCGATCGAGATCGAGGCGCAGGGCTTCGGCGATCAGCAGCTCATCGTCGACATGGCGTTCGATGCTGGCCTTGAGCTGCGCCGGATTCGGTGTCGCGCCGGTCTCCCGCTGCCAGTCGTCGCTGAGCCTGGCGATCTCGCGACTGTCGATCTGGATCGCCGGCGCGGGCTCCGCGACATCCGCCGCAAACCGCTGCCCGATAAGCAGCAATGCACCGCCCAGCAGCAGGAAGTGCAGCAGCGGCTGTCGCAGCAGATGGTTCATCGTCACTCGGCGCCCGGCCGATACCAGATCGGCGACGTCCAGGCGCGCTCCTGCACCGTCTTCGGCACATCAGCATCGCAGCACGACGCCAGCGCCTCGGGCACGGCGTCAGGAGCGCTGCAATCGACGCCTGCAGCCAGACACTGCCGCGCGGACCAGCGGCAGCTCGGATTCTCGACGACACGCGCGTAGTAGAACGCCGATTCAGCCGCGTCGAAATCCGGGTCCTGCCAGACGGCGCAGAGGCTGACGAAACCCTGCCCCGAGGTTTCGCAGGTCTCGAGATCGACGCTGGCACCATTCGCAGGATCGCCGGCGACTTCATAAACCTGTTCATGCGTGCTGCCGTCGACGTCAACCCAGCCCTTGATGATCTGGATGCGCTGCAGGGGCTCGGCGGGGTCATTCGCGACACCGGGATCGCGCAGTGCAGACACCGCGAAGCGCGGCGCAGACGATGTCGGCGCCGGCAGGTCACCGCCCATCGCCACGCCATTGGCATAGCCGACGGCGGCGAAATTGTTCGCGCTGCACTGATCGGCCGGCAGGTTCCAGCCGCCGAAGAAACGTACGACCGGTCGCGTGCCGCTGGTCGCATAGGCTTCGCGGCGGCGCATCGCGGCGAACAGCGCATCGCGCGTGTTCTCCTCGGCCCACAGCACGGCCAGTCCGCCCGGGCTGTTCTCGACCAGATCGGTCAGGCTGGCGGCACCCTCTTCCTGCGCACCGCCGCCGGCGCCGCCATGACCCGGATACTCGATTTCCGAAGTGCGTCCCGGCGTGCCGAGGTGCGTATCGGAACTGCCGACGAAACCGTACTTGAACGGATTGGCGCCGAGCGTCTGTTCGAGACGCATGCCTTCCTTGAGCGCAGAGCGCAGGAAGTCCTGCTCCAGCGGCACGCCACTGACCGCGGGGCTGATCTGGCTGCCGAGGAAATTGCGATACGGCAGCAGCTCGAAACCGCACAGCTCATCGTTGGCACCGGCACCGACCGACGCCAGGCATTCCGACTGACCCTTGTGCTGATAGATCTCGGCAAGCGGCTCGTTGTCCTGGCGCTGCTGCGCAAACTCGCGCGTGTAGTCGTCGTCGTAGCGGTCCTTGGCCTCGAACATCAGGCCACCGGACAGATTCGAGTTGTGCGGAATCGTCAGGTAGTCGCAGTTCTCGACTTCGCCGCACTGCTCGGCCAGCACCTGCCACAGCAGCTCCGGACGCGGATATTCCTGGAAGGCCGGTGGAATTGCCGGCACGACGTCGGTGCGGAAGATGACGTTGCGATGCAGGTTGTTCGCCATCGGCGCGCCGGTCCATTCATAGCCGACGAAGGCTGTGAACCGGCAGGCATCGCTCGTGTCGTTGTACGCAGCCGCCGCGGCCTGGATGTCCTGCCATGGCGTCGCCGCGGCATTGAGGCAGAGCTGGCCGTCGACGCCGCAGTACGGCAGACGCGGAATCTTGCCGTTGGCACCGACGATGGGCAGGTCGGACACCAGCGGCACGCCCGGCGGCACCGGAAACTGCGGCAGCTCCGGCAGGCCGACCGCAACCAGATTGAAGATCAGGAACGACTGCTCGGGGAAACTGCGATAGAGGATGCATTCCGGCGCGTAGTAGCCGATGTATTCCGGATTGGTGCAGATCTCGGTTTCACCGAACAGCTCGGCGTGATCGGTGACCGCGGCGAAGTCCAGCGGCCGGCCAATCTGCGTGTAGCGCAGCGGCTCGCCGTTCTCATCGTAGGGCTGGATGCCCAGGCGCTCGCCCATCGCAAAGCGATACGCCTCATGCGGGCCGTTGATCGTGCCCTGCGTGTTCGCGTCGAGCGAGTACTTGGTGTGGACGTGCAGGTCGCCGAAGTACGGGTTGCGCAGTGCGCTGTTGTTGAGGCAGCGCGCATCCGGTACGGGAGTCCCACCGCTGACCGACGGGCTGTCGCCGCAGCCCATGAGCGCGAACGCTGCCGCGACGAGCACTGCGCCGCGCAAGACCGGTTTCATGACCGCTGACCCCATGTTGCATTCCCCCAGACCGCCGCCGCGTTACATCGACGCGGCTGAACCTGACTACTTGGATTTCCGTTCGGATGCGTTGACCGTCGCCGCATCAAGAAACGCCGGCCGCTCGCCGCCGCCGTGCAGCACGAGATTCGTGCCTGCAATGTACGACGCTGCCGGTGACGCCAGCCACACGCAGGCGTTGCCGATGTCTTCCGGAACCGCCATGCGCCCGAGCGGAACCGTCTTCGATACCGCGGCGATGCCGGCTTCGTTGCCGTAGTGCAGTTCGGACTGCTCGGTGCGGACCATGCCCGGACTCACGGCAACGACGCGTACCTTGGGCGCCCATTCGACCGCGAGCGATTGCGTCAGGCTCAGCGTCGCGGCCTTGGCCGCGCCATACGCTGCCGTGCCTGGTGACGGCCGCAGCGCACTGACGCTGGCGACAAAGATGATCACGCCGCCGCCGGCCTGCTGCTGCATCTGCGCATTGGCCTTCTGCGCGAGGTGCAGCGGCGCGAGCAGGTTCAGCGCGATGATCGACTCGTGGAAGCGCGGTGAAGCCTTGTCCGCCATCGCATACGGTGCGCCGCCGGCATTGTTGACCAGCACATCGAGGCGGCCATGGCGCTGCTGGATCTCGGCAAACAGGGCATCGCGCGCGGCGGCGTCACGCACGTCGGCGGCGACGAACTCGGCCTTGCGCCCGGCATGCTCGGGCAGCTGTTCCGGCGCGGCGCGGCCGCAGACGACGACCGTCGCCCCCTCGGCCAGAAAACGGCTGGAAATACCGATGCCGACACCCTTGGCACCACCGGTCACCAAAACCACGCGAGACGACTGCACGCAAACTCCCCGTTGAACTCCCTACGATGCCTCATGCTAGGGCATCAGCGCACCTGACCCGTAGTCCAAAAGGACGAAGCATCAGAAGGAGGGTTTGACGACCATCCTCACCGTCCCCTTTCAACGCCCCGGCGGCCCTGCCCCATGACCGTTCTGCCCGTTCCTGAAGCCCAGTACGCGAAGCTCGCCAACGGCTACCGGATCCACTATCGCGACGAGAGTCTCGGCGGCGACGGCATCCGTCCGGTCGTCGTGTTCCTGCACGGTTCCGGCAACGGCGCATCCGGTTATTCCAATTTCAAGGGCAACATCCCGGCACTGGTGCAGGCCGGCTACCGCGTCATCACGCCGGATCTGATCGGTTTCGGCTATTCCGACAAGCCGGCTGATGTCGAGTATCCGCTGAGCTTCTTCATCGAATGCGTGAAGCAGACGCTCGACGTGCTCGGCGTCAAGCGCTACACGCTGGTCGGCAATTCGCTCGGCGGCGCGATCGCGCTGGGTTTTGCGCTCGCGCATCCTGCTAGCGTCGAGCGTCTCGTGCTGATGGCACCGGGTGGCCTCAACGAACTGCCGGACTACCTGGCGATGCCGGGCATGGCAATGATGTTCGGCCTGTTCAACGCTACCGAACCGGTGACCGAAGCGCGGATGAAGGACTTTTTCCGCAAGGCCTTCGTGATCAATCCCGAAGTCGTCACGGACGAACTCGTGCATGAGCGCTTCGAGCTGATGAAGGGCCAGAACCCGCAGGTCATGAAGACCATGAAGGTGCCGAACATGACCGAGCGCCTCGGCGAAATTCAATGCCCGGCGCTGACGCTGTGGGGCCTCAACGAAAACATGATGCCGGACAGCGGCATCATGCGCCTCGCCAAAGGCCTGAAGAACGGCCGCATGGTGCTGGTGCCGAACTGCGGCCACTGGGTGATGATCGAGCATCGCGAGCTGTTCAACCGCACCGTGCTCGATTTTCTGGAGCACGGTTGATGGCGCTCGATCCTTCACGCATCGAAGCGCTCGGCGACGAGTTGTTCAAGGCGCTGCGCACGCAGACCACGCTGGCGCCGCTGACCTCGCGCGAAAGCGCGATCGACATCGAGGACGCCTACCAGATCTCGCTGCGCTTCCTCGCGCGACGCACGAAAGAAGGCGAGCGCATCGTCGGCAAGAAGATCGGCGTCACCAGCAAACCGGTGCAGGACATGCTCGGCGTGCATCAGCCGGACTTCGGCTTTCTCACCGATCAGATGCACGTCAAGAACGGTGCGGTCGTCAGCATCCGAAAAGGCGGCCTGATCCAGCCGCGCGCCGAAGGTGAGATTGCCTTCGTGCTGAAGAAGGATCTCAAGGGCCCGGGCGTCACCGAAGACCAGGTACTCGACGCGACCGACTACGTCGCGCCGTGCTTCGAGATCGTCGATTCACGCATCACCGACTGGAAGATCAAGATCCAGGATACGGTTGCCGACAACGCGTCGTGCGGCGTGTTCGTCCTCGGCGGCGATCGGGCGCGCGCCTACGACCTCGATCTGGCCGCGGTGAAGATGGACATCCAGAAGAACGGCGCGCACGTCGCGTCGGGCCTGGGCTCCGCCGTGCAGGGTCATCCCGCGACTGCCGTCGCCTGGCTCGCGAACACGCTGGGCCGCTACGGCATTCCCTTTCTGAAGGGTGAAATCATTCTCTCCGGGTCACTGGCCCCGCTGCTGCCGGCGCTGCCAGGCGACCGCTTTCACATGACGCTCGCCGGCATCGGCGAAGCGAGTATCGGTTTTGAGGCTTGACTCTGAAATGAAGAAAATCAAATGCGCGATCATCGGTCCCGGCAACATCGGCACCGACCTGCTCTACAAGCTCAAGCGTTCGGCGGTGCTGGAACCGGTGTGGATGGTCGGCGTCGATCCGACTTCCGAAGGTCTTACGCGCGCGCGTGAACATGGCTTGAAGACAACCGACAAGGGCGTCGACGGCATGCTGGAGTTCGTCAAGGCCGATGGCGTGCAGATCGCCTTCGATGCAACCAGCGCCTACGTACACAAGGACAATTCGGACAAGCTCAACAGGCTTGGCGTGATGATGATCGACCTGACGCCGGCGGCCATCGGCCCGTACTGCGTGCCGCCGATCAATCTCAAGGAACACGCGGGCAAGCGCGAGATGAATGTCAACATGGTCACCTGCGGTGGCCAGGCGACGATTCCGATGGTCTACGCGGTGTCGCGCGTGCAGAAGGTGAAGTACGCCGAGATCGTTGCGACCGTCGCATCGAAGTCGGTCGGCCCCGGCACGCGCAAGAACATCGATGAATTCACCCGCACGACGGCGGGCGCCGTCGCCAAGATCGGCGGTGCCGACGAAGGCAAGGCGATCATCGTCATCAATCCGGCCGAGCCGCCGATGATCATGCGCGACACGATCCACTGCCTGACCGTCGACGAACCGAAGCAGAAGGAAATCGAGCAGTCGGTGCGCGACATGCTCGCCGAAGTGCAGAAGTACGTGCCCGGCTACAAGCTGGTCAACGGCCCGGTGTTCGACGGCAACCGCGTGACGACCTACATGCAGGTCGAAGGCCTCGGCGACTTCCTGCCGAAGTACGCCGGCAACCTCGACATCATGACCGCGTCGGCAACGCGTACCGCCGAGATGTTCGCCGAGGAAATCCTCGCTGGTCGCTTGACGCTGGAAGCAGCATGAACCTAATTCCCTCTCCCCTCGCGGGAGAGGGCCAGGGAGAGGGGGCGCTTGTGTCCTACCACCCCCTCTCTCCCGACCTCTCTCCCGCGAGGGGAGAGAGGAGCAAAGCTGCAAGGAGAAATGCGGTGACCGAAATCAGCAGTCGCATCCAGCGCGCCGAAAAGCTCTGGCAGCAGGGCGACATCATTTTGTCCGCAGGCAATCGCGAACGCGCGTACAAGCTCTACACCGAAGCGCACGACGCCATTGTGGACTGTCCGCGTCTGCATCTGACCGCACATCGCAAGCTGCGCCTGGTCACGCGTTACCACCGCAACAAGACCGAGTTCATCACCGACAATCTGCTGGTCTGGCTCGCGCCGATCGGGGTGTTCGAGCTGATCGCCTTGTTCACCCGATCCAGCGTGCGCCGCGAAGCCCTGTGCCGTCGCGGCGCCTGAATCCACAACTATTTTCGAGTACGCCCATGAGCCTCAAAGGAATCAAGATCAAGGTGCACGACATGTCGCTGCGCGACGGCATGCACCCCAAGCGTCACCAGATCACGATCGAGCAGATGAAGTCGATCTCAAAGGGTCTCGACGAAGCGGGTTGCCCGCTGATCGAGGTCACGCATGGCGACGGCCTCGGCGGCGCTTCGGTGAACTACGGTTTCCCGGCAGCGACCGATGAGGAATACCTGCGGGCAGTGATTCCGGGCCTCAAGCAGGCCAAGGTCTCGGCGCTGCTGCTGCCGGGCATCGGTACCGTCGATCACCTGCGCATGGCCGCGGACTGCGGCGTCACGACGATCCGCGTCGCCACCCACTGCACCGAAGCTGATGTTTCCGAACAGCACATCAACCTCGGCCGCAAGATGGGCCTGGATACGGTGGGCTTCCTGATGATGGCGCACATGATCGAGCCGGAGCAGGTCCTCGAGCAGGCGCTGCTGATGGAAAGCTAC
>CAZDPA010000014.1:0-40106 GCA_964507195.1 uncultured Salinisphaerales bacterium | reverse complement strand
CCTGCAGCGCCTTCAGGCGGTTGCGGAAGTCCGGCACCGTCATCAGGCTGCCGTTCGACGCCAGCGGATTCGCGCCGAGCACGAGGAAATATTGCGTGTGGTCGATGTCTGGAATCGGCAGCAGCAGCTGATGGCCGTACATCCAGTACGCGACGAGCTGGTGCGGCAGCTGGTCAACCGAGGTCGCGGAGAACCGCGAACGTGTCTTCAGCGGGCCGAGCAGCGCGCTGGAGTGGGTCATGTTGCCGTAGTTGTGCACGCTCGGATTGCCGGAGTATGCGGCGATCGCGTTGTTGCCATATCGCTCGCGAACCGCGAGCAGACGGTCGACGACGAGGTCGAAGGCTTCGTCCCAGTCGATCTGCTGCCAGTCGTCGCCGACCCGCTTGACCGGAAGACGCAGCCGCGCCGGGTCCTCGTGCAGGTCCTTGAGTGCAACCGCCTTCGGGCAGATGTGGCCGCGGGACAGCGGATCGGCCTCGTCTCCGCGGACCGAGATGATGCGGTTGTTCTGCACCTTGAACTCCAGGCCGCAGATCGCCTCGCAGAGATTGCAGGCGCCGTAGCGAATCTGCACGGCGCTATCGTTGCTTTCGCCCATGTTCTCCTCGCAAAGCCGCTGGGGGACGCCGGTAGTCTACAGAGCGGCATCTATCGCCGTACAACGGTCGCGGCGGCAGCATTGGTGGTGGGTTGAGTCAGAGGCTCTGTAAAGTGGCCGCGACTGCCATGGCTTGAAAAGCAGCACTCCTAAGAACAGCACTCCTAAGAACTCAGCGGCGCCGCATAACGACCGAACTCACCGGTTGAAGCGCTGTCGGTTTTGCAGACATCGCACGATCAAGGCACTGAACTGTCCAGGAGCGGCCACTCGCGATAGCCCGCTCCTGGTACTTCAGCGACAGTCGCCGATCAGGCCGTTGAGGATGGTGAGAGCGCAGATTTGCCATCTGGAAAGCGGACATCAGTCCGCGCATCTCTGTTGTCCGTCGATTACCGACTACGCTGCCGATCCGTGGATCTCCGGCGCGCAAAAAGCAGTCCATACAGCGCAATGCGATCAGTTGCTCAAACGCATCCTTCAACCACGCGCGCCAATGCGCCGCGTCGATGGGTTGAGGCTGAAAACTCGCGACCACATGTTCGCCGACCGCGGCGATCAGCGCTTCGCGCGAAGAGAAGTGGCGATGTACTGCAGCGCGCCTCACGTCTAGCCGATCGGCGAGACGTTGCATCGTCAACTCCGCCATCGGCAGCTTCTGCGCTTCCGCAAGAATCACGGCGATCGATCTGATGAACGGACGGATGCGGATAGTCGTCGAGCTGCGCGACTTCGAGGAGGCAAAATCCGCCTATCTCGCAAAGAAAATCGAGAGCATCCCTACGGTGAACAGCGTTCAAGCATCCAGGATCTGGCGCGGAAAACTAGAGCCTTAGCTCAGTCCTCAAGCCCCTGAAAAGAGAGGGGAGCGACGACACTGTTCCCTTGTCGTGGCGGTAGTACGTTACGCCGCATTGAGTAGCGTCTTGATTGGAGTCCGTGCGACGTCGGGGCACGCTGATCTCAGCGGCGGGATTTTCCGTCCGGCCTGAACTTGCGTTCGGCGTCGCACCAATTGTCGGCCAGCTGCTCGGCGCGATTGCGCGCAGAGGGCCCCACGGAATCGAGGCTTGCGCGCCGCTGGTTGCAGATCATGCTCATCTGCTTCCAGGTCTCTTCGCGGCACTGGCGATAGGCAGCAGTGTCGTGCAGGTAGCTATTGCACTTGATCTGCGCGCCATCCAGAACCGGATTGTCTCCGGCGGCCGCTGACAGCGGCAGGATGAAGATAAGCAGGTAAAACGCTGATGCAAGGCGCATTTTGTCTCCCAGGAACATGAAGACTAAGGCTTCTGGCTTGACCGGATCAAGGTACCTGTAAGTGTCATAATGTATATTATGTTAATTATAAGATATCACCAGCTGGGCCCAAGCGACTATCGTGTTCGATTCGGCTTAAAGCCTGCCATTTCGCAATTAGCACTGCCATGAAGAGCGCGGCAGTTGTGGCGACTCGGAAGTAGATGCCTTTGACCATCAGTTCCTGTCGTTGAAAAAAAGCGACATCTACATCTCGACGTTCGTTAGAAACCGACATCTACATTTGCTCGTTAACCAAATACCGACAGCTGCTTGTGGCTTAATGGAATTACGGCAGCAACTTTTGATTTATTGACTTCTATGGCAACTGCGATGAACCTCCGCAGGAGGTTCACTACTTGGCGCCATCGAGGATGAGTAAGACATTCGAAGAAACTTACTTAATATCGACCCATTAAGCCGTTACATCGTCTCTTACACGGTCGGCTGCAAGCAGTTGAATACGGCGACGCCCAAACGCGTAGCTACCGACCGCGGGCCAGATTTCTTGAGGCGTCGGTAGCCAACGATTACCGCGAAGCCCGCGTCAGAGTCGATCGCTTAGTGGCATTCCCGAGACGGCTCCGGGTTTTCGATCCAGTGACTGCCTTTCTGAGCGAATCCAGCTCCGACCGAACCCCAGCCTGAGCTTCAATCGTCGCTGACGAATGGGCCAGCAACTGCGCCTGGCTCGCTTTCAATTGTTCCTCGAGCCGCCGAATCTGCTTCTCAGCGACCGAGCGGTCCTTCTGCCGGCCCTCAATCTCCCCAGTCAGCCGATCCATCAGCCGCTTCTCGTTACCGGCCAGGCGCTCCGACAGCCGTCCAACCTCATTGGCGTGTGCCGTTTCAGCCTTGGCGGCGGCCTTGGTCAGGAGCTGTATTTCCTGCCCAGCAGCTTTCAGTTCTTGAGTCTGATCACCGACACGCTGTCGCAATTCCTGGTTTGACCCCTGGCTGGCCTTAAGCGCGGCCTCGAGCTCGCCGATTCGATGATCTAGGGCCACACGGCTGGCCGCAAAGGCCGCCTGGTCCGAACCCAGCTGTCTGGCCTGGATTTCGAGGGCCTTTTCACGCTCGACCAGTCCACCCTGAGCCTGGGCCAGCTGCTCTGAAGCCGCCTGGGTCGCCTTCGGCAGCACCTGCCTCCAGATCTTCGCGGCCAGCTCGACGATCTCCGGCGGCATTCCATCGACCTCTGGCACTTGGCCACCCAATCGCCCGGACAACGCCGCCCACCAGGAGTCGAGGTGCCGATTCACCGTATTGGGTGAGCCGCGGCCGAGCTCAGCTCGAATCCGCTCGATCGTTGGACGTTCGCGACGCGCAACGATGGCGTCTGCAGCAGCGTGGACATCGCTTTCAGTTACACCAGCCGCCATGAGCTTCTCCGTACTTTCAAAACCAACACTTCCCTTTTGTCCCGGCGATAAGTGATGCTTATCGTGACTACAGATGTATTTCTATGATATTTATTACAGCATACATAGCATAAGGACGCGATCTATGGCCGCTTCGACACTGCCAAAACGCCCGAAAAAAGCGGCATCGCTGACGCTGCTCAAACCCAGCACGCCGCCGCTCTCGCCTACGCAGCTGGGCGAAGAAGCGCGTCGCGCCGCCGAAGAAATCCTGATCGCCGGCGAATCCGAGAACACCCGTCGGACCTATCGCAGCGCCATGCGCTACTGGTGCGCCTGGGTCATGGCCCGATATGGAAAACCGCTGACGCTGCCGGTTTCGGTGCCGATGGTTGTCCAGTTCATCGTCGACCACACCGGCCGACTCAAGGCTGGCGTCCTGGTCATCGAGTTGCCGGCGGCCGTCGATGCGCAGCTCGTCGAAGCCGGCTTCAAAGCCGCTCTGGGGCCTTTGAAAATGGCCACGATCACGAACCGGCTGTACGTGCTTTCAAAACTGCACCAGCTGCGCCGGCAGCTGAATCCCTGTGAGGATCCGGAAGTTCGGCATCTATTGGGGCGCGCCAAACGTGCAGCAGCCAAGCGCGGTGAAACACCAACCAAGAAGACGGCGGCAACGCGCGAGCCGCTCGAGGCGATGCTGGCCACCTGCGATGGCAGCCTCGAAGGCGTCCGCGATCGCGCCCTACTCCTCTTTGCCTGGTCCAGTGGTGGCCGGCGCCGATCGGAAGTATCTGCGGCGACGATGGATCAGCTGCGGAAGATTGATGACGAGACGTATCTGTTCCGCCTGGACAAGTCGAAGACGAACCAGGCGGGTGGCCATGGGAGAACGGCTCGGCCGGATAAGCCGATTCGGGGGATTGCGGGCGTGGCATTGAGCAACTGGCTGGCGCGGGCTGAAATCACGGAGGGCCCGATCTTTCGGCGCCTGTGGAAGGAACGGGTTGGGCCCGGGCTCTCCCCTGCTTCGATCGGGTCGATCGTGAAGAAGCGCGCTGCGCTGGCGGGGATTGAGGGAGACTGGGCTGGGCACAGCCTGCGGTCGGGGTTTGTAACCGAGGCCGGGCGTAGGAAAGTCCCGCTTGGCGACATCATGGCAATGACAGAGCATCGCCAAGCAGCTACCGTCATGGGGTACTACAGAAGTGGGGAGTTGTTCGAAAGCGAGGCCGCATCGCTTTTCGATAGGTAGCACGTCTAGCTGATCACCATAAAGCCTCAAGTGTCGGAGATGACCTTCTAGTGACGAGCAAATTTGACGTTCAGCTAAGAAATCTGGCGAGAGGTGGAAAGGAATACTGGGCCGCCCGATATCGAATCGGAGAACTTATAACAAGGGGTGCAGGCGCTCGTATGTCTGAATTGCCGTCCTTTCTGAGCAACAAGTTGCTATGCCATGCAGACGTCACTTGGAAAGCCTTAGCGGTTAATGCCAATGACGCAAAAGTTCTAAGTGCGTTGCTTTTTCACCCTACGCCGTCTTCCACCTACAATTATCTTGAGCTGGCGTTTCGCTACATCCAAGAGAACTCTGATCTTGTATGCGAGCTTGAGACTGCAAGTCAGCAATTTAGCGATGGAATCTGGTCAGGCGCACTGGTGGATCCAGATGCAGCTATTACAACCGTATCCGGTCGCCAGTCATTGCTCTACTTTCGCGCAGTGGCCGGATTTCTCGCCAGTGATCCGCGGCGAATTGCCGAAAAGCTCCGCTTCAGTGGTAACTCTAACTTTGTCAGAAGCACCTTTGTAAGGACATTAATTTACTTCGCTGCCAATAACGCGACTGAAGATGCGTTGGAGCTTCATTTATCGCACGTTGTCCGAGGCGGACAAAATGCAGCACTAGATAGCGCGGTGCTTCGTTTTCTGATCTCTGACGAGTTTTCGAAAGACTACCCGCTCGGATTTAAATGTTACGTCGCACTCCTCGCGCACCCTTATGATGCGCTCCACATCTTGCTCGCGCACTTTGAGAGAGTCTTCGCTCAAAAAGGGGAACTACCACGAGGGGATATCTCACGATTGGAGCAGCTCGAAGGCATTTCTTCGTCCAGACTTAATGACCTGCTGAGCAATGCCAATCACAACTGGCCGGAGTATCGAGACGCGCCCGCGCGAATCTCTCGGATGCAGTCAGCAACCATTCCCACAGACGTCCATGACTATTTTCTGAGGGTTGTCCAGACAAGGCCGTTTCATGCTGCGGAGCACTCCACAGAGTTGCTAACTGTTTTTGACAATATGCGTTCAACTCGATACCCGAATAGGCGCGAGTTCGATATTGTCATGACCTACATTACAATCTTTAGATTCACAGAAGCAGGACGCTTCTTAGAGGCGCTGATGAGTGCGCTCTATCTGACGCCGAGGATGGACGCAGTTCGCGAGCGGATCACAGTTATTCGACTGATTAGTATTCTTGAGTGCATCTGCCCATTCGTCGTAGGCGCTCCGGATTGCCTCGCCTTTCTGGACTCCAGCGAGTTCTCCGGATTGCGAGCGAGATTTGCCGATCTGCCGTCCGCATGTGCTGAAAAGGCGCTGTCTCCCAGTATCGAATCATCGGACCGCCTCTGGATGCATTCGCTTCATCTGCGGCTCTATGAGCCCATGAAAAGCGGACAGATGACTGTCTGGAGTCGGACATTGAGACAGTGCCTGCCGCTCGCACCAGGGTATCTGTCAGGCGTCAAGTGGGAATGGTTTCAAGAGGTTCTGAAAGTTGTTCGGGTCGGACCGTTTAGAGGAAATGCGGACGGAATCTTCGTGCTTCTCTGGGAAGTGATGGAAACTAAGCGAACCGACTTAGGAACTTTGCGAGTGGCAGTCGAGCCAATTGCCGCGCAGCACGGAGCAGTTCAAAGCTTTGCCGACTGGCTTTTCAGCGAATTTGGTGTTCAGGCAATTTGCTTCTTTCAGTACTTCTTGAGCGCCGGAACGTTGATGAGGCTCAAGTTCACGGACAACTATTTCGAGGCGCTCTCTGAAAGGAGCGTTTCCATAGAGCGATATGTCCAGAAATTTGGCCATAGCGATCTATTCACCGAAGAGCAATTTCATCGAGAGCTAGAACAGTTCAACACTGAGCTTCTCCTTCTTCAAGTAGGCGCAAATCAATTTGAGATTGCTTGGGGTGTACTCACAGCGGATGCCACGGTTAAGCTGGACGATGTATACAAATCAGTTAAGGCATTTGAAGCACGCCCAGAAGATAAGACAGAACTTCTGGGCGAAGCTAAATTCGATTTCGATCATCATTTCGGAATCGGTGTGCACCTGAGTTGCGCAATTCGCGCAAAAGACAGCCCATTGGCAACGCTTGTAATCGGCCTCATTGAAGCGTTTATGCAGCATCCATCTCAAGGGCTTGAATCTATCCTCTCGGTTCGGATTCGTCACCTAAATTTTCTGCGTCAATTTGAGCAGGCGTTTCAAAATCTGAGGCATCAGCCAACATTTCCATCGCTGGTTCGCAGCTCGGGTTGCATGGACTCCATAGAAAGGCCTGCACTTCAGGTTGTTCAGGATTGGCTGGAGTCGCGCCTGCATCAGAAGAAACTTACGAAGCCAAATGGTGTATTTAATTTTGTCCCAAGCGATGCCGAATTCAGAGATTTAATTGCGTCGTCCAGAGGAAAAACACTGTCCGATGTTTGCGCCCTTGTCTTCACTTGGATTAACGGGCGACTAGAAGAGAACCTTAAGACGATTAGGGATGAGAGTCTGCAAGACTTAAGAAAAAACGTACTGCTTGCCCTAGACAGCAAGAAGGCGATAGCCAGTCATCCAGAGCTCGGACATTTGATTCCTAATGTCATCGCGGAGCTCCATACCACCGTCGTTGATTTAATTAGCTCTCTTTCAGAGTGGTTTAAAACAGCAGCAGTTGGATCAGATGATCCAACAAGCGCTCTTCAGATGGAGCTCGTACTTCGAGGGCGATACCAAACTGATATTGAGCAGAAGCGATTAGCAATGCGGCTTCGCTCAGAGAACTTGTCGTCGTTTCCAATACAACGACAGAAGGTTAGAACTATCTTCGACCTGTGCTGCGAAGTTGTTAATAACTGCTTGAGGTATGGCACAAAGCCTAAGGTCATACTGAACATCGTCCCCTACTCAGAGCAGCATGAGGACGGCCTTTTGTTCGTATCTACCCAGAATCCAAAGCTGATAGTGGAGGAAAATGAGATAGCAGGTAGCCCTAGCGATTACAGCAATCCAGCTCTCTTTCGAGAGGGAAAGACTGGTCTTGAAAAGATCGCTGCATTAGCTGCATCTGTGGCTGGCCAGCCTGTGCGCGTAAAGGTTGATTCGAGAGGATCTCGATATCTGATTAAGGTTCCCTTGATCGTCCGGTGAGCCAATGAACGATAAACGGCAGTTTGTACTTATCGTTGAAGATGACGAAGTGAAATGGCGGGATGTGGAGCCACTCGTCAAGAGCGCACTGCCAGGTGTTCCCTATGAGCGCGCTCGTTCATTGGTCGACGCCGACCGTCTTGTTGATAGTGGCGCAATTACATTCATGATCCTGGATATCTCGATGAACATAGCTGGCCATTCAACTGATGCCAGCAGAGGAGTACATGCAAATCTTGGGGGTGTTGAGATCGCCGAAAGGATGTGGCTCCTCGGAATTGACGTACCAACTGTCGTCCTGACTGGATTCGACTACTTCAAAAAGACAGGGGTACGTATCCAAGCTCTCGAGAGCTATAGCTTGGAGGGCCTTGAGACTAAACTCCGATCATTTCTGGGTCCGAAGCTCCTTTGCTGCATCAAGTACGGTTCGCCGAAATGGCAACACGACTTGACTCGTTGCTTACTGAAGGCATCGCTTTGATATGAAGATACTTATTGTTCACGATAGGCGAGAAATTGCGGACCAACTTGAACAGACATGCAAGGAATCAACGAACTGTTCTGTAGAGATAGCTGTTGACTTCGTGACCGCCAAAGAAATGCTGCGTCAATCTCTGTACGACCTTCTGGTACTGGATCTAACCATTCCATACAGAATGCCTGGCATCTGCGACTACCAGTATGCACAGAACCTCCTCGAAGACATCTATGTCGACGACAACATCTATCCGCCAGGAGATGTGATTGCTCTTAGTCGAGAGGAACCGGCCATAGCCTCAATAGCAAAAACGGTTTCGAACTCGACAGCAACACTGATTCTTGAGGATGCCGTCGGTCATTGGAAGACAACAATCCTAGAGAAAGTTAGATACATCTCTCGATCGGCCAAAGGGCGAAGCCTATCGTTGGCACAATTGCACGCGGTGGATGTTTTGCTTATTTGTGCCATGGACGAGGAGTTTGAACCGGTGAAGGCGGCATTCGAGTTGAACCCAGACTCCATGTTTCCAGCCGTATACCACTTTGTATTCAACGATAAATCAGGATCTCTAAGATCGGGCGTTGCGTGCTCGGTTGGAAAGCAAGGGCAAGCCGCCGCAGCTTCATTTAGTCAAGCACTCATCTCGTGGTTTCGACCGCGTCTTGCTTTGATGGTCGGAATTTGCGGCGGCGTGACAGGCAAGGCAGATCTATGTGATGTGATGATTTCTGAATCCGTATTCGATTGGGATAGCGGAAAGTTCAAGACAGCCAAAGGGGATGAAGCCGCTTCGCCGAGATGGCTTTCCGCGCGCCCTGATCCGGTTTCCATTCAGGGCTCGGCCGCTCATCTGGCTGCCCGTCGACTGCAGGCAGACGGGGTGAGAAGCCAGAGGGCTATTGAGAAGCGAGTCTCGGAGTTAACAGGAGGGCAGATAACGAAAGTTTCAATCCGCTTGGTTCCAACAGCGTCGGGCGGTTCGGTCGTCGCCGAACAACGAGTAGTGGATAAAGTGCTGGAAATCAACGATCGAATCGCCGCAGTCGATATGGAGGCGTACGGATTCTACTACGCAGCAAAGTTTGCCTTTGTCGTTAAGCCTCAAGTGCTCTGCATCAAGGGAGTCTCAGATCATTGCAATGTGGCAAAAGGAGACAGTTTTCATGAGGCTGCTGCCTTTGCAAGTGTTCAAGTAGCTCGCGATCTACTTCTAACCGAATGGGATTTTTAGGCTTCAAATGGCAGATAGGACCCATCAAGATAGACCAGCATTGGGCTCGACATGCTGACTCCGGAACAACTCAACACGCTTAGAGTGCTTCTTCAGCATCTACAGCAAACACACGTCAGTGAGCTGTCCAATATTTCGGATGCGCTGCTCAAGGAGATTGACCCGTCAAGTCGAGCTAGATTCGGCGTTACGTCGAATGCACTTGTTTCGGAAACAGGCAGAGCCATAGTTGCATTCGGTGATCGTCTCATTGACGACGTGGCCACCGCAATGGTGAGGATGAAACCAAACCTGACTGAGGGGGAACGTGATCAAATCTTGGCAATCTGCAATCCGTTTCTCGATGCAAAAAACTATTCTACCGGGGTATCGAGGTTCAAATCAGCAATGGAGCGCCGACTCCAAAGTTATGGCCTCGCGTTCGAAGAGGAACAATTTCGATTTGATCTAATTGAGGGCCTGTATACCGTTGGTGCGTCGAATCTCACTAGCCGCATCAAAAGCAGACTCAAAAACAGATTAGATCTCACTGTATACGCGGAAAGGCCGCTTGAGCAGCTTCGATCGGCGAGCGTTGTCCCGGCCGTAACCACAATCGTAGAATCACAGCACACTTTAGATTGGCAGCCAAAACGCTCGACAGTCGTTCGCATCGCAAATTCCGTGGCAATTGTGGCGGCAGTTATTTGGTGGATTCGCAAAGGCGACGATGAACAGATCATCGCCGTAATCGCGGCCATCGTAGTAGCACTTACGTACGAGGTCGGTGGCCGCTTCTTTGGTCAGAGCCATGACAGAACGCTATATCGGAAATTCCTCAATGATTTTCCTTCCAACGGAAGGTCGGCCAAGTTCCTAAAAGAACATGACATGGGGAACCCATTTCATGCGGACGAGCTTTCTGGCTTTGAGGGCTTCGTCACAACTTGGCAGAACGCGGAACACGAGTTCGATGATGAGTACCTTGGCAGCTATCTTCGCGATCTAATTCAAAAGTCAAACGCGTTCTATATAGACTACTGCACGTATATTTTTGTCGGCAGTGGGAACATGCGCACGATGGATCTTCGCGATTGGGAAGATCGGCCTGAGGTTATTCAGGCACAGAAGCGAATGAATCAGCTCGGCACCGAGATATACCAAGCGCACCAAGCACTAGTCCGGCAAGGAAGAAAGTTACTTTGATCGCGTTATTAGACCCGGCTATTCCCTTTTCGTACCCACGATAAGGGAACAGTGTCATCGCTCCCCTCGCCCGTCGGCGGTTAGCCCTGCCCATGGCCATGGGTGCGCATGGTGACCGGCAGGCCGTCGACCTCGGTATAGAAGTCGGTGCCATGGTCGAGGTTGAAACCGCGCAGGAATTACTGGTTGGCTTTGCCCTCACCACTGTGCTGCGTGACGATCAGTCCGGGGACGAACTCCAGCAGTTCTCCGCAGCGGGGGATTGGGCGCTCGGCGAGCTGCTCAGCGGTCACAAACCCTTCCGTCGACGATCGCGCTGCATCCTGCAGCCGCGTTTCGCTCTCGACGTTAATCGGGTCGAGGACTACGGGAACGCCACCGGCCGACACCACAAAGACCGGACCCAGCAGGCCAATCAGCAGCGCAAGTCCGAAACCCGTGGATGGTTCCATTTAGGTCACTTGGGGCAGATCTGGGCAGGCATCGTGCGGAACTTGCCGCCCCTCTCCAGCCTCGGCCCCTTGCCCTGTCGCCCGCCTCTCCGATTTCATGAATGCCCGTGGTGACTTTCTGAACTCGCGTTTGAACCTTCGCGTGAAATGGGCTGCGCTTTTAAACCCAACCCGATGTGCAACCTCCTTGATCGTCACATCTTTCACACCTGACGTTGAAAGCCACTGCCCGGCCAATTTCAGGCGTTTCCCCCACAGCAGCGCGGAAAATGTAGTGCCATGCCGCTGAAGGAGTGAGAAGATGAAACGCTGCGACATCTTGCAATCCTCGGCTACTGCCTGGACGGTGATCGTGGGATCGGAGAGGTGGAGGTCGATGTACCGCAGAACCCTCTCCAGACGGATGTCGTCAAGACTAGGGGACGGCGCGCTCTTAGACTCATGTTCTCGAACGGCGTCGGATATCACTGCCAGTGCAGCATCTACCAGTGAACGGGCCGCTGCCTCGCCGAGTTCGCTCTGGTCGTCGACGAGGTCCGCAAGAATGCGTTCCGAGTATGTCAGGCGTCGCCCGTAGGCAGTCACACAGAAACCCGCGGGAAGCTCCTCAGACAGATGAGCCCGCATCATGTGTGTCGGAACTATTAAGTGAATCGCCTCATATACTGCGTTCGTTCCTGATCCGCACTCGAAAAAGAACGGTGTTCGCGATTTTGCGACGATGAAATCGCCGGCGCGGGCGACGCACTCTCCTGATGCGACCTCCAGCCGCAGGTAACCTCGCTTCACAAAGCACAGCACTAATACATCCGTTGCATCTTCTCGAATATGACACCAGGAGCGTCGAAAAGACTGCTGGGTACATGAGCGGGCTCTGAGAATTGAGCATGAACCAACGACCCTGCGATGCAAGCTGACATTGACGCTGGGGCCGGCCTCGATAAGGTAGTCACCCCTGTACGATCCGTGGTTCCAGGGACCAAAGTACGCATTCTTCCCGATATCCAGATTACGG
The DNA here is from genome assembly GCA_964507195.1 of uncultured Salinisphaerales bacterium. Lineage (GTDB taxonomy): Bacteria > Pseudomonadota > Gammaproteobacteria > Nevskiales > Nevskiaceae > Solimonas. The sequence goes on along the minus strand of CAZDPA010000014.1, from coordinate 28,050 downwards.
CCATTGAACACATGCTGCGTCATCATTTATTAAAGGCGCCCCGAGTTGAGGATTTCGGCATTGGCACTGACCGATGCTTCAGTCGTCGTTGCAATGTATATCTACGATAGTGCCGGTGACTGGACCCGAAGCCGATCGATCCAGCAGGAACTCAACGGTCGGTGCGATCACGTCAGGGGTTGTCTTGGGGGTCATGCCGAGCGCAGTGGTCATGCTGGTCCGCATGGTTCCCGGAGCGATTGCGTTGACGCGGATGCCATGTGGTTTTCCTTCCAGGGCCAGCGCTTCGGTCATGCCTGAGATAGCGTGTTTGGAGCTCGCGTAAGCTCCGAAGCCACTGAACCGCTGCATTCCCCGCAGCCCCCCAAGAGAGGAGACATTGACAATGTCACCGCCGGTGCCGCGCTCCCTCCAGAAGCGCATTGCCGCGCGGCACACATGGAACGTGCCGCCTACATTGATGGCCATGACCCTGGCGAACAGATCTGGCGTCAGTTCATCCCAGATCTCGCCACGCCCCAAGATAGCGGCACAGCAAACCAGAGCGTCTGGTGCGTGAGTCCGAACGGCCGTCTCGACCGCCTCTGCATCTGTGACATCGAGTACACAGGCTTTTGTGTCTGGAAGCTCGGAGGCAAGGTTCTCCAAGACGTCGGCACGGCGTCCTGCGACGATGGTTCGCCAACCGCATTGCGACATGCGCCGCGCCACTGCGGCGCCCAGCCCGCTGCCACCACCAGTGACGAGTACTGCTCTCTGACTACATCTCATCCTAGACACGTCCCCCAACAGTTTTCCCCCGCGTTCGGAGATGTGCACCGAACGGCAGCCGCTAACGATGTCGCCGCCTCAGATCTACAGCACTATCACCACGATCTCCGCACTTCTCTCCAGGCACCAAAACACCGAGATGCCACCCATCGCCGTCACGATCAGTGACCTAAGGGTCCGATACCCACTGACCGACTGATGCAGTACGACTTGCAGCAGCGCGGCCAGCAGGCCAACAAATACAAGCTGGCCGATCTCGATGCCGACATTGAACGAAAGCAGGGCCCTGACGAGGTCGTCAGACGGCATGCCGATATCGCGGAGAACGTTCGCGAAACCAAGCCCATGTACCAACCCAAAAAGACCCGCGACCGACCAGGGATGACTCTGCAGATAGCGCTTGCGCGTGCTTTCGGGAGGTCGACTAAGCTCCAGTGCCAGTATCAGTATCGTCGCCGCGATGAGTAGTTCCGTGAGCGCATGCGCATTCGGCATCACTTCGAGACTCACCAACGCCAACGTCACACTGTGGCCAAGCGTGAACGCTGTGACAGTCTTGAGAAGTGTTCGGAGGGAACCGGATAGCAACAGGAGCCCTGCCACAAACAGCAGGTGGTCCGCGCCAATCAGGATGTGCTCTATGCCCAATCTGATGTAGTCACCGAGAACCGAGTTGACGGCGTGCCCAATGGGAACGATGTAGCTCGGCGCCTCCGGGGTCAGGACTTGCTGCAGTAGCGTTCCGTCTTCTACCTGGAGCCGTAGCACCGCAACGGTTCGGCTTTCGCCCAGCAATTCCACTGCGATCGTCTTCCCTCCAAGTCCGCCATCGCACTCGATAACCCAGCGTCGCTCAATTGCCGTTCCGGCGACGCCGGCACTGCTGTCCCTTTCCAGGCAGGACTCCGGCAGTACAGGCTCTGGAAAAACGTTGGCGTACATCGGGGTTCGCCAGACAACCTGATACGAACCTGAGGTCGACTCATCAATTTGTAACAGGGACGGCGCGAGCTTATGCGCTATCGAGCCACCGCTATACAAGCAGCACAGAGCAGTGAGTGCTGCACGTAGAACGCCCTTGTACGTCCTCTTCTGCATGTCTACGAAGTTCCGATCCTGTACTTCACCAACAATTCGGACATGTATTGAACAAGGGCGTTGCTTTCTGCCTTTTGTTCTTCTTCAAAGATGAGCGTACTCATTACGTCATCAAACGGGCGTTGACTCGGGGCTCTGTATGACGTGATTTTCACGAAGTGAACGCCGTACGACGATTCCACTGGCCCGATCCAATCCCTGTTGCCCGGCGGGGCATCGCCAGAGTCGATCGCGGCTTGCAAGGCGTCCGCGAACGCCTGCCCGAACATATCCCTTACTTTGGGCAGCTCGATCCACGGGAACTTGTTGCCGAGGAGGAACCGGTCTCCAAGCATGTAAGCCCTCTCTTCAGAAACGTGGCTGGCGTCAAGTGCGATTCGTGCCGAGGTTAGTCGCGCATTCAGATCGGGGGCGTCTGCGCTGAAGAAGATTTGCTCCAGCGCGATGCTCGGCGCACGCTTCCATCTGTCCCGGTCAGAACGATAGCGAGAATGCAGTAGCGCGTTGCTCGGTGGCACAATCGGGTGTGCCATCGCCCGGACCCGGGCTTTTAGCTTCTCAATCAGATGCCGCCGAATGAGTTCGTCGCTGAGGTGCAGGTTCAGAGCCAGAGCAGTCCTAACGACTTCAGCGTCATCGCCTTCTATGCCAACAAACCTGGCGTTCGTGAGAAGTCGCTGATACACCATCGAATCGTCACGAAACAGCTTCTGACGCACAGCCTCCGTGAAGAGGACACGGTCCTCCACCTCGGTCCGCAGTATCTCCTCGCGCTGGCGATCATTGGGATAGAAGCCAGCTCTCTGCGCCCAATCTCGATAGCTAACTTCAAGCGACTGTTCGCTCGGCGGGTCGACGACAAAGGTCCCCCGCCATTCGTTGTATAGACTCCCAAGCCACAGGATAAATCCAATTGCTACGAACCGAAGCAGTGGCGACGCGCGCAAGTTCGGCGCTGATTCCCGATAGTTCATCTCTCGGGCTCAAACCAGATAGCAGACGTCACCGCGCGCTCCTGTATCGTGGTCGGAGCTGGTGCGGGAATCCCCAACTTGACGGCATCGTACGTCGACCAACGAGGAGTCGGAATCTCGATCGCTCTCGCGTAATAAAAGGCAGGCTTTGTGGAATCGAAGTCCGGGTCCTTCCACACAGACGACAACTGAACACTGCCGATGCTGTTCGTATAGGTTGCGGTAGCGACATCGACAGTATTGCCTACGTTCTCCACGGCTCCCGTCGCCACGTCGGGCTTTCGACCATCAGACAATGCGACGTCATAGATCCTTTCATGAGTCGCACCTGACTGATCTACCCAGCCCTTGATGATCTGAATCCTGTCGAGATTCCCGCTATCCGGGTCCTTGAGAGCCCACACGGCGAACGTCGGGGCCGTTTCGTTCGCACTACTGGACATGGGCAAGCGTCCTCCCATGGGGACTCCCGATTGTTCGGCTATTGCAATGGGGTCGGTGCTTTTAAGCAAATCACTTGGATAGCCCCAGCCGCCAAAAAAGCGAACCGCGATGCGGGGCCCTGATGTTGCGTAGGTTTCCTTTCTGCGAATTGCGTCGAAAATTGATTCCCTCGTATTCTGCTCAGCCCATACTGCAGCAAGACCAGACGAGCCCCAGTTTCTGGAAATCTGATAGGCCGTCGGCAAGAGAAGGCTCTGCCCCAATCGGATTCCGGCACTGCCATCAAGCAGAGGCAATTTTCCGGAGAAAGTGTCTTCCTCCGCCGGAGTCGAGGCATTGTGGCTGTCGGAGCCGCCGACAACACCAAACTGATAGGGGTTGAAACCCTCCGAGTTCGACATCTCGATTCCCAGTCTCAGGGCATCCCGGACATAACTGCCCTCCGGCTGTGAGTACCGAATTCTTCCTGCGAGAATTCGATCGAAGATCTCGAAGTCCGCGAACTGGTCGTCAGGCGACAACTGCGGATGAGTTTCGGATTGCCCCTTGATCTGGAAAACCTCGCTCACCGGCTCGTTGTTCATGCGGCGAGCAGCGTAGGCGCTGTCGATTTTTGAGCCATCGAATGCGAAGGAATCGTACATCAGGCCATTACTGACATTGCCGTTGTGCGGAATAGCCAGGTTGTCCATGCCTTCGGAGCGTTGCCGCTCCAGCTCCGACCAAAGATCTTCTGGATTTTGCCAGATGAGAGAGCTATACGGCACTTTGGGCGCCTTGCTGCCCCGATAGATCACGTTCCTATGAAGATTGTTCTTGTCCGGCATCGAAGACCACTCATAGCCAATGAACGTAGTGAACCGGCCTGGCTGGTAGTTTCGCTCGGCGCTGTCGATGGTCATCTTCCACGCCGCGGTCGACGCCTGATCGCTGCCTGGGACCGCGCCTAGTCTTGGATTGAAGATGACCATGGTTCGAATCCATGCGACCGTGGTGCGTAAAGCCCCATCTTCGATCAACCGCTGCCTGAGCGGCCGCGACGACATCGGCAGTTTCGGATCCATCTCGCGCATGACGCCGAGATACTCGGAGTGATCCGTCACCACAGCGAAATCCAGCGGCCGTCGGATCCGGATTCCGTATCCGGCTGCGTGTTTGATTTCACCGCCCTGGGCGAACACATACGCATCATCCGGCAATGCGCGAACTCCCATCACATAGGCGTCGGTGGACAGACTGGTGTGAATGTGGAGATCGCCCCAGAGGAGATTTCGTCGTGGATTGACAGGAACCTGTGGCATCTCAACGGGCGGAACCGCCTTCTGAGGATCAAATTCCGGATACAGCGTCGGGTCTACCGGCGCCCCACCGCACCCAGCCAAGAGATGGCTAAGTAGCGCAAGAATGACCGCTCTACGTAGATGCATGGCGTCCGGCCTGAAACGATTGACTGTCAATGAAACTCGTAGTTGAGCTCCAACCCAAAATGGCGAACTTTTCCGATGGTGACCGAGTTCGAGCCGAAGCCTGAGTACACTGCGGTACCGGTGGCTACGTACTTTTCGTTGGTTAGGTTATTGCCATACAGAGCGACATGCAGTCGTCCGTCTTCCCACGGCGTCCAGCTTGCTCTGGCCGTCCAGACACTGAGTCCATCAATGGTTGCCTGCTTCCTGTATTCAGGCAACCCAGCGGTCGCATCACCGCCGATGAATTGCTCTGCTCTGGTGTTGCGGCTGAGCATGAGATCAAACTCACCGAATCGCGTCGGCGGCGCGTGATATCGAAGCGCGACGTTGTAGGAGTAGCACGGAATGAAAGGGAACGGCTCGTCGCTTCGGTCGACTGGCGCGGATCGACCGGTAACCGGGTCCAGAACATCATCGTCGTATTCGAGAAAGGCCGCGTCGATATAGTTTCCGGACACATTGATCATCCACTCACGGCTGAGCAACCACGCCAACTCAGCCTCCACACCTCGCATCCGGGCGAGGCCGGCGTTGTTTGTGGTGATCTCGGGCGCCCCAAGAGAAAGAAACTTCGTGAGAACGACCTGGATGTCTCTATAGTCGGAGTTATACAGAGCGGCGTTAAGTCTGAGGCTACGATCCAGCGCGTCGAGCTTAAAGCCAACTTCCGAGCTGATGACATACTCCGGCTTGTAGGAGCCGATGCCGGACGACAGAACGTTGAAGCCTCCAGACTTGAACCCTTCAGCCACCGTCGCGTAGAGCATCAGAGAGTCAACTGACTCCCACTCCACGCTGTCGGTGACATTCCACGATACGCTTGCCATTGGCGACAGGCGTTCGAAACTGACCTCGCCGTGCTGCTGTGGGCCACGAGAGAGTTGCATCACGTTGCCCTCGAGCAGATTGAACTGCGTCTCGGTCATGACCGTAATCGGCAGACCCGGGAGAGGGACGATGCCGAGAAGCGGGGGAACTGACTGTGAGCCAAACTGCTCGAGGTCGAGAACTCGCTCCTCCAAGGTGTAGCGGAGTCCGGCTGTGATCTGAACGCTAGACGTCAGGTCGTAGCTTGCCTGGGAGAACAATGCGTATGAGGAGTTCTCATAGTCAGAGGCACTGAGCGTACTGATACCTCTTACATAAAGGCACCCCTGTCCAGTGATGCCGCCAAGGCAAAGTGAATTGATATCAGGCAAGCCCGGCAATCTCTCAAAGCCAACCCAGCCCTCGAGGGTGGTCAGTTGCCCGCCCAGCTGGTTGTCGAGCGATTCAGAGGATCCGAACAGGCCGATCGTGTACTTCAGACGATCCTCGAGCGCGTTCCCTGTGAACTGAAGTTCCTGAGATACGGTGGTTCTACTGTCGTCCTCGTCGTAAATCCCCTGCTTTCTCAGTTGCTCCCTTCCGTACGATGTGTTCCCAATGAGGAACAAGTCCGTAGCGTCGAAGTCGTAGTCCTGACTACCGTGCCCTTTGTATGCGTAGGAGGTGATGCTCTTGAAAGTACCGACCGCGGTGTCCCAGTTCAGCGTCGCCCCGAACAGCGCATCGCGCGACGTGTACCCTGAAACAACATTCTCGTGGCTAACCCTTTCCTTGCCGATCAGTGCTTCGGCCTCACTGCACACCTCACTGTAGTTTTCCTCGCGCCCTGGCGCGCGCGCAAAGCTCACCGCACCAATTGGCGTGATCTGCTGACAGTAATGTGCCGCTATACCGTCATTCTGGCGGCTAAAGTTCGCCAGAGTCTTCAGGGTTACGTCGTCGCTGATGTTCCATAGCAGTTGCAACGCCGCAATCTGCCTGTCGTCATTGCCCATCCGAGTATCGCTGTCATCGTCCTTCGCGTATCCGTCCGAGCGAACTGATCCGACAGTGAGCTTCGAGTACAGTGTTCCGCCTATGAGAGGAACATCAACAGCCAGCTGCGCATCTCGCTGGCCCAGCCCGTCGAGCTTTGTGCCGAGACTTACCGAGAATTCATCGCTTGGCGCCTTGGTCGTGACCAGTATTGCTCCGCCAATCGTGTTCTTTCCGAAAAGCGTTCCCTGAGGACCCCGCAGCACCTGTACATTCTCTAGCGTCAGGGTATCCATCAGCTGGCTGTCGTTTCTTGCCAGGAAGATGCCGTCGATGTAGACACCGACTCCAGGATCGGCCTGCAGTTCAGTGATGCGAATTTGACCCACCCCGCGAATCGAGAACGCGCCCTGCTTGCGCCCCTCTCGCTGATCCAGGCCCGGCGCAAGTCTCGCAACATCGGCAATCGTGGAGATGTTGTTCGCTCTCATCTCTTCACTGGAGACCGCAGTCACGGACACTGGAACGTCCTGCAAATTCTCTGCTCTCTTTCGTGCGGTAACGACAATCTCTTCCAGCGCCACGCCGCTAGGCCTCGATTTCGGGGGCTTTTCCGTAAGCGGATGCTCGTCCCTGAGCGGCTCAACAGCGACCGACGACGTGATCTCTGAGGCATTCGAGTCGGATGAAGGGGTCTCTGCGGCTTCTGAAGCTGCGCCGCTGTCGCTGAGGTCACTGTCAGACTCGTCGGAATTGACCGGCTGAGCGTCAAAGGTCGCGCCAATGCTTTCGAGAAAGTCCCACTCGCCAGCCGACTCATTCGACAGAGACTGCTCGTTCCCGACCGCCGCGCCGCCCTCCTCGGTCGCGTCGCTCTTGTTCTCTGCGTCATCTGCGAAAGCGGACTGGGGCAATGCAATCAGGCTCGCGGCAAGCACTGCCAGGAGTCTTGTTCTCATGACGCCTCCGTTGTATCGCACAAACTTCTTCTAATGAGAAAAGTATAGGGCGCGATTCACTTGACAGTAAGACGCGACTCGTAATTTGAATGTTGCCGACGACGGCCTAATGGCGCATTGCTGAAGCGGTTCTCGATCCCGCAAAGCATGAGTTCTCACGCCTGCTTCGTTCGTGTGTGATGGTCTACGGAATGCGTGGACTCAGCGCGAGCGCGTACACGGCTGCGCTTCTTAGTCTTCTGTTGCCAGCCACTGCCAACTGCGAACGATGCAATCGATCACCGTGACAGTCAGACTGCAGAACCAGTTGCATTCTTCGGTAAACAAATCCCCGATAGAGATGGCGATCGGCGGCTCCGGCGGGATCACGCCAACGCGTGATTTGTAGGCAGTGTAAAACGCCGTCATCTCCGCGAGCCTTTCGTGATGCTCGCTACCGGCGTCGACCATTTCCGACGGGTCCGTCGCAATGTCATACAACTTCCATCGACCATCCCCGAGAGGGGGATTCAGTCTGACGGCCTTCCAGGTGTTCGAGATAACGGCCGCGTGACCAAAAAGCTCCGTCGCGAATGCTCGGGGTTGCACATGCAGCGGGCGCTGCCAGGTCGAGACCAGCGATTGCCCTTCTGGCAAGGCTTTTCCGCTGAAGATTGCAGCGGATTTGGCGTCGATACCTGTCAGCTCGTATATCGTCGCTGGCACGTCCGTGATATGAGAGAGCTGCACCGACGTGACTGAGCGCGCCACGCCCGGGCCGGCGACAATGAAGGGAACGCGAATACCGCCTTCCGCTACAGCTCCCTTATATAGCTTGAATGGTGCGGCGGTCGCCGACGCCCACTCCCGTCCCAGATAGAGATGCGTTCCCGGTCCAGCGGCTTCGCCAGTCCCCTGCATGTACGCGCTTCGAAACCACGCTCTGTCGCTGTTGGGATAGGACAACGGCGTGGCACCGTTGGCGCCATTGTCGGACACGAACAGTACGAAGGTATTCTCGAGTCGACCGCTTCTCTTCAACTCTTCAAGCAGGCGATTGATCTGACTGTCCATCAGTTCAACCATCGCAGCATAGATTTCCATCGGCCTGCTTGCGCGCAGGCGCTCTCCGTCATCGAGTTCTTCCCAGGGCCTGAAGTGTCCGGGCAACAAAACTGGCAGATTCGGCGTCGTCCAGACTGGCGCGTTGGCCGGCATCAGCCCGCGACTCTGCAGCTGCTGAATGCGTTGACGCCTCAAAGCAGCGGGGCCTGCGCTATAGGTACCTGAATAGCGATCCGACCAGTCAGTAGGGACCTGCAGCGGATCGTGTGGCGCGGTGTAAGCAACGTAGGCGAGAAGCGGCCGAGTTGGATCCGCTTCTTTCATGTACTGAATAATTTTGTCCGTGTAGGAGATCGAGGAGTAGAAATCATCGGGCAGTGCGACCGGTTTGCCATCCTCGACGTAGGTAGCCCCGGCACCACGATAAAGCGGATCCGCATCGCTGAAATGACTTGCCCCGCCCTCCAGAAGCGCAAACGATCTGTCGAAGCCGCGCTGGTCCGGATACTGGTCAGGTTGCGTCGCCAGGTGCCACTTCCCGCTCATCAGCGTGGTGTAGCCAATAGACTTCAGCACTTCCGGGAGCGTGACAACATCGTCGTTGAGCTGCCCGGCGTAGCCGCGGGACGCGCGCTGGTTCTCCGCCTGGACACCTTCCATCGTGCCCAAGCCGGCTAGATGGCTGTCCACGCCGGTCATGAGCATGGCGCGACTGGGTGAGCATGTCGGTGCCGCGTAGAAGGCGGTCATGGTCACGCCCTGCTGCGCAAGCTTGTCCAGGCTCGGAGTACGGATCTCGCTGCCGAAGTAACCGATATCGGACCACGCCATATCGTCCGCAACGATAACCAGGAAATTCGGACGATCCAGAGAGACGGCGCTTACAGGCTCGGCGAACAGCGCAAGTAGGGTGAGCAGGCAGCTTGTTCCAATGGCTGCCCACCCTGACCGTTCACCCGATCCATTTCGTGTGTCCTTCGTCATTAGCCGCTGCATCCGCATCATCTATGACTCAGACACCACGCGCGATCACGCGGAAAGCGGATTGCGGTTGGCAAGCAGAGATTCAGTACGTGCGGAGATCATCTTCTGATGGTCTTCAACGTACGGCCTGATCCAGAACTGATTGCTTACAACGCCTTCGAAGCAGGCGTCGGCGACCTCGTCGGGTTCTGTCAGTTTGAACTCGACTTTTGCCCCCAGAGCTGCCTTCTTCAGATCTTCCATCGACAGGTAGTCCTCGACCGCATTGGAGTCCTTGAACTTGTCCTGTCGATTGCGTTGCGACGCGAGAATCCGCGTGTTGACCATATGCGGTCCGGGGTACAGCAGGTGCGCATTGATCTTCGCCTTCGCCTGCACAAGCTGCGCGTTCAGCACTTCCGTCAAGCTCGTTACCGCAGCCTTCGATGAAGCGTAGATCGGTGTCGTCGGGAACGCGCAACAACCACCGTTGAACGAGGTCGTGTTGACGACATGTCCTTCTTCGTTGGCCTCCAGCATTCTGGGCACAAAGGCGCGGATGCCATTGGCGACGCCCATCACGTTGACTGAATACGCCCAGTTCCAGTCGTTTGCGGTCAGAGCCCATATCTTTCTCTGGGCCTCCTTGACGCCCACGCCGGCGTTGTTGAAAAGAACATGAACATTGCCAAACTGCACAAATACCTTATCGGCCAAGGCGTCCACTGAGGCGGCGTCGCTGACGTCCGTCCTTACCGCGGATGCAACGATGCCCAGGGCGCCGAGATCTGCGACAGCCTTGTCGAGCGCCTGCTGCTCGATATCTGCCACGACGATCTTCATGCCCGCGCGACCAAATCTGGCACAAATCGAGAAACCGACGCCGCTTGCGCCGCCGGTGACTACCGCTGTCTTGCCTTTGAAGTCGTTCATTTTTCTATCTGACCTGTCTCATATCGAAGGGTCCACCAGCTGCTGTCGCGGTAGGGCGCCTGTGCTAAATGCCGAACTTGTGCCCCCAAAAACTTGGCAGCGTCGTCTTGGTTGGCGTGTAGTTGTCCCAGTCCATCTGCAGGCCATCGCAGCCGTATTCAAGTGAAAAGCTTGCCGGGGTCACCATGTAGAAGGACAGCATGCGGTCATTCGTGTGCCGGCCGAGCGTTGAGGTGATGGGGATCTCCCGCGCAAGAACGCGATCCAGGCACTCACCGACTTCGTCGATGGTGTTCACCTCCAGCATGAGGTGCACGCATCCCACCACGCTTTCGCCGCCGAACAGCGCAACGGAGTGATGTCTTGGATTGTTCACGTGCATGAATCTCAGCGCCAACCCTGTGTCCTCCGGGTCATCGCTGTACTTCAGATGCATGTAGTCGGTATCGCCCAGGCCCAGAACCTCACGGTAGAACTGATGCGTTTCATCGAGGTTCGGCGCGGGCAGTACTGCATGCCCGAACCCCTGATCACCGTTGAATCCGGTCTGAAAGCCGGAGACGCCCAGAGGAGATACAAACTTCGTGTAGTCCAGATCAGCGCCGTAGTACAACTCCAGGACGTTGCCGGCGGGGTCGCTGAACCGAATCAGATCCATCACACCGCGAACCTTGAGCTCCGTTGCCGTACCACGGGTCAGGGCAATACCCAGCCCTTTCAGTTTGCTGATCGCCTGCTCGAACTCGGCACGGTCGTACAGCTCAAGCCCAATGAGCTGCAGGCGGTTCTCCTTGCCCGGAACAATCGCAAACCGGAAAGGACGCTCGTCAATACGCAGGTAGACGCTGTCTGCATCCCCCCCTCGTTGAGCTTCCATCATGCCGAGCACTTGCACGCCAAACTCACGCCACTCGCTCGGGTTCGTCGACTCGATGAATGCATACCCCAGGCTGCGAATATTCACGGCCACACCGCTCCCGTATGCGCGAAAAACTGAAGACACTCCCGATTGAAAAGCGCCTCGTGCTCGACCATTGCCCAATGCCCGCACTCCGACACCACGATCAGTTTCAGATGCGCGCAGTGCTTGACCAGGTCTATGAGCCCTGTCTCCGGCATCATTCGATCGTTGGCGCCCCAGAACGCCAGGACCGGGCACTGCAGTTCCGGCAGGCGGTCAACCAGGTGAGGAATTTGCATCGTGATCATGACGTGACCGTTCATGATCTGCATGATCTGGAAGCGTTCCTGAATCGTCTGATCGGTGACGTGCTTGGGGTCGTGCACCAGCCCGTACTGGAAGAACTCTTTCATCCTGTCCGGAGTGATCTCCTCGCCGGATCCATAGATCTGGAACATCTTCTGCATCCCAGGCATGGTGAAATACTCTTCCGTCTTGCTCATGCCGCCTGGCGCAAGCAGGACCAGCTTCTTCACTAGTGCCGGGTATTCAAGCGCAAGGCCGATTGCAATCGCCCCCCCAAGGGAGTTGCCAATGACGATGCACTCCTTGACGCCCGCCAAGTCCAGCGTTTGCTTTACGCATTCGACGAAGAATGACAACGGATGTTCGACGTCATTGGGCTTGTCGGAGAATCCGAATCCGATGAGATCCGGAACGATACACCGGTAACCCTGCTCGGCGATGACTTCGTAGTTGCCCTTGAAGTTGCTGTACCCGCTGGCACCAGGTCCAGACCCATGCAGAAAGACGACGGCAGGTCCATCGCCGCGGTCAAGGTAGTGGATGCGATAGCCGTTGCGACATTTAGCGTAGTTCTCCTCTGGAAGAACACCGTTACGTACCATCGATGTGACTCCTTAAGTCCTGAAATGAATCAGACGCTGCACTTTTTTCCGCATGACTTCTCGGTCGGCTACAGACCAAGTTCGGTGCTGTCCTGACCAAAGAGAACGCCCCCAAGATTGATCTCGAACGAATCGGATACGTTCGCGACATGCGCCTGGCTCGCCAACATATCCAGATGCCGCTTCAGCAGCGGGCTTCCGTTTCTGATCGCACCGGACCCAGACGATTTCAGGATCTTTGAGGAATGAGCAATGCATTCATCCACGACGATCGAACTCTCGTAGCGGAATCTGGCGCGATCCGCCATATCGAGCTGGGTGCCGGCCTTTGCGCTGTCCATCATCCGCGAAAAGCCTTGCAGCATCGCGCTCTTCATCGACTCCACGCTCAGCTTTGCGCGGGCCGCGATGCGCTTCGCATTCGGATCGTCCTTCATGAAGATCGGCCCGGCCATCCGCTTGTTGGCGATTTCGACGTACTCCTCGATCTGGGCTTCGAGAGCCCCCAGGGTCGCCGTGCACACGGCTCGCGAGAAGACCTGCATGAAGGGCAGTCTGTATACCGGCGGCTTATCCTTGTGCTTTTCGCCGGACATGTCGGCGATCATGAAATGCGTCCGGTACTCGGGAACGAAGGCTCCATCGACCGTCACATCATGACTGCCGGTGCCCCTCAGCCCGACAACGTCCCAGTTCTTTTCGATCTTGTAGTCCTTGGCGGGCACCAAGAACGTCCTGTAGTTGTGCAGATCCCACGATCCGTCCTCGGCCGGAACAACGACCCCCAGGAATACCCAGTCACAGTGCTCGCAGCCACTGGAGAAGCTCCAGTGGCCCGTCAGCTTGAATCCGCCGTCGACGCGCTCGACCATTCCCATCGGTGCGTACGAGGATGAAATCAGGACGGATGCGTCGTCCTTCCAGACCTCCGCTGCCGCACGTGCGTCGAAAAGGTTCAGCTGCCAGTTGTGTACACCGATGACGCTCATCACCCACGCAGACGACATGCAGCCTTTGGCGAGCTCGACGACGACCGAATAGTAGACCTGCGGGTCCATCTCATAGCCGCCGTATGCCTTCGACTGCAGGATCTTGAAGAACCCCGCAGCCTTGAAGTCCGCGATGGTCTCGTCTGGCACTCTGGATGCCGAGGAACACTGGGCGGCGCGTGCTTTGAGCACATCTCTCATTCCGCGTGCTTTTTCGAGTAGTTCCTGCGCACGAGGCGAGGCCAGGCTATGCATGTCGATGGTCTCAGTACTTTGTAGGGCGTTGTTCATTTTTTGCGTGCTCCCGATATCTGTCCGTAGATTGATTTCCAGAATGGAGCGACCCCCCTGCAGCACATCAACGTGCGCGGACAGTCGATTTCCGTGTTGGCGAACCGCGCAGCACTCAGGCCGCGACGTAAAACTGCGAAAAGTACCTGCGGAACTGCATGATCGGACCATCTCCGTCGCACAGGACGGGGTTCTCGTTATAGAACTTGTTGCTCCAGATCGGGATGTCGCCCTCCAGTCCCTGCTCACCGTTTGTTGATCCGATGGCGTACTCCATGACGAACTCCATCATGCTTCCCGCCTCGTACGACGGGAAGCTGTAGGCAAAGCGAACTTCGACCTTTTCGTCGTTCACCGGCGTCACAAGCACCTGGACCAGGTAGTCTCCAAATCCGCTGAAACGCGTCCATTTCTGGCCTGCGCCGTTCTGAACGACATTGACGCTGATCTCGACATCCTTTTGGCCGCCGTTCTCATCCGGCACCGCTCGCGGACCGGATACGACGCTTCGCCGGATGTGCCCTTCGTAGTCCGTTTTCCCCAGCGGGACCGCGTCCATTTTGTGAACGAACTGGAAGTGGGCAACATCCACTCCGTTTTCGGCGATTTCCTGCGGGTGAGAATTGAACTCCCAGAAGTAGCGACGGTTATGAACCCATTCGGGCTTCTGCGTCTCAGGCAGTTCAATGACATCAAACATCGGATCTGCGCCCTCTGGGTGATACCAGGCCCAGATCACATGATTTCGCTCACAGACCGGGTAGGTCTTCAGGCACGGCTTCCCTTTCCACTTGGGCGGGATGGCTTTTGCATACGGAATGTTGGTGATTATTCCGTTCCTGTCGTACTGCCAGTGATGGAAGGGACAGCGGATCGACTCTCCCACCACGGTGCCGCCGTGCCCCAGGTGCGCACCGAGGTGAGGGCATGCGGGAGCGGTCAGGCCCACCTCCCCGGACTCTGTCCGGAACAGCACCATGTCGCGGTCGAAGTAGTGGATGTTCTTTACCTGCTTCACCGCTAGCTCGTCGCTGAATCCGATACAGAACCATCCAAATGGGATAGGCATTGGAAAGCGCTTGCTCACAGTCGACTCCTCCGTCGTTACCTACTTTTGGGTCAGGCAAATTCAGATCTTAGCGGTCCGATTTTTTTTGCGATGGCATTCAGTGCCACTTCGTCAAGTCCGTAACAGTCAATGGCGTTCTTGCTCAGCATCAGCTCAAGCTCGCCCTCCGGAATGCCCGTCATGTACTGCTTCATCTTTTCACGCGTCGCCGGCCAGCTACCCTCTGGATGCGGATAGTCGGTACCCCACATGACGTTCTGAATTCCGATCTCGTGCCTGACTGCCGTCGAGCCTTCATCAAACAAGGCGGATGCGCCAACCCAGCAGTTGCGTTTGAAGTACTCGCTGGGCTTCATCGTGAGATTGCTGGTGAAGTCACCCAGCTTCCCTGAGGTGTGCTTGACTGACGCACGCACGTCCATCAGTTCAAGCATGTGCGGAATCCAGAACTCGCTGACTTCCGTCAGCACAAACTTCAGCCGCGGGAATCGTTCGAAGACGCCGCCGAATATCAGGAACCACAAGGGCCTCGCCGCCCACCACGCGAACTCAGTCACAAAGATTCCGACCGCGCCGGGTAGCGTGTAATCGTAGTCGGGCGACGGTCCGGAATGGGTATGAACCACCATGCCGTGCTCCTGACAGAACTCCCAGATCGGGTAGTACTTGGGATGGTTGTAGGAGGCTTTGTCCCCCATCAATGGCGGAATCAGAATTCCCTTGAAGCCGTTCTTCTGAGCCCACTTGACCTCATTCAGCGCCTCGTCCACATCGTAGAGCATCAGGACAATGGCCACGCCGATTCTGCGTAGTGGATCGTCCTTGATGAACTCCGCCATCCATCGGTTATGGGCGCGAGCGCCGGCCCACTGCAGTTCTGGATTGATGCCCCAAGGCTTCAGGGCCAGGCCAGCACCGAACGGCGGCGCATTCATCTCCGTAATGCCGTCCGGAAACAAGACTTCGGCCGCAACCCCGTCGTCATCGATAACGCGGTTGCGCAGGGCGCCGTCCCATGCGCCGGCCAGCCTGTCTGCGGTCTTCGCGCGCCATTTGTCATTGAAATCGGTCAGGAGCAAGAACTCCTCCGCCTTTCGGGTCATTTCCCGCTGAATGGGGAGTTCCTGATCGAAGGCTGCGTGATACTTCGAATCCAGATAGTCCCTGTATCGCTCCATCGGCAAGCCCGCATGACCGTCCGTAGACACCACGAGATAACGATCCATTCGTATTCACTTCGTTTTGGCTGACAGGAGCCTGACTATAGGTTCGCCACTACGGAGCGAGAAGAGTCAAACCGTAATTTCATTGTCCTCGCTCGCGAAACAATTCTGGAAACAATGGCGACAGCCGATCTATTCGGTGCAGTCCGCCTCAAGGCCCAATGTCAGCACGCTGTTCAACACCAACCTGACCAGCATCGTCTGGCGGGTAACCCCTGTTTTACTGAAGATCGCCCGCAAATGTGTTCGCGCGGTGTTACGGCGGACCCCCATCTGCTCGGAAGCCTCGTCCAGCGTTAAGCCCTCGGCGAGCAGCAGGGCGAGCTGGGCTTGCATGCGGGTCAGGCCGAACAGGCGGCGCACCAGCTCCAGTGATGGCTGGCCGGCGTTGGACTCTGGGTCACGCACGAAGACCACAACTGCTGGTCGTCGGGTTCTTTCGGACCACGGCTTGAGTGGAAGCGAGCGCACGATGACGCCCAGCTTTGCGCGCCCGGATGGGCGCGTGATCGCCATCGCCTGGACTGTGCCCTCAGTTTCGCCGCCACTCACGCTCACCGCCGATCTACCCAAAGCCGCTTGGATCATCAGATGCAGGCTGCGGCTCTCCTGGTTGGAGTCGACGCACAAGGTGCTGCCAGACAGCCGGAGTCCGTCTCTCTCCGTCAGCAGGCGACGAGCCTCCTGATTTGCTTCGAGCATTGCGCCATCCTGAGCAAAGCTGATGATTCCGACCTGCATGCGCCTGACCGAGCCGGCGAGCAGCCGGCGTTCGCACTCGAGGAAGTCCAGTCGAGCATGCAGGTGAATCGCACGCCTGAGATGCGGCAGAATAAGGCGGCACGCCGCCTTGTGTTCATCGGAGAATGGTCGCCCCGCCCTAGGCCGGACCAGGCTCAGGCGGCACACGATGCCTTCCTCGGTATCGATGTCCACCACGAGCAGATGCCCGACGCTGATCGGCTTCAGGTCATCCCGGCCACTCCGACACTTCGGCGCGCCACCGCCGATGGATTCATCTCTTGCAGCAGTATCGTCCTCGGGCAGGCTGATCAGCGGATCGAACGCCTTGAAATGAACCTCACAGGCATCTCCGCCTCGCAGCATCAAGGCCCCCGACCCAGGGCTGCGTGGCGCCGTCGGGCGTAAGGTCAGCGTGACACTGGCGGCGCCGAGTTGCTCGCGCATGATTTGCAGCGCGGTTTTCCAGGGTGGAGACTCGACTGGGCCTTCGTAGATCGCGCCAAGAAGCCGGTGAACCTGCACCATATCCGCAGCCGACTCCAGATCGGCCTGCGGAGCAGTCATCGCAGCGCGACTGGGTGGGCGCCGGGCCGCGCCCAAGGGCGCGACTGAAGCAGAGGCTATACCCGCCATGTTGCTTTCCTCAGCTTCTCGACTTGCTGCGCCATCGGACCTGTCGTTGGCCAGATCGAGCCACTCGCGTCTCTGTGCCGCTGCACTGACGCTCTTCTCTAGACAACAGGCGGCCGGGATACTGATGCCGATATCCCGGCCGCACGTAGTCAGATCTTTCTCGGTGCGCCCATCGTTCCGGGCCATCGGCTACCGCCGATGGTGTCGACGAACGGCCAGAAGGCCTTCGGATCCAGTTTGCCGGCCACTGAAATCTCGCGGCTGCGATACTCGGGCCACCACAAATGCGCTGCAAGCTGCTCCCGCATCGGAAGCAAGCTTGCAATGGGATCCCAGGGGCTCTCGCGCAACGACAACGCGCCCGTCAAGGCCAGGCGGTACCCAGGACCATACTTACCATGCACTTTCACCACATGAGGCGGAAAGTCGTACCCTTCGGCCCCGCCGACGGCACGTGAGTACTTCGTCCACCACTCGAATCGCTCAGGGTCGACCCTCAGTGGATCAGGGCCTGTCACTGTTCCTGAGAACTCGAGAAACGTGTATCCCTGATGGAAGCAGCGTGCAGTCACAGAGTCACCAAGCCGGTAGTAGCGAACCTCGCAGGGAAACTTGGGCTGTCCATTCATCATCGAGCTGATGAAGATCGCCGCCTCCTGATCAATGCCGTATCCGATTGCGTACTCGCCCTGCTGCCCACCGTACGCCGCGTTGATGGTGATCAGAACGCCGTACTCCGGCTCGCCATTCACGGGCAGGTTGTAGATGGTCAGGTTGACGTTGGGCAGCTCTCCACACTCGATACCCGGTGGAAGCAGCTTGGCAATTGCCGCGGCATCAGTCCGATAGACAATCTTCAGCATAGGCCACTGAGCGATCTCTCCAGGGCTTGTCTGAGGTGCTTGCGCGTTATCTGCCATGGTCTGTTCTGCCTTCGGTTAGTTACTCGTGACGTGGTGGGCGTGGAGCGATCAGAGGATGATTTCGATCATGCCCCTGCTCCAGCTTTATCTCAGAGAAAAGCTAGCATGCAACGCTGCTGCGATTAAGAGAGAAATCAGAATTTGATTGTCCATCAAATCGATCGAATGACGCGCCTCAGTACAAACCCGACTGGTGCCATTGGCGCCTACGTACGGAGCATCATCGAAGCACGGCTGAAGCCGCGCGCCGGATGCGCGGTCAGTTCGTTTCGCCGAAGTTGAAGCGCAGATCAACGGAGTACAGCATCTCATCCGGGCGGGTGATCGCCACGTAGTTTCCCCCCTGGAGAATCGCGTCAAGTACAAGCAGTCGTTCCTGCTGCTCAGTCAGATTCTTCGCATTGACGATTACCGCCCATTGCTTATCCTCGGGGCCAAGAACGAAGCGTGCGTTGATCTTAGTCGTCGCTTCCTGAAAAGCTCTTTGGTCAAGGTCGTAGTCCATGAAGTGCTCGCCCTGATAGATCACATCCAGTGCGAACAGTCCGCCGATGCCCCAGCGTGGAATGAGGGTGAATCGAATTGTTGGAGTGAGGCTTGCAGAAACCTTCGGATTGAACGGCAGCTCCCTGCCGCTGAGGTCCTGAGAGGGGTGCGCGTTGTCACCGCACTCTGGCAAGGCATCCCTGTCATCCCAGGTTGTTGGACCGCAGGGAAAGTCGCCGTAACGGGTTCTGCTCAGTCCCACGCTGCCCTGAACGGTCAACCACGACATCGGCGGAAGCCAGCGGAAGTCCACCTCAAGGCCCTGGGACTCGGCTTCGCTGACATTGATCGTATAGATCGCCGTTCCATCGAACACATTCAACTGCAAATTGTCGAAGCGTGTCGTGTAGGCCGAGGCATTCACCTCCAGCGTTTGATCGAATAGCCGGCTCTTGATGCCGACCTCGGCAGATACCGCTTCCTCCGGCTCGAAGCGGAGGTGCCGGGTATGGATCACCGGGCCGGAAAAGCCGCCGCTCTTGTGCCCCTTTGTCAGGTTTCCGAACAGCGTGAGCTCGTCCGAGGGTGACCAGCTGATGGCCAGCTTGGGCGAGAAATCGTACTCCTTGATTCGGCCTTCCTCGTAGTAGTTCTCCGAGCCGTTCGTGATGGTCGGCACGATGGAGTCGGAGGAGTTGGATTGGATTCCATCGATGGTTTCCTGACCGAGCCGCAGGCCCAGGGACACGGTCAATGATTCATCCAGATGCCAGTCGGCCTGTGCAAACATTGCATACGTTTTCGATCTGACGTTGACGTACGTCTCGATAATGAAGTCCTCGCCGTCTCCTGGCGTCACCCCGACGTCGGCCAGCTGCGAGAACAGTGATCCGAGAAATGACGGCAATGGGATCCCTCGACCCTCGGCAATAACCGGTAGCAGCGCGACAATTCCGTCCAGCACTAGAAAGTTATACTGGCTGACATTCGACTGGGCTGCCCCAGCGAACAGGCCGAAGGTCCAATCGACGGCTTGTCCCCAGCCGAAAAGCGGCTCGCTATCCGCGCTGTACCGAATTTCCAGTTGCTTCTGCTCATACCGTTCTGGCCCGTCGGTCCGGAAGAACCCCGTGTTGACCGGGCTGAAATCTGTATCGAGCAGGAAGGGGGTATCGACTCTTGCCCAACTCGCCAGTGCGTTGACGCTGCCGTTTCGGAAGGCTAGAAGGTCACCGACGTCCAGGTTCATTTTCAGAGCAACGGATTCACTGTTGCGTTTGGAGAACGTCGGCGCGTTGGCAGAACGGGTGTCATTGAACTCGTCGTCTTCAATGCGCGGGTCTCTCTCTTCAAACGTGGCTCTCGCGGTGTCCGTAAGATAAGAGTGCTGAAAGCCATTGCCGACACCGGCATATCGGGTTCTGAACGCGATCAGATTGAATTCGAGCCTTTCACTAGGAAAGTAGTCGAGCCGCAGGCGAACGGACTCGTCCTTGAACTCCTCCCTCTCGTCGCTTCTAGCCGTATTGAACAGCCCGAGGTAGCTATCACGCTTTCGGCCACTTAGCCGGGCTGCAAGGACGTCGGGGATGACTGGAAAACTGACCGCAGCCTCATAGCGCGTTCCGTCCGGCTGCTCCCTGGCGACCTGCACGTATCCGCCGGTCTCGAAGGACGGAGATTTTGTAGTGAAGTTCAGCAGACCGGCGATCGTGTTCTTCCCGAACAACGTGCCCTGCGGGCCGCGCAGCACTTCCAATCGCTCAAGATCGAATACGCCATCGTTGGTGAAGGTGCTGCGACCATAACTCACACCATCGATGACCAGGCCAACAGAGGGTTCGACATTTCGCGCCAGCGGCGGCGTGCCAAAGCCGCGAATCATCGTTGAGCTGTACTCTGGATTCGACGCCGTGAACTTCACATTGGGCGTGTACTGAACGAGGTCCTGAGTGTCGACGATCGCGGCCTCTGTTGCCATGTCGCCGGCCAATGCCGATACCGACATGGGAACCTCTCGCAGAGTCTGCGCGCGCTTCTGCGCAGTGACGACGATTTCCTCCAGCACCCTCTCTCCCCTGGCTCGCCTGGGAGGAGCACGTTCGTCTGGTGTTTCATCGCGTTCTCTCAAAGGCTCGACCGGAAGTTCCGCCAGTTCTGCTCGAGAATCAACCCGCTGCGCGTCGGGCACGTCAGCCTGCGTTCCACCTGCCGGACTAGGCTCCGGCGTCGAGCCACCTTGATCGTCGGCGCCGGCGCTCGATCCGCCAAACAGGAAGTCGAGATTATCCTCCTGCGCCTCGCTGATCGATGGGCAGAGAAATAGTGCAAGTCCAATCAGCCCCGTAGAGATGGCTGCACCGACGGTCTTCATGTGTCACCTCCGACACGCACCGATGCTCGCGTTCCTCCTTCCGCCGGGCCGTTGCTTTCGGATTGCGGAAGATCGGCAAGCGTTTCGCTCTACCCAATAGGGACGTTCTCGGCGGGCCTGTTTCTCTTGGTATCGCGCCCACGTTCTTGTAGTCTCTGAACGTTAGCACGCGTTTTTCATACGCATTAGTAGAGCAAAAGGAATTTGTCTGTTCTTGTCCCGATGCTTATCCACTGACGACGGACTCTCACGGCACGCTCGAGTATCGGGCTGACCCCGACCAGTCAGCTCGCCGACTGCCGCGGCATATCGACATGAACACCTCTGCGCCGCGCCACCTCAGGGCCCCAAGAGAGCCCGTCAATCGCCGAGCAAAAAAATCCCCCGGGCTGGCCGGGGGATAGGGCACTTCGATCCCGAGAATGCCCCTCTGCCATGCGAGGGGCATCTTTCAGAACGCTCTTCGTCAATCTCGATCAGGCAGTCCGCATACCCTCAACGGAATTGGTGCCGAGAGGGCCCACTTTGACAGTGCCCTTGAACGCGGCGCCATCGACATTGACGTTGAAGACCAGCTTCATGGTAATCGGCTTCGTCACAGTGCAGATCCAGGTCGCTGCATTGCCATCAGCCTTCCCCTCCTCCATGACGATGATTCCCATTGGCGAGTTAATCTCTCCCACCAAATCGCTACCGTTGACCGTCGCTACCATCTTCCCCTTTTGCTTACCCATCGGAGTATTGAGAATGATGTCCCACGTGCCACCAATGCTCATCGCAACGTCCTCCACGTCAGTGAATGCTGTCAGTCGACGCGCCCCTGCGAACAAATCAGACGGCGACGCTTCGTCCTGGCTCTAAGACAAACACGCTCAACCTTTCAACAACGCTACGGCCCCATTTCTTCTGAAAACACTTCGAAGGGAGCCATCAAGAAAGGGCGAAACTACACAGGAACACAGCTCAACCAATATCTAGCCTTGCGGTTAGAAGCCCTGTCATAAGTTCAGTGCAATATAGATACAAGTGCGCGGCTCTGTACAGGCCAATTCGGTAAACTCACTGTATCCAGAACTGCTCCATTTCGAGCTTACGATTTTGCTTCACCCGCCTAATTGCTCGCTGTTAGTGCTGTTGAGCCCTACTCATCCTTGAGCCCTGGCTTTCGCTGATAGAAATCCTTCTTGAGCTCCAGCCACACATCTCCGGCCATACTCTTGCAGAGGTAATCAATGAAGAATCTTACCTTGGCTGCGACGTGCTGGTTTCCCGAGTAGACAGCCCACGCTGACCGCCAATAGAAGTTCCAAGCCTGTGGAAGCTTTTTCAACTCGCCTCTCGCAACCTCATTTTTAACAAAGAAGTCGGGGAGTTGCGCTATACCGAGACCTTCCTTGGCCGCGGCGAGCAAGGTAGTACCGTCTTCACTGACCCAGTTGCCGCTGGCCCTGACTCTTTTCGTACCATCCGCCGAACTGAAATTCCAATGCCGGTCTGGCGGACAGAGTCCGTTGTGGCTTCTCAAAGCTGCCATGGTTTCTGGAATCCCGAACTTATCCCAGTACTCGGGCGCCGCGTACAAGCTCATTGTGTAGCCGCCGAGCTTTCGAGCTACCAGTGATGAATCATCGAGGTCGCCATATCGGATGGTGAGATCGAAACCCTCGGCGATCAGGTCCACATCTCGATAGCTGGCATGGACTTGAATGGAGATGTCCGGATAAAGACGAGCAAAGGACGCGATGGCACCGGCCATGTACTGCACGCCGAAGCGGCTGTTGATCGCCAGCTTGAGCGTGCCACTAGGGCGATTCTGAAGGTCAGCGACAATCGATTCCAGTGCATCATATCGCTGTGATATTGCGGAACATTCGCGATACAGAATTTCGCCGACATCTGTGAGAGTTAAATTCCGTGTCGAACGCTGTAGCAACCTTGCGTTTAGTCGCGCTTCCAGCCGGCCAACCTGCTTACTAACATGGGACTTGGAAACACCCAGCTTTTCGGCAGCAGCCGTGAAGCTTCCAGATGAGACGGACTGGACAAATTCATCTATGCCATCCCAGCGTCCTATCGGCGTCGAACTTGAACTCGTCACTGGCTCTCCTGGCTCGTGCGGTGCATCCGAACCCTCGGTCAATCAATCAAACCGAACCTCGCTGTACCGTGGATTCTCGCCGCTCAGCATCGCGTCTGTAAGCTCTCGGTAGTACTGCGTAAACGGATGAGGGAAGATCCAGAACTGCTCACGCCGAATCGCCGCAAATACGCGCTCTGCGCATACATCGGGCGTGATGAAGTTGGGATCGGCTGAAACCGTCGCGGCTCTGATTTCTTCGAGGATCGCGGGATCAGGATTGTCACCCATGTTGGCGGTGATCACGGCATCCGCGATATGGGTAGAAACGGGACCAGGGCACAGCAGCGACACTGCTACAGGTGCCTGGAGCATCTGGAGATCCAGGCTCAGGCATTCGGTGAGACCCCTGAGCGCCATTTTGCAGGCGGTGTATTGCGCCATTCCGGACGCGGCCACAAGTGAGCCGACAGAGCCGGTGTTGATCACATGAGCCGTGTTGCCATGATCAAGAATCCGCGGCAGGAACGCGTTGATGCCGTTCACAACGCCGATCACGTTGATCGACATCATGTGCTTCCAGCTCTCGGCACTTTGCTCCCAGCTGCAGCCGACTCGAAGAATGCCGGCATTGTTGAATAGCAGGTCGACCTGTTGAAACCGCTTGAAGCAGTCCGCCGAGAAATCCTGCATTGCAGCTTCGTCGCAAACATCAACCACCTTCGTCAGGACCTGAACACCCAGCGGCGAGAGTTCGTCGACCAGACTGTCCAGAGCCACCTTGTTCATGTCGGCAGCGGCAACGTTCATACCCTCGCGCGCGGCACGCGTAGCCAGCGCGCGACCGATGCCGCTTGCCGCCCCAGTGACGACAGCCGTGAGGCCCCGAAGCTCTTTCATCTCACCGCTCCTCATTCGTTGGCGACCAACTGGAGCGGTCAGGAAGCCCCGCCGGACCGCAGCTTTAGAATTGCAATAACCCCTGGTGATGCACCTTCCAAAGCAATGTATCCGGCCAGAATCGCTACGATAAGCCACCAATGGTAACTTCTGTGTCGATAAATAGCGCGCAAT
This sequence comes from uncultured Salinisphaerales bacterium, assembly GCA_964507195.1. Lineage (GTDB taxonomy): Bacteria > Pseudomonadota > Gammaproteobacteria > Nevskiales > Nevskiaceae > Solimonas. The sequence continues at coordinate 3,900 of CAZDPA010000014.1, read as the reverse complement.
CGATGGGCCAGGCAAGTCAAAAACCTTCCTCGTCGGCCAATGGCCATCCCATGGGATACGGCAGGCACCGCCCGGATACCGTCGTTTGGATATGAGCGCGCTGGCGCGCGCGATTCCATACCGGCTCCCGGTCGCCCTCGCCGCACCGACGCGACGATTCTGGAGGAGGCACGCCACATAGGACTGAGGTTCGTCCGCCGATTTCATCCATTCTGACGACGAAACAAGCCAATCGAACTTCGGATGATGGTGTAACTCCTATCTTTGGCCGCGTGAGGGCCGGACGATGACCACCGACCAACCGACACATCCTTTCGCAACACCACCTGCTTCCGCAACCAGGGCACTCGATCCACGGGAGTACCGCGATGTGCTCGGAACTTTCACGACCGGAGTCACGATCGTCACCGCGACTGGCGCGGACGGGGTGAAAGTCGGTGTGACAGCCAATAGCTTCACCTCAGTCTCACTGGACCCACCCTTGGTCCTGTGGAGCCTGGCGCGGACGTCACAGAGCCTTCGGGCCTTTGATTCCAGCAGCCACTGGGCCGTACACATCCTGTCGCAAGAGCAGGAAGCCCTGTCGGGGCGCTTCGCGAGGCGCGGTGAGGATAAGTTCCTCGGCGTGGATACGCAGGGCGGCTTGGGCGGCGCTCCACTGCTGGCGCAATGCACCGCGCGATTGCAGTGCCGCACTGCGCACCGATACGACGGCGGCGATCACGTGATCTACGTGGGAGAAGTCATGCAGCTAGAGCGCAGCGAACTGCCCCCGCTCGTCTACCAAAGCGGTGCTTATGCGATCGCAACGCGAAAGGAGTCGCCCGAACTACCACTTCCTCGCACCCCTGGGGCACCGCCCAATCCTGAAATCGAGTCGTCGATCGGCTATCTGCTTGGCAGCACCTATTTGCAGCTCTTCGCGCGAATCCGAGCCTATGCCAGCGAACGCGGCCTCAATGATGCCGAGCTGTTCGTGCTGACCGCACTGGCCGCTCGCGATGGCCGCAGCTTCGAAGAGTTCGACGCGCTATTCATGTTCGCAGGCCAGAATTCAGGCGGCCAAGGCGTATTCGACGACCTCCGCGCCCGCAATCTGATTCGCGTTGATGAGCCGCCTACCAGAGGGAGTGATAACAGCACAGCACAATTGTTCCTGACCTCGGAGGGCGCGGCCTGCTCCCGAGATCTCATTGCCGCCGGCTTCAAGATTGAGTCAGAAATTACCCGCCAGCTCGGCAGCGCCGAAACCGCCGCCCTCAGGATGCTGCTGCAAAAGCTCATGCGAACGACAAACGTTGAGCTGAGCTATCGCTGGGTGTAAACGTGGCTACGTGCCGTTCTCTCGCTCCGGCGGCGCACTGTCGTTTCACCTGTTCTCGAAGCTCTATGAGCACACCAGCGTGGTCATCACGACTAACTGCGGATTCCGGAAGGAACTGCCGGTCAGTCTGGTGACGTCTGACCAGCATCCACGACGCGATCGACCATAGGTCGCTATCTGAATGTTGGGGTCAGCTGGGCCGGTTCTGCCTGTTAGACCGATCTGGTCAATATGACCGGCACTTTCAACTTGATCAGCATAGTCACGACGATCGGAACTGCCAGATTTCGTCGGGTGGCCGCTGGCCGCACGACGTCGTGGCGCAGATGGTGAGCCACGGACTTTGCGACCTGTAAGAAGCGGTAGAAGCTTGCGATCAGTGCCAGATCCATCTGGCAAGATCGATCGCTGTCATTGGCCGAAGCGGTACTCAGGGTCCCTGACGTTACCGCAGCTCGCGCGAGCTTCACCTTTGGCACCCACCACAGGCATGTCGACGGAAGAAGCAACGAACCGCATGCCGGGTCGACCCATCGCCTCGCAGATGGCCTCTGCATCGGCGGGGTCGGTCTTGTTCCGCTTCACAAATGGCTTCACGTACTGGGGAGCGATCAGCCTGACTTCATGGCCCATCTCGCGAAACTTACGAGCCCAGGAGTGCGCACTTCCGCAGGCTTCCATGCCGACGACAAAAGGTGACAACTGTGCAAAGAACTCTGCCACCTGACCCCGCCGCAACGTCTTGCGTAAGACAGCGCGACCATCTTCGTCTGCACCGTGTACTTGGAAAACCGTCTTCGCCAGGTCCAGGCCAACCGCTGTGACTTTCTTCATGGACGTACCTCCTTCGCAGGGAGACAACACACACCTCCTACTCTGGCACCTCGATGCCATTAAAAGGACGGCGCGTCCATACCATTGATAAGCGCGCGTTGTCGTCACTATTTTGAACGGCCGCTTTGCCGATGGCAGTTCTCAACTCTCGGGGTCCGAAATGGGCTGAACTGAGACATTGAGTATGGGAACGCGACCGTCCGGTTTTTACTGGACATCGGCCCTTCCCTACCGGTGATAAGGGAGACTTGTCGCAACTGATTTCTCTCGGCGTATGCAATCTGCGCGTTGTCATCGTTGCTACCGAAAGTCCGTTATGCGGGCGGCAGTTTTCGGCGGGTAAGATCCACATTGGATTGATCTGCAGTCCATCACGAATCGTTGATCTCCGATCTGTAGGGTGTGCGCTCCACATCTAACATCGAAACCAGTTCATCCAACGTGTACGGACCGGCCTCGCGCTTGCAAGCCAGCACATGCTTTTCAATCCATCGGAATCCTTGGTTGTCTTCAAGCAGCCAAACGCCTCTTGTCTCGCTGCTGTTGAGTTTATGGATGTGCCTCGCTACCCATCGCGTCTCGGCATTCATAAGCCACCACTCTGACTCGCTACTGCTTGGATTGCGACTATCTGCTTCGCCCTTTCAACAATCCCCTCAACATGGCCATCATCCCGCGGGAAAGCTCGACGCCACCCGAGCGAATGCGGGTCACGCCGTTCATCGCTATCTCAACGCCGCCAGATCGCAACATGGATCAAATCTCCTTGGTCCCGCTAACCGCTGCCTTCTCAGTACTCGCCTTTGCCGCGCGGCGAGAGCCTGACCAGCGGGAGAAGCGATTAAAAGTCAGTGATGCCGCTACCGCCCTTGCCAGATTCGTTTTCACCGCGCGTACCTCCGTATAGGCTTCGGACACTAGCTGCCTCATTCATCAGTCGGTGGGAATGGGCGTCCCAAAGGGCCTCGGACAGTGATTGCGCCAACTGGCTGTCGAGAACGTCCATTCCAAAAATACGGTCCACCATCGCGGGGGACGTCGGTCGACCGCTGCCCCGATCCGGACTGCCGCGGCGACGTGGTCATGAAGGACGGCTGTCCCACCTGCCTGGACTGCGGCTACAGCAAGTGCGGCTGAACGAGACGGCCGAGCGCGTCGTTCGACACGGCGTCATCTGCGAAGTGACGCGCCACGCGACGGCCTTGGCGACTGTGCGACAGCGTACAGACGCGCCCCGGTGGGAGGTACACCGTGTTCATGTTCCGACGCCGTCTCGGCGTCGACCGCAGTGACCAAAGGCGCTGCGTGCGGGTGTCGCATCAGGAGCATCAACATGAACAAGCCGAGAAGGGATTGGATCGCCGGGGTGATGATCGCCGCCTTGATGTCGCTGTCGTTACCTGTCCGCGCGGATTTTGTCGGTACCGAGCACATGCTCGAGCAGCAGACGCGCGCCGCATCCCTGAACACCGTGCAGACCTTCCTGGGCCGCGATGAAGTCTCTGCGCAGCTCCTGTCCTGGGGCGTGGAACCGTCGGCGGTGGCGGAACGCGTTGCCGCGCTGTCCGACGCGGAGCTGCAAGAGCTGGCCTCGAACATGAACACCGACCCGGCCGGCGGCGTGCTCGTGGTGCTGGGGATCGTGCTGGTGGTGATGATCGTGCTCGAGCTGCTGGGCGTCATCAACATCTTCAGTCGCGTCTGACACTGCGGCGGCGCGTCACCGTGCCGGCGCCCGGTAC
>CAZDPA010000013.1:0-41747 GCA_964507195.1 uncultured Salinisphaerales bacterium | reverse complement strand
GGATGCCAATGGCGGATGTTCGACATGTTGATCGCGAATTCCCTGGGGTCTTCGGCGATCTTCATGTCGCGCTTGGTCAGCACGAAGCTGCCCTGCTCGCGATCGAGCGTGAACGCATGCGTGCCGTTGCCGACCGTGAGCACCAGCATCGTGCTCGGCCCGTAGACGGTGTAGCCGGCGGCGAGCTGCGCCGTGCCGGGCTGCAGGAAATGCTCGTCCTTCGGTTCCTTGACGCCTTCCGGGCTCGGCAGCACCGAGAAGATCGTGCCGACGCTGATGTTGACGTCGATGTTGCTGGAGCCGTCGAGCGGATCGAACAGCAGCAGGTACTTGCCCTTGGGGTAATCGCTGGGAATCGCCTGGCAGTGGTCCATTTCCTCGGACGCACAGGCCGCCAGATGGCCGCCCCATTCGTTGGCTTCGAGCAGGATCTCGTTCGACAGCACGTCGAGCTTCTTCTGCGCCTCGCCCTGGATGTTGCCGGTGCCGGCGTCGCCGAGCACACCGCCAAGATCGCCCTTGCTGACCGCGTGCGAGATGGTCTTGCAGGCGCGCGCGACGACTTCGATCAGCAGGCGCAGATCGGCGGTGATGCGCCCGGCGCGCTGCTCCTCGATCAGATAGCGCGTCAGCGAGACCTGCTTGTGCCTAGCGGTATGGATATCCGATGCTGCCTGCGTCATATGCCCTCCACGGCGTTGCGGCCTCGCATTGTCCGCGCTGGGCGAACGAATGCAAAGCGCCAAACGGATGAAAGGGGCTCAGGCGCGAGCGAGTTGCAGCAGAAAATCCGGAACGAAGGTCTGCCAGGGCTTGCTGCGTATCTGGGCCTGCTCGGGCAGCAGGCGCACATTGAACGCCGAAGGATGCTTGCGCAGCGCAGCCGGCAGGCTGTCGACCGGAATGCGGACGTTAAGGTACTTGCGGTCGGCGGTGAGCTGGACAACGAACGGGAGGGTATCTGCGGTCATTGGAAACTTCCGTGGGTGGGCGACGGAAGCCATGCTGCAGCGCTCCAGGCTCAAATCATGAGCCCAGGCGAAACGCCCTATTCCGGAATGGTCAGATACTGCTGCGCCGCCGCCCGCAAGCGCTTGGCAACCGCAATCCGCAGGCTCACCGGCCCGAGCACTTCGACCTCCGGGCCGTAGCGGAGGACGTCGAGAATCAGCTCGTCGTCACGGTGGTAGGGCACCGACAGCTCGTAACTGCCATCGCGCGTCCACACGCCCTGCTGATGCGGATGCCACTGCTCGACCGACACCCAGCGCGCGCGCTCCGGCGTGAAGCGCAGGACCGCCGTGGCCGTCGGCGCACCTGAGAAAATGCCGTAAGAAGTGCTCAGCTCGTCGTTCAGGCGCGCGTCGTCAATGTCCTGCGCGGCGGTTTCAAGCAACTCGGCCTGGCGCACGCAGTCGAGCGCAAAGGTACGCAGGCCATTGGACTGATGGCACCAGGCATCGAGATACCAGTTGTCGCGGTAGTGCGTCAGGCGCTGGGGAGAGATCTGCCGCCCGGTGACCTGCGCGCTGGCTCGCGATTCGTACTCGATCTGCAGACGCCGGCGCTGCAGCACCGCGGCGGCAATCGCTGCAAAGTGCTTGCCCGGCGAGCGCGCCGCGGTGCGCAGCAGGCGCAGGCGGTCAGCGTGGTCCGAAGCCAGGCCCTGCGATTCGAGGATCTGGTCGATGCGGCTGCGTACCGACGCCAGCGCCTCTTCGAGCAGGCCGGGCTGGAACGTCGACAGCAGCTGCTGCAAGGTCAGCAGGCCCTGCAGCTCCTCGGGGCTGAACCAGATGCCCGGCAACTCGTAGGCCGCGTCGGTATAGCGATAACCGCGCGGCTCGCGCGAGGTTTCCAGGGGCGCGCCGAGATAGTCGCGCAGATAGGCCAGTACGCGCTTGGTCGTCGCCCGCGAGCACTCCAGTTCTTCCTGGATGCGCTCGAACGGCACCGGGTAGCGCGAGGCCTTGAGCCTGCGATGCAGGCGGTAGACGTGCTCGAAGGATTTCATCGGCCTAGGCTAACGCACCCCATGGGCTAATACACCCACTTGCACAGCCATTGCCGTGCGGCCACCCTTCGCGTCGAAACCGCCCGCTCAAGAGCCAGCACAGCCATGCAGACCATCAAGCATTTCGACGGCGCGCGCCGCGCCGCCGGCCCGCAGGACCGCGTCGAGAACATCCGCGCCGCCGCGCAGGACTTCCGCCGGGCGATGTTGGCCGGGCCGAAGGTGCGCTACTACGAATCCTTCGACCTGGTGCAGGTGCCCTATCCGAGCTACTACGGTCTGCGCCACGCGTATCGTTACGAGCATGTGCTGCCGTTCCTGAGCATCTGCAATCGCCTGTTCGTCTGCCAGTTCGACACCCCGCAGGGCCTCAAGACCCTGCTGATCTCGCCGTCTGACTACGAGTTCAACCGCGAGACGCCGTACTTCAGGCGCCTGTCCGACAGCAATCCGAAGTGGATGGAGCGCCTGATTCTCAAGCGCCACAGCTCCGTCGAGCAGGTGCTCGCGAAGATCGGCCTCAAGCCTGAAGACGTCGACTACATCACCTACGATCATCTGCACACCCAGCACGTGCGCCGCTGGCTCGGCAGCGCAGACACGCCGGGCGTGCTGCCGAACGCCAAGCTGATCGTGCATCGCCAGGAATGGGAATCCGCGCTGCGGCTGACGCCGATCCAGTACGACTGGTATTGCCCGGACGGCATCAAGGGCATTCCGGAAGAGCGGGTGATCTTCGTCGAAGGCGACATGATGCTCGGCGACGGCGTCGCGCTGGTGCACACACCCGGCCACACCGAGGGCAATCACTCGATGGTCGTCCACACCGACGAAGGCCTGTGGGTGACCAGCGAGAACGGTATCTCGGTCGATGCCTATGCGCCGAAGATCTCGCGCATCGCCGGCCTCAGTGCCTATGCCAGGGCCAATGGCAGCGAAGTGATCCTCAACGGCAATACCCTGGAAAACTCGATCGACCAATACATCTCGATGGTGCAGGAACTGAGCATCGCCGGGCCGTCTGCACGCAATCCGGACTTCCCGAACATCTTCCCGTCATCGGAACTGACGCCGTTCTGGCTCGCGCCCGGCCTGCGCTCCAGCCATACGGTCGGGCATGCCCGGCACGGTGCGCTGGTGAAGCCGGGATAACGGGGCCGCGTCGCGGTTTCAAGCTTATAACCAATGCGCGCGGATCATTGCGGGGTCGGCATGCGCTTGTTCAAATGCGCGCTACTCAATACACCCGCGGCAGAGCCGAACACGGCATGGACGCCTGATTAGCCATAAAACCATGCCCCACGCTTACACTTTCGTCGCTTCCGGCCTGCTCCTGCTGAGCGCTGCATCTGCAGCGACGGCTCAGCCGGTTGATCCGCTCTCTGACCCTCTGGACACGGTCGCCGTCGAGCCGCTGCGCGCCGATGCGACGCCGGCGCCCACCGCAACGCCGGTACCACCGACGGCGCTGGAGGAGATTGTCGTCACCGCACAGAAGCGCAAGGAGTCATTGCAGGAAGTGCCGATCGCGATCTCCGCGTTCACGAATTTCCAGCTCGACGCGCGCGGCATCAGCAGCGTCAAGGACCTCGGCACCGCCGTGCCGGGTCTGCAGTTCACCGATCTGGCGGGTTACAACCTGATCTATCTGCGCGGCGTCGGCACCGACGCGTTCATTCCCGCCGCCGACCCGAGCATCGCAACCTATCTCGACGGCGTGTACTTCCCGTCGGCGCACAACATGGTGCAGTCCTTCGGCGCGCTGGAGCGCATCGAAGTGCTGCGCGGTCCGCAGGGCACGCTGTTCGGCCGCAATTCCACCGGCGGTGCGATCAGCATCTTCACGCGCACGCCCGGCCCGGAGCCTGAAGTTTCGGTGCAGGCCAGCTATGCGCGCTTCGACGATCTGAAATCGCGCGCCCATGTCAGCCTGCCGCTCGGTGACAGCGTCGCGGTGAGCTTCTCCGGTTTCTACAACCGCGAGGACAACTACTACACCCTGGTCGACAACGGCGACAAAGCGTTGCCGCAGGAAATCGGCAAAGGCGGCCGCATCCGTCTCGCGTTCACGCCGGCCGGCAACTTCCGCGTCGTGCTCACCGGCTTGCTGGCACGCTACAGCGGCACGTCGACGACGACCTCGGTGAACACCGAGCCCAGCGTGCTCGGTCGCCTGCTGACGATTCCGGCCGAGACCCGCGAGTACGTCGTCACCGCCGACTCGACGCCGTCGCTGACGACGGACACGCAGGCCTGGTATGGCGAAGCGGTGTGGGAACTGCCATGGCTGGACGTCAAGCTGCTCGGCAGCCACTACTTTATCGACGCCTACGACTACGTCTACGACTACGACGGCTCGAACCGCCCCGTCGCGACCTATGGCGCCGAAAGCGACTACCAGCAAGTCGAGACCGCCGAACTGCAGTTCACGTCTAACGACGGCACCATCGGCAGCAGCTGGCTGCAGTGGGTCGCTGGCGCGTACTACCTGCGCAGCGAGGGTGGCTACAATCCGGGCTATCTGTCGCTGGCCGACAGCGCCGTCAACCTGACGCCGGTGCTCGACGCGCTGCCGCCACTGCTGCGCAACATCCTCGATCCGCTGCCGATTCCGACCCAGCTGCGCTTCAACTTCACCGGCCTGATCGGCGCCGAGTCGTATTCCGGCTATGCGCAGGCGACGGCGAATGTCACCGACTGGCTCAACCTCACCGCCGGCGGGCGCTATCAGGAAGAAACCCGCAATCTGATCCGCTCGGATGTCGCGATCGAGGGCATCGACAATTCGCTGATCTCCTGGACGCCGCGCGAGTCGACCGTCACCAACTTCTCGCCCCGCGTCGCAATCGACATCAAGCCGACCGACGACCTGATGTTGTACGCGTCGTACTCGCAGGGCTTCAAGAGCGCGACCTACAACATCATCAACATCTACCTGCCCCCCGACTACGTCGAGCCCGAAGAAGTGGCCTCCTACGAGGTCGGCTTCAAATCTGACTGGTTCGAGCACTCGCTGCGCTTCAACGTCGCCGCCTTCGAAAGCGAAATCAAGAACCTGCAGACCGGCTTCGTGTCGCTGACCACCGGCGGCGCGATCAACTTCGAGAACGCCGGCGAGGCGCGCATCCGAGGCATTGAGTTCGATGCCACCGCGCTGCCGTTGCCAAACCTGAATCCGGGCCTGCTGCTGACGGTCGGCGGCGCCTGGCTCGATGCGATCTATACCGACTACCGCAACGGCAGCGGCTACGACGAAGCGACCGGCCTGTCGTTCAGGAGCGATTGCGGCGACGACCCGGCGAATCCGACCGGCCCGCGCTGCCGCGATTTCACCGGTAACCGCGTCGTGCGCACGCCGAAGTTCAGCGGCAGTGCGACGCTGAGCCAGACTATCGACGTATCGAGTGGCTCGTTCGAGATCGGCGTCGACTATTACTACAACTCAGGCTTCTACTACCTCGCGCAGAACTCGGCGAACTCGTTCGAGGACAGCTACCGCGTCGTCAACGGCCGCGTCAGCTACCTGCACGCACCGTGGAATCTGCGCGTGACGGTGTTCGGCGAGAACCTGATCGACGAGCGCTACCGCCTCGCGCAGTTCCACACCGACTTCGGCCGTGCCGACACGCTGGCGCCACCGGTCACCGTGGGTATGCGACTGAACTGGGATTTCAACGGCTGATCCTCAGCGTCTGAACCGGGATACGGCAGCACCCGACACCAGCATGGCAGCCAGGAAGATCAAGGCTGGCGGCTGCCCGAGTCCCGCGCTGACGATCGCCGGCCCCGGACAATAACCCACCAGTCCCCAACCGATACCGAAGAGCGCCGCGCCGACAACAAGCGATGCGACCTGCCGGTTGTCCGGTTCGGACAATTGCGCTTCCAGCAGCGGCCGGCCGCGCCGGCGCACCCACCAGAAGCCGGGCACGGTGACCGCAAGCGCACTGGCCATGACGAGTGCCAGAGACGGATCCCAGTCGGGGCCGATCGTCAGGAATCCCAGCACCTTGTGCGGCGATGCCATGCCGGAGACAACCAACCCTGCGCCGAAGACCGCACCAGCGACCGCCGCCATCAGCCCGCGCGCAGCGACGCTCATGCCAGCACTCCGCGCAGGAAGGTCGCGCTGAGCATGCCGAGCCCCATGAACACGAGCACCGAGACCAGCGAGCGCGGTGACAGGCGCGCGAGGCCGCAGACGCCGTGGCCGCTGGTGCAGCCATTGCCCAGCCGCGTGCCGACACCGACCAGCAGACCGCCCGCGACCAGCAGGAACAGCGCACCGCTACCGTCCGCGCTGTCCGGCATCTGCAATGCAAATCCTGCTGAAACGGCGAGCCATCCGCCGCCGATCAATCCAAGCAGGAACGGCCAGCGCCAGGACGCCTCCTGTCCGGAGATCGCACCGAAAGCAATGCCGCTGATACCGGCAATCCGCCCCAGGCTCGCATACAGCAGCAGGGCGGCCACGCCAATCAGCACGCCGCCAACGATGGGTTCAAGCATCCGTGATCTCTGCCCGGTGAGTTGTAGGTAATACTATACCCCGCATAGTATATTGGTCTCGATGAAAAAGAGCATCCGATGTCGACATGGAATGATGACAAGCAACTGATCCTCAATCGCCTGCGCCGCGCTGAAGGCCAGTTGCGCGCGATTCAGTCGATGATCGAGGAAGAACAGGACTGCGAAAAGGTGGTGCAGCAGTTCGCCGCGGTGCGCAAGGCCATGGACCGCGCATTCTTCGACCTGATGGCCTGTGTCACCAGACGCGAACTGGACAGCGTCGGCGCGCTCAGCGCCAAGGCGTCCGCGAGCCTGGGCAAGGTCACTGCCCTGCTGACGCGCTACGGCTGAGCCTGGTCCGCTGAACCCATGACATTCCACCCCCTGCCGAGCACGCCATCCGGGCGCGCTGCTTTGTCAGAAATGCTCGAAATAGCTGGGCTATTCCTGCGCTTTCTTCCGCGCATCGCATCCCGGCTGACGCACTCATCAGGGTGCGAAGTCACGGGCTCGGGGGACTAGCATGATCGTCGCACTCGCCACCCTGACCGGAACGCTCGTCGGTCTCGTGCTCGGGCTGACCGGCGCCGGCGGCGCGGTCATCGCCGTGCCCCTTCTGGTCTTCGTGTTCGGCCTGCCGCTGATCGAGGCGGCGCCGATCGCATTGCTCGCCGCCTGCGCGGCCGCCAGCTTCGGCACCGCGCTGGCCTGGGACGTGAAACTGATCCGCTACCGCGCGGCGATGCTGATGGCGGCGGCCGGCACGCTGACAACGTGGCTGGGCATCAGAGTCGCCGGCGTGCTCAGCGAAGGCGCTCTGATGCTTTCCTTCAGCAGCGTACTGATCGCGGTGGCCGCACGCATGTTCCAGCAGGCCCGAAGTCAGCGCAGCGGCGCAGTGCCATCAGATGCGCCCGAGCATGACCATGCCCTGGTCCGACTCAACCCGGCGACCGGGCGACTGGTCTGGACTGTGAAAACGACCGCGCTGTTCTCTGCGGTGGGCGCGCTCAACGGCATGCTGTCCGGCATGCTCGGCGTCGGCGGTGGATTCCTGATCGTGCCGGTGCTGCGCGCGATGACGCCACTGACGATGCACGCGGCGATCGCCACCTCGTTGATGACATCGGCACTCACGAGCGCGGTGTCGGCCGGCATGCACATCGCCAGCACCGGCGCGATCGACCTGCACATCGCAGCGCCTTTCGTCGCCGGCGCACTTGCGGGGATGACGGTCGGCCGCCGCCTGGCGCCGCGCATCGCCGGACCCGCGCTGCAAACCGGTTTTGCGGCCACGATGCTGGCCGTCGCCGCCGTCATGGTCGCACGCACGTTCTACTGAGGATCACTCCCATGCTGTTCCGACAGTTCTTCGACGCCACTTCCGGCACCTATACCTACCTGCTCGCCTCGGCGCCGGGGCGTGAGGCGCTGATCATCGACCCGGTCAAAGAGCAGCTTGGGCACTACCTGGCTGCGATCGATCAGCTCGGCCTGAAGCTGGTGCGCGCGATCGACACCCATACCCACGCCGATCACATTACCGGCCTCGGCGCACTGCGTGACGCAACCAGTTGCATCACGCTGATGGGCGAGCAAACCAAGGCCGATTGCGTGTCGCAGTATCTGCGTGATGAAGAACAGCTCAATGTCGATGGCATCACGCTGCAGGCAATCTACACACCCGGTCATACCGATGAATCCTTCAGCTTGGTGCTCGATCCCCGATCGCCACGCGCGGTGTTCACCGGCGACGTGCTGCTGATTCGCGGCACCGGCCGCACGGATTTCCAGAATGGCAATGCCGGCGCCTCCTGGGATTCCATCGTCAACCGGCTGTTTCGCCTGCCTGACCAGACCCTGGTCTACCCCGCCCACGACTACAAGGGTTGGACGGCTTCATCGATCGCCGAGGAAAAGCACCACAATCCGCGGCTTGCCGGCAAGACCCGCGACCAGTACATCGAGACGATGAACAATCTGAAGCTGCCGAACCCGAAGCTGATGGACGTCGCCGTCGCGGCGAATCTGGCCTGCGGGCGTGAGTGAGAGATCTGCTACCGCATCTCGATACACCCGCGAAGCTTGTCCTGAGCCTGTCGCAGGGCAGGCACTCGATGTGAATGGGGTTTTATTGGAGCGTCACAACAAAATCCCGTTCGTCTCGAGTGCCGCGCGCCAGCGCGGTGTATCGAGGGTGTCGCAAAAGCGACACCGGACGCCTACCGCACTCGCCGATGAAACCTCACGCGCAGATGCTCAGGCACCAGCGTAAAGCTCAACTTCTCTGATACCGGCTGCACCTGCGGCACCGCTTCGATATCGAAGTTGCGCGCGAGCATCAGCGCCGCGCTGCGCAGTTCCGCGAGTGCGAGATTGCGACCCGGGCACATGCGCGGGCCGTAGCCGAATGGCAAGGTCGACGCGCGCCCCGGACCGGCATCGTTGCGTGCGGCATCCGCCACCGGATCGAACCGCGGCGGCGGATCGGACAGCGGTGAACTGCCGGCAGCCGCGCGCAGCAGCAGCGTGACGGGCGTCCCGGCCGGCACCGCGATGTCCTCGATCACGGTATCGCTGATCGTCTCCAGAAAGATCAGCGGCGCGACCGGATGCAGGCGCAGGGTTTCGTTGATGACCGAGTCGGCTGCGCGCAACCAGTGCGGAAAGCGATCCGCCCGCGGCACCTGCGGGTCGGGCGCTGCAGGATCGTCCAGCAGTGCATCGGCTTCCGCACGCAGCGCGGCGTAGACATCGGGCCGGTCGGTGCAGCGGTGAATCAGCCAGGCCATCGTGTTGGCCGTCGTGTCTTCGCCGCCGAGCAATACGGTGACGGCATTGGCGAAGACATCTTCATCGCTGATCGCTGCGCCATCGCGCTCGTTGGCGACGAGAAAGGCTTCGAGAAAACAGGTCGGCGACTCGCGCAACGCCGGATCGTTCTTCAGCCGCTCGCGCGCGGCATTGACCAGGCCACCCACTTCCTCGCGCAGGGCGGCGAGCGAACGCTCCAGCGCGTAGTCCTGCGGCAACTTGAACCAGCGCCAGTACGGCACGACAGCGAACAGTCGGCGATTCAGTGCCGGAAAGATCCTGTCGAGATGTCGCTGGATCACATCATCGTCCTGCTCCAGGGTATTGGCCGGATGGCCCAGCGCGAACTGCACCGTCACGTCGACCGTGTAGCGCATCAGATCGGACGCCACATCGACGGCATCGCCCCGCTCCGCGGCCTTCTGCCAGCGTTGCAGCAGGCGCCGCGTCGTGAGCATCAGCTGATCATGAAAGCTGCGGATCTGGTGCGCGTTGAGCGTTGCCAGCCACAGGCGCCGCTGTGCACGCCAGCGGTCGCCTTCGGACGAGAACAGACCGTCCATACCGAGCTCACGTGCGATCGGCTCCAGCGTGCGCAGGCGCCGGAACCGGTCCGGGCGATCACGCAGGATCTGCTGCGCAAGCGTCGTGTCGTTCACCGCGAGCAGCCGGCGCCCCGCGGCACGCACGCAAAAGAACTTGCCATGGGTCCGCGCCCACGATTCCATCTGCAGGTGGATCCGTGCCGGATCGAGCTGCAGGGCGCTGCCCAGCCACGGCGGGCCGGGCGGAGTGGGCAGATCGTCGAGGGTGCGCACGGCGGCAGTGCTGTTCATGGCCTGCATTCTGCACTGCCTTTGGGATCGAATCCGGCCACGGCCAGTTGGCAGGGGTATTGCTAAACTGATGCACGGTGCAGGCACGATTGCCGAGCACCATTGCCTGCCCCCCGATATCCCGTGACCACGTCCCGCCTCCCCCCGTTGAATGCGCTGCGCGCGTTCGAAGCGGTTGCCCGCCACCGCAGCTTCCGCAAGGCGGCGGCCGAGTTGTTCGTCACGCCGGCGGCGGTCACGCACCAGATCAAGGCGCTGGAGGAACAGCTCGGCGTCGAATTGTTCAGGCGCCTGCCCGGCGGCATCGAGCTGACGCCGGCAACAGTCGCAACGCTGCCGGTCCTGCAGCGCGCCTTCGAGCTGATCGCACGCAGCGTCGGCGAATTGCGCAACTACGGCAGCACGCCGCAGCTGACGGTGCGGGCGACGCCGACCTTTGCCTCGCGCTGGATGATGCCCCGTCTGCACAGCTTCCTCGCCGCGCATCAGGGCATCGACGTGCGCGTGCTGGCGAGCGGCAACGTGCTCAACCTCGCTGGCAATCCGGCGGGCAGCGGCCCTGGGGTCGACGCGGACATCGAGATCCGCTTCAGCAACGGCCGCCCCGATGGCGACCACGTCGACCTGCTGTTCAATGTCGGCATCGTGCCGATGTGCCACCCACGCCTGCTCAGAAGCGGACCCTGGCCGCTGAAGACCCCGGCGGACCTGCATCACCACGCACTGCTGCACGGCGACATGCACATCGCCGACCGCGCGCGTTCCGCATGGAGCCTGTGGCTGCGTCATGCCGGCGTGACGAATGTCGATCCGCGGCGCGGACTGCAGTTCGATCACCCGACGCTGGCATTGGATGCGGCGGCCGACGGCCTGGGCGTGACCCTGGCGACGCCGCTGTTTGCGAAGAGCGAGCTGGAGCGCGGCGACATCGTCGTTGCGTTCCCGATCGCGATCACGCTGGATCGCGCCTATTACGCGGTGACCGAACCGGCCTCGAGCCGGCGCCCCGAGGTCATCGCGTTCCGGCAATGGCTGCTTGAGGAAGCGGCGACCGATGCCCGGAACTCCGAAACGCCCAAAAAGAAAAGGCCGCGAAAATCGCGGCCTGAATAGATCCCGTGCGGGACCTGGAGGAGACTTGAGTTGGCGGCCAGAATCGTGCCAACAGCGAGGCCGAATGGAGACCGGCCCAGCCAGAATGGGTTCAGGCAGCCTTGAGCAGCTTTTCCGGCGCTTCCCAGGCCGCGGCAACCGGGGTCTGGACTGCAACGCGTGCTGGAAGTGCCAGGTTCTGCGGTTTCGCGCTGTTCTGACGGCGGCGATCGACGAGGGCATCGACCATTTCCAGGGCGGCCGTCGAGGCCAAGTAGAGTGCAGCGCTGCCAACAACAAGGGTTCCGAACATTTGCGTACCCGCCGATTTCTCGTGCGTTTTGAGGTGTGTACGTAGGCTACGGTTCTTGCTGCGATGCAGCAATTGATCTTTCCTCACAGCGCGGTTTAGTAAAACTAAACTCCCTCTGGCCACTCGGACTTCAACGAACCACGCCAACCCGCAATTGCAGCGGATCAAAAGCTGCGGGACTGCAGCGCGGGCCACTGCAATTTTTGCAGAATGAAATTGCGTGTCCGCCGGCACTTTGGCGCAGCCCCAGCCGGACGCTCGCTTTATAAAACTTCTAAAAACAACAGCTTGCACTGAGCTTGCCGGTCTACGCATCGGTGGCACCCAAGCTGCGTGAAGAACGCACTGTGTCCCCCTCACCGTACTCCAGGCAGGCCAATGCACACTCGAAGCGGAAGATTGACCCAACGCGGGAAAACCGCACTCGCGCTGTTCTGTCTCGGCCTCGCGCTGTCCGGATCCGGGACCGCAACGGCGAGCTCAACCAACGCCATGGACGCGGCCCGGGGGCATGTCACCTATGTCGATTTCTGGGCTTCCTGGTGCGGGCCCTGCGCAGAGTCCTTCCCGTGGCTGAACGCGATGCATGACAAGTACGCCGCCCAGGGCCTGCGGATCGTCGGCGTAGGCGTCGATACCGAAGCCGGCAATGCAGAACGTTTCCTGCGCCGGCATCCGGCCCGGTTCGATGTGGCGGCCGACCCGAACGGCACGCTGGCCGAAACCTACGGCATCGAGAACATGCCTTACGCCGTGCTTCTCGATGCAGAGGGCAAGGTGCTCTATCGACACTCCGGCTTTCGAGCGGCGGATACGACGGACTACGAACAGCACATCAAAGCGGCGTTGGCCGCCGATGGAGCGAAGCGATGAAAGCGATCCTGATCTTCGCCCTGATCATTCTGACGAGCGGCTGTTCGAGTCTGGGCGCCAAGCCCTGGCAGCGCGAAGCGCTCGCCCGAGCGGACATGAATCCGGATTCCGAGCCGCTGCGATCGGCACTCGACGACCATCTGTACTTCAGCAAGGAAGCAGCCAGCGGCGGTCGGGGCTTCGGCGGCGGCGGCTGCGGGTGCAACTGACATGAGCCAGAAAGCAAAAGCCATCGGTGTTGCGGCCTGCGCGCTGCTCGGCAACTCCGCCGCAGCCCAGGCCGAACCTCCTAAATGGGAGATCGACACTGCAACGCTGATCTACAGCGAGATCGATCGGGTATCGCTGATCGAGCCCGTCATCGCGCTGCGTCGCAACTGGAACGAGCACAGCTTCGGCGCGCGCCTGACGCTGGACAGCCTCACCGGACCTTCACCGAGCGGCGCGACGCCGGCATCAACGATGCAGACCTTCACTGGCGCGTCTGGCGGCGGTGATCTCTACACCGCCGAGCCGGGCGAGATTCCGCTCGATGATGCATTCCGCGACACCCGCGTGGCGCTGGCGCTTGACTACTCGGCGCCGCTGTTCGGCGGCTGGGCTGCGAGCTACGGCTTCAACTTCTCGAAGGAGTACGACTATCAGTCGATCGGCGCATCGCTGCGCGTGCTGCGCGATTTCAACCAGCACAACACGACGCTGTCTGCCGGTATTGCATACGCGCAGGACACGATCGAGCCGGTCGGTGCAGTTCCGTTGCCTCTGACGGTGATCCAGCGGCGCTACAGCGAGGACGACAGCGACGGCGAGGACCGCAGCCTGCGCGATACCAGCGACAGCAAAAGCGTGGGGGATCTCCTGGTCGGCGTCACCCAGGTCATCGATCCACACAGCCTGGTCCGCGCCAACCTGGTATTCAGCCAGTCCAGCGGCTACCTCACCGACCCCTACAAGATCGTGTCGGTCGTCGGCACCGACGGCGAACCGCTGCGCTACGTGCGTGAAGGCCGGCCTGATTCGCGCACCAAGACCGGCGTATTCACCGAGTACCTGCGTGACTTCAGCGGCGACACCTTGAGGCTCAGCTATCGCTTCCTGACCGACGACTGGGGCATCGACAGCCACACGCTGGAAACCTCGTATCGTCTGCCGTTCGGAACCAGCAGCTATGTCGAGCCGCAGCTGCGCTACACGATCCAGAGTGCCGCGGACTTCTATCGGGTTGCGCTGTTCGATGGCGAGGAGCAGACCGTGCAGAATGTCAGTGCCGACTATCGCCTGGGCGCAATGAGTGCATGGACAGCAGGGGTGCAGATTGGCCACAAGCTGCAGAGCGGCTCCGATATCAGCCTGCGCCTGGCCTACTACATGCAGACGCCGAAGGATGATGGCGTGCCTGCGCAGGCAGCCGCCGGGCTGTCGAAGTTCGGCGAACTCGTGCCCGACACCCAGGCTGTCATGGCGACCATCGCGTACCGGTTCGACTGGTGAATGAGGAATCTCCCAGGGTGATTTCTGGCCCCGGCGGCGCGAAGCTGGCCAGCTTCCGTGCCATGGCCAACCCCTGGGAGGTTCAAGTTGCTGGCGCCGATGCCGGAGAGCTCATGCGCGTCGCGGCAGTGGTTGCGGCGGAAGTTCGACGTATCGAGCACAAGTACAGCCGCTATCGCAACGACGGGATCGTTCACCGGCTCAACACTGCGCAGGGCGCAGCAGTCGAGGTCGATGAAGAGACCGCGCGCCTGCTCGACTACGCTCAGCAGCTATGGGCACTCAGCGACGGTCGATTCGACATCACGACGGGCGCATTGCGGCGCGTCTGGACTTTCGATCGCAGTAATCGGATCCCCGATCAGGCCGCGATTGATGCGGTGTTGCCGTACGTCGGCTGGGGCAAGCTGCGATGGAACCGCCCGCGCGTACAGATGCCCACGGGCATGGAGATCGATTTCGGCGGGATCGGAAAGGAGTACGCGGTAGACCGTGCGCTCCTGCTCGCCCATGCACAGACCAGCAAGCCCTTGCTGGTCAACGGCGGGGGCGACATCGCAGCCAACGCGCCGCCGGCAGCCGATCAGGCCTGGCGTATCGGCATCGTCAGTGATGCCGGCGCGGCGACGCCAGCACTCAAGCTGCAGCGCGGTGCGGCAGCAACCAGCGGCGACGCGCATCGATACCTGCTGAAAGACGGAGTGCGCTACAGCCACATTCTTGACCCCCGATCCGGATGGCCGGTGCCGGATGCGCCGCAGAGCGTCACCGTACTCGCGGCAAGCTGCAGCGAAGCCGGCAGTCATTCAACGATCGCACTGCTGCACGGGGCATCCGCGGAGAACTATCTCGCATCCGCAGGCGTTGACCATTGGGTTCAGCGCGCCGCGCAGCCAGGCGAAATCCGCAAGGCACCCGTCGACGCCGCCTGACTCACCGGTCTCCGCTACTGGCTATAGATGATGCTGCCGGCAATCAGAGCAGTGGCGGATTGAGGCGCTTGAACGCCTTGTCGATCCGGTAGGAGTAATGCGGATAGGCCGGCACCACGGCGCTGACCGCGTCGAGGCGACCGATCTGCTCCGGGGTTAGGCTCCAGCCGACCGCGCCGAGGTTGTCGCGCAGCTGCGCTTCGTTGCGCGCACCGATGATCAGTGACGACACGGTAGGTCTGGACAGCAACCAGTTCAGCGCGATCTGCGGAATGGTCTTGCCGGTCTGTCCTGCAAGCTCGTCGAGCACATCGACGATCCGGTGCAGACGCGCTTCATCGACCGGCAGGCCCCAATGCGCGACTTCCTGCAGTCGACCGGCAGGAAACGGCTGGCCGCGCCTGACTTTCCCCGTGAGACGCCCCCAGCCCAGCGGGCTCCAGACCAGCGCGCCAACACGCTGATCAAGCGCCAGCGGCATCAGTTCGGCCTCGTAGTCGCGACCCACCAACGAGTAGTGCACCTGGTGCGCGACATAGCGCGGCCAGCCGCGCTGCTCGGCGATCGCAAGCGACTTCATCAGCTGCCAGCCGGGAAAATTCGACGCGCCGACGTAGCGCAGCTTGCCGGCACGGACCAGCATGTCGAGCGTGTACAGCACTTCCTCAATCGGCGTCGACGCATCGAAGCCGTGCAGCTGCAGCAGGTCGATGCAATCGGTGCCGAGCCGCTTGAGCGCGGCGTCGACCGCACGCGGCAAGCGATGCCGCGAGGACCCGAAGTCGTTCGGGCCCCGCCCGGTCGGCAGGCTGATCTTGGTCGAGATCAGCACCTGGTCGCGCCGGCCCTTCACCGCCGCACCGAGGATTTCCTCCGACGCGCCGTTCGAGTAGACATCCGCGGTGTCGAACAGATTGACGCCGGCGTCGAGACAGATGTCGACCAGGCGCCGCGCTTCGCTGACGTCGCTGCTGCCCCAGGCCGAGAAGAATGGCGCTTCACCGCCAAAGGTCGCAGTGCCGAAGCTGAGCGCCGACACCTTGAGGCCGGAGGCACCGAGGGAGCGGTATTCCATCAGGCGGCTTTCAACTCAGCGGGAAGCAAACTTCCGTTCGTGTCGAGTGCCGCATGCGACGCATGCGGTGTATCGAGACATCCGCGCGACAGTTGCGGCATCTCGATACACCGCCCGCTACGCGAACGGCACTCGATGCGAACGGAGAACACCTGGACGTCAATCACAAGGAGCCCGCTTTCCCTACGGCTTCTTCCGGTTCGAGCGGCTCAACCGCCACTCCGGCGGATACTCCATGTCCATGTCCTTGACGACGTTGTTCAGGCCCTTGCCGAAGACTTCGGCGCCGAGCTGCACGTCGGCCGCAGTGTCGCTCTTCATCATCGGCAGCATGCCTTCGACGAAGCCGGTCAGCAGGCTGCCCATGTATTCGCCGCGCTGCTGCTTGTAGATCTCGAGGAAGGTCTTCTGCACCGCGACGACGTCCATCGGGCGCGTCCGCGAACAGGCCATCGCGTACTTCTTCGTCTCCGCATCGAGCTGGTCGAGCGGCACGACGCTGTTGATGAAGTTGCACTTGTCCATCTCGGCGGCGGTGAACGGCCGGCCGGTGAACAGCATTTCCTGGAACTTGCGCAGGCCGATGGTCTCGACCCAGGTCCACAGGCGCGGACCCCAGCCCGCGTAGCGGAACGAGGGGTGACCGAACAGCGCCTCCTCCGAGGACACCAGCAGATCGGCGTCGGCGGCCTGGTAGAAGTGCCAGCCGTAGACGTAGCCCTTGGCCTCGACGATGCTGATTTTCTTGAACTCCTGCAGCGGACGATTGCCGGCGCGGGCCTTCGCGTAGTGATCGGTCATGCCATGCAGGAAGCGGAAGCTGCCCTTGGGCGGGTATTTGACGTCCGGATCGTCGATGCCGAACTCGTGCAGCATCGAGATGTTCTCGTTGCCTTCCGAGAGCATCTCGGCCTGTTCCGGCAGGTCGCCGCCGGCGCCGAAATGGTCGCCGACACCCCGGATGACCAAAACCTTGACCTCGTCATCGATATTGGCCTTGAAAACCAGGTCGGCGTAGACCTGACGCATGCCGGCAGTCGTCGCGTTATGGCGGTCTGGACGGTCGAAAGTCAGGTAGGCGATGCGGTTTTCGACGTCTTTTTCATAACGGATGTACTTCCTGGCTTCTTTTTTTAGATCATCAATGTTGATCATTTCAGGGCTCGCCGGTGGTATTCTTGGGACTTGATGGTTATGGCACGCAGACTGGAAGCGCGTCCTGACACTTGGTGTGCCGGGATCGACATTCAGCGCAAAGTGCCCCGCGATCTGCATGCAGCAGCTCGGAGAGCAGAAGCCAGGCCAGACGAGGAGCTCAGCCAATGACAGACGGACACTTCTACAGCCTCGACGGGCCGCTCGACTCGATGCCGGTGAAACGGCAGATGCGCGCCGCCAATCTGACTGGCTTCGCCGACGTCGTCCGTGGCCTGGGCGCCGACCCGCGCCGCATCCTCGAGAAGTACGAGATCGATCCGCGCGCACTGCGCGATCCGGATTTCTACATCGACACCAAGTCGCTCGTCGACGTGCTCGAGCATTGCAGCCGTTCGTTCAACGATTCGCTGTTCGGCCTGCGCCTTGGGCATCACCAGGACCCGGAAGTCTTCGGCTCGGTCTCCGCACTGTGCCGCGCGGCGAGCACGCTCAAGGAAGCGCTGGAAAGCTTCGTCGACTACATCCCGGTCGTGCACTCGCCGCAGGCCGTGCTCGAGCTGGTCGAGGGCAGCGATACCGCCGAGCTGAGATGGCACGTGCAGTCCGATCTCGGCCAGAACAACCAGGCGAACTACAAGGCGACGCTGCTGATCCTCAAGCTGCTGCGCCAGATCGGCGGCGCGAAGTTCCGCCCGAGCTACGTCAATCTCGCCGTGGATGTACGTCCGCACGACGTCCCGGAGCTGTCGAAGCAGTTCGGCTGCCTGTTCCGTGGCAAGGCCGCCTCGAACACGATCGCCTTCCCTGCCGCCGCGTTGCATCAGTCTGTCGGCAGCGCCAACCGTCTGCTGTTCCGCCTGCTGGGTGGCTACCTCGGCCGCGTACGCGCCGCATCGCGGACGACGATCGTCGAGCGCGTCGAGGACTATGTCCGCGGCTCGCTGTCCACCGGCACCTGCTCGATCGAACACTGCGCCGACAAGCTCGGCACCTCGGTGCGCACGCTGCAGGCCAATCTCAGCGAGAACGAACTGCGCTTCTCGGACATTCTCGAGAAGCAGCGCATCGAACTCGCCAAAGTCCATCTCGAACGCGGCGAGCTGTCGCTCGACGATGTCGCGTACATGCTCGGCTATTCAGAGCAGTCGAGCTTCGGCCGTGCGTTCAAGCGCTGGACCGGCGCGACGCCGCAGCGCTATCGGAAGCATCTGGAAGCGGCGGCTTAATACTGCTGCGGCATCTCGATACATTGCCCGCGCCCTGCGCGGTCAACACTCGATGCGAACGGGTGATTTTTCTCCCAAAACCCAAATGCCCGTTCGTGTCGAGTGCCGCACGCTTGTGTGCGGTGTATCGAGACACCAGCACTGACCCTGCAGCGGCCTAGTTCGCCACCAGCGCGTGCTTCGCCGCAACCCACCCCCACACAAACGACGGACCGATGCTGCAGCCGGCACCTGGATAGCAGCGCCCCATCACCGACGCGGTCGACACGCCGGTGGCATACAGGCCGCCGATCACCGATCCATCTTCGCGCAGCACGCGCGCATGCTCGTCGGTGACGACACCACCGTAGGTGCCGACATCGCCGGGCACGACCGGCACGGCGTAGTACGGGCCCTCGCCGATCGCGCCGAGCGTCGGTGACGGCTGATGAAACGGATCGCCGAGCCAGCGATCATAGGCGCGCTCGCCACGCTGGAAATCCGCGTCGCGATTCGCCGCGACAAAACCGTTGAAACGCTCGACCGTCTTCTTCAGCGTTGCAGCTTGCATCCCGAGCCGGACAGCGAGAGCTTCGATGGAACCTGCCTCGTGCAGATAGCCGGCGTCGTACCACTGCTGCGGCTTGCGCGTCCCCGGCATTTTCCCACCGAGCATGTACTTGCGCATGTACTGGCTGTCGAACACCGCCCAACCCGGCACCGCCGGCACCTGACGGTTGCGCTCGAACATGCCCTTGCAGAACGCCATGTAGGAGCCGCCCTCGTTCATGTAGCGGACGCCGCTCTGGTCGACGAGGATCGCGTGCGGTGCGGCGGTGATGCGCTGCGCGGTCGGCTTGAAGTCGGCGTCTTCGCTGCCAGGCGGCAGCGTCAGCTGCGTACCGACCATCTCGTCCATCTGCGCGACGGCGGCACCGTGCCGCATCATCTCGCCGATCATCTCTCCGGTATCGCCACTGGCAGCCATTGTCCAATGCACCGACGTACCCGGCTGATAGCGATCGCGCATCTGCTGGTTGTGCGCAAAGCCGCCGGCATTCACGAGCACGCCCAGGCCAGCACCGACTCTCCAGGGGTGGCCGTCCTTCACGGTCACTACACCGTTGACGATACCGCCCTCGACGATCAACTCGCGCACCGGCGATGCGCTGCGAATCTCGACACCGGCCCGCAGCGCCGCCTGCAGCATCCGCCCCTGCAGTGCGGCGCCGGCGGACACCCACTGCTTGCCGGTGAGTTTCGCAGCGAGTATCCGCAGACCGATTCTCAGCGCGAGCCGCTTCACGCGCCACGAGCGCCTGATCGCCGGCAGTTCGAGCATTTCCTCGAGGCTGGCCGGCATCGGCAGGAATCCCTTGCGCAGCCTGTCCTTCCAGGGGCCCAGTTCATTGACGTTGAAACGCTCGGCGACGACGGTGCGGCCGGGTACCGAACCACCGGGACGTTCGTCGTAGTAATCCGGCCACTGCGCAACACGGTTCAGGCGCAGGCCCTGCGCGATCAGGAACTCGACCATGCGTGGCGCTTCGACCAGATATCTGTTGCGGCGCTGCGGTGACGTGCCCGGCGTATCAGCGCGATCGCTGATCAGGCTTTCGAGATACGCGGACGCCTGCTCGAAGCTGTCGGGCACGCCATCGCGCTGCATGAACCGGTTGTTCGGGATCCACATCACGCCTCCGGAACGGGCCGTCGTGCCGCCGACGAGATCGTCTTTCTCGAGGATCAGCACGCGCTTGCCCGCCGCCCGCATGACGAGCGCCGCACACATCGAGCCGCCACCGCTGCCGACGACGACAAAGTCGACCTGCTCGTCAAAACCGCTCATCGACCTCTCCCGGCTGCGGGCCGCAGCCTTGCGCCGCTGATCCTAAGCCATGCCCGCGCTACGCTTCGAGTGCCATTCCCACCACACCCAAAGGGCGACTGGTCTGTCACTGATCGGTCTCATGCCCGCAGGCGCAATGGCCCTGCGTGCCAGCGCTGGCGTGTCGCTAAGATTTGGCAGATTCGCCCAAGAACCGAAACCCAGAAACCCCGGCAATGACCAGTCTGAAGAAAGAGGCCTGCCTCATCGGTGGCGCGTGGGTCACGGGTGAGCACTGGGTCGATGTCGACAATCCGGCGACCGCTGCCGTCATTGGTCGTGTTCCGCGCTTCGGCGTTGTCGAAACCGAGCGTGCGATTGCCGCGGCGCAACAGGCGATGGGCCCGTGGGCCGCGCGTACCGCGAAGGACCGCGCCGCAGTCCTGCGTCGCTACTTTGATCTGATCATCGCCCGCCAGGAAGACCTGGCCGCGATCCTGAGCGAGGAGCAGGGCAAGCCGCTCGCCGAGGCGCGTGGCGAGATTGTCTATGCCGCAGGCTTCATCGAGTGGTTCGCCGAAGAAGCCAAGCGCGTCTATGGCGATGTGATTCCGAGCCATGCGCCGGACAAGCGCATCGTCGTGCTCAAGCAACCGATCGGCGTCGTCGCCGCGATCACGCCGTGGAATTTCCCGGCGGCGATGATCACCCGCAAGGCCGGCCCGGCCCTGGCCGCCGGCTGCGGCGTCGTCCTCAAGCCGGCGACGCAGACGCCGTTCACGGCGCTCGCGCTCGGCCTGCTCGCGATCGAAGCCGGCCTGCCAGCCGGCCTGCTCAACATCGTGACCGGCAGTGCGACCGAAATCGGCGCGGCGCTGACCGCCAGCGAAATCGTACGCAAGATCTCGTTCACCGGTTCGACCGAAGTCGGCGCCAAGCTCTACGCACAGTCGGCGCCGACGATCAAGAAACTCAGCCTTGAGCTCGGCGGCAACGCACCGTTCATCGTGTTCGACGATGCCGACCTCGACGCCGCCGTCGCCGGCGCGATGCAGTCGAAGTTCCGCAATGCGGGCCAGACCTGCGTCTGCGCCAATCGCATCTATGCGCAGGCCGGCATCCACGATGCCTTTGTCGCCAAGCTCACTGCCGCAACCGCAGCGCTGAAGATCGGTGCCGGCAATGAGCCGGGCACCGAGATCGGTCCGCTGATCGACGACAAGGCCGTCGCCAAGGTGCAGGAACACATTGCCGACGCGCTCGCCAAGGGCGCGAAACTGCAGACCGGTGGCGCCGCGCATGCGCGCGGCGGACGCTTCTTCACGCCGACCGTGCTGACCGATGTCAGCGCCGACATGCTGGTCAGTCGCGAGGAAACCTTCGGCCCGCTGGCGCCCGTGTTCCGCTTCACCGACGAGAGCGAAGTGATCGCGCAGGCCAACGCCACGCCGTTCGGGCTTGCCGCGTACTTCTACGCACGCGACATCGGACGCGTCTGGCGTGTCGCCGAGCAGATCGAGGCCGGCATTGTCGGCGTCAACACCGGCCTGATCTCGACCGAGCTCGCGCCGTTCGGCGGCATCAAGTCCTCGGGACTCGGTCGCGAAGGCTCGAAGTACGGCATCGAGGACTACCTGGAGATCAAGTATCTCTGCCTGGGGCTTTGAACAGTACTGCTTTTCTCCTCTCTCCCCTCGCGGGAGAGCGGTGGGAGAGAGGGGGGCGCCGTTCGTTCAAGGCAGATCACTCTTCGCAGAGTGCGCCCCTCTCCCCAGCCCGCCCCCGCGAGGGGGGAGGGAGCCATTGGGGTCAGCACCATTAAATTTTGAACGGGGAATGACATGAGCAACAACTCAAACAAGCCGGTCGTGCTGATCACAGGCGCCAGCGCCGGACTCGGTGACGGCATCGCCCGCCGTTTCGCCAAGGGCGGCTTCCGCATCGTCGCCGTCGCGCGGCGCAAGGACAGGCTCGAACAGCTCGCGAAGGATCTGGCCGGACAGACCGACGTGCTTGTCGTCGCCGAGGACGTCACTGCGCCGGGCGCGAGCGATCGCGCCGTCGAAGCCGCGATGAAGGAGTTCGGCCGCCTCGATTGCTTGGTCAACAACGCCGGCTACTTCAAGTTCGGCGCGGTCGACCAGACCGACGACGCCATGCTCGACGAGGTGCTCGACATCAGCCTCAAGGCGCCGTTCCGTTTCTCGCGCGCCGCGTTGCGTGTCATGGGGCCGGGCTCGTCGATCATCAGCATCGGCTCGGTCTGGGGCCTGCGCGCCGGCTTGAGCGGCGGCAGCTACTGCGCCGTGAAGGCCGCGCTCATCGGCCTGACGCAATCGATCGCCGCTGACTACGGCTCGAAAGGCATCCGCGCCAATGTCGTCGCGCCCGGCGTCATCAAGACCGACATGACCAAGGACTTCTGGGACACCGACGGTTTCCAGCGTACCAACCAGGAAATGACGCCGTTCAACCGCGACGGCACGATCGACGACATCGCCAATACGGTGCACTTCCTCGCATCCAGCGAAGGCAGCTTCATCAACGGCCAGACCATCGCCCTCGACGGCGGTTGGTCGACGACGAAGTTCCTGTCCATGGACGCTCTGATCGCCGAGCGCGTCAGGAAAACCGCATAAGCTGATCGCATGGACTTCAACTGGGATGCAGAACAGCTGAGCTTCCGCGCGTCGGTGCGGAGCTTTCTCGCTGCCCATCTGCCTGCGGACTGGGAAGCGCTCGCTCACGGCCCCGGCTCAGCCGCGCAAAGCACGTTCTCGAAGACATTCTGCGCCGCGCTCGCGCAGGCCGGCCTGCTCGTGCCGCACTGGCCGCAGCGCTGGGGCGGTCGCGACGCCGATCCCTGGATGGCCTTCATCCTCGCCGAGGAAATGTGGGCGGCCGGCGAGCCGCGCGGCGGCCAGTACATGAACGTCAACTGGATCGGCCCGACGCTGATGCGCTTCGGCAGCGACGAACAGCAGGCGCGCTACATCCCGCCGATGGCGCGCGGCGAAACGATCTGGTGCCAGGGCTTTTCCGAACCCGAAGCCGGCTCGGACCTCGCGTCGCTGCGCACGCGCGCCGAACCCGATGGCACGAACTACCGCATCAACGGCCAGAAGATCTGGACCTCCTACGCCGGCGACGCCGACACCTGCTTCCTGCTCGCGCGCACCTCGGCCGGCAAGAACGGCATCTCGATCTTCCTGCTGCCGATGGACACACCCGGCATCACGGTGCGGCAGATTCCGAGCATCATCGGCGAAGGCGACATCCACGAAGTGTTCTTCGACAACGTCGCCGCACCGGCAACGGCGATGCTCGGTGCCGAAGGCCAGGCCTGGGAAATCGTCCGCACCTCGCTGTCGCTCGAGCGCGTCGGCATTCCGCGCTTCGCGCTTGCCGCGGCAATGCTCGACCGCGCAGTGACCGCGCTGAAGAAGGCCGGTCGCTTCAGCGGCGCCGCGATCGATCAGGCAGCGCGCGCCAAGGCCGCCTGCGAAGCGACGCGCCTGTACAGCTACAGCATCATCGACCAGCGCAAGCGCGGCCTGCCGCCAGGCCCCGAAGCCAGTGCAGCTCGCTTCGCGACCGTGACCGCGGAACGTCTGGTCGGTGAGTTCGTCGTCGAACACCTTCCCGAAGCCCTCGCCGGTGGCGACCCGATGCTGCTCGCCCATCACCAGCGCGCGATCGTCGCCGGCATCGCGTCGGGTGCGGCGGAGATCCAGCTCAACCTGATTGCCACTGAACTGCTGCGCCTGCCGCGGGAGCCACGCTGATGGATTTCACGTTGACCGCGGATCAGACCGCGCTGACTGGTGCGATCGACAAGCTCGCGACACAGTTCGAAACCAAGCCGACCGACTTCCATGGCTTTGCACTATCCGGAAACAAGCTCGACGCCGAGCTTGAGAATGGCGGCTACTTCGATATCGCCAATGTTCCGGAACTCGGGCCGCTGACTGCGGCGATGGCCGTCGAACGTCTGGCCTGGCTGCCGTGCACTGCAGAAGTCGCCTTGTCGATGCTGGTGGGTCCGCAGCTCGCCGGCGGCGAGTTGCCGCGACCTTTCGCGATCATCGAGAACGGCCGGCCCGGTCGTTTCGTTGCCGGCGCGAAGACCCTGCTCATCATCGACAGCGACAGTATCGCCATCGCTCATCCGACCGCGGACATGGTCGAAACGGTCGATTCCCTGTACGCCTATCCGATGGGTCGGCTGAAGATCAGACCGCCTGCATCGGCACTGTCTGCTGTGGACGCTGCGAATGCGCGCACCTGGCTGCGCATCGCACTCGCCGCCGAGACCAGCGGCCTGCTGCATGCAGCGATTGCTTCGACCGTCGAACACCTCAGCATCCGCAAACAGTTCGGCCGTCCGCTCGGCACGTTCCAGGCGCTGCGCCACCGCATGGCCGAATGCACCGTGCTCGCCGGCGGCGTGCGCTGGCTGATGCTCAAGGCCGCCGCGACCGGCGATGCCGGCGACGCCGCGCTCGCAGCACTCCATGCGCAGGACAGCGCGACGCGCATCGTCTACGACCTGCACCAGATGCTCGGTGCGATGGGCATGACGCTCGAACATCCGCTGCATCTGTGGACTTATCGCATCAAGGCCCTGCTGTCTGAACTCGGTGGCCGTGGCGGCCAGGCACGAGCCGTTGCCGGCGACTGCTTCGCGACGGCAGCCTGATCATGAACGAAGAACAACTGCTTGCCGACGGCTGGACGCGCATCCAGACGCTCGGCTACACCGCAACGCTCGGCGCCATCTGGCGCAAGGGCGCGGATGATGACTGCTCGCTGGCCTTCCTTGCCGGCGAGTCGCAGAGCAACTACGCGGGTGCGGTGCACGGCGGTGCGCTGATGACCTTCGCCGACATCGCGCTCGGATTCCGCGGTGCGCGGGCATTGGGCCACACCGCCTGTGTGACGGCTCAGCTGCAGGTCCAGTTCGTCTCCGGCGCACGCGTCGGCGAACTGGTCAGCTGCAAGCCGGAGCTGGTCCGCCTCAGCAAGCAGATGTTCTTCGTGCGCGGCCTGATCTGTGCCGGCGGCCGTACCGCCGCCAGTGCCGACGGCATCTGGAAGGTGCTCGAACCGCGGCCCGCGTCGCCGACATGACCTACCTCGGCGAGCTGCGCGTCAACTGGAGGGCGCTGCTCGCAAGCACGCTGGGCCACGGCGCCGGGCTCGGTGCCAGCGCCTACATCATCGGCACCTTCGCACCGCATCTGCTCGCGGAATTCGGCTGGTCGAAGTCCGACTTCGCGCTGATGGGCACGGTGACGCTGCTGACCCTGGTGCTCCTGCCCTTCGTCGGCCGCCTGACCGATCTGTTCGGCGTCCGTCGCGTCGCGACCATCGGTGTGATCTTCCTGCCGCTGTCGTACTACGGGCTCAGCTACTTCAGCGGCAGCCTGTACCATTTCATCGGCATCGTCGTGCTGCAGGTGCTGTTCGGCATCTCGACCTCGACCGCGGTCTACAGCCGCCTGGTCGCCGAGCGTTTCGTCTCCGCGCGTGGCATGGGCCTCGCGATCATGGCCAGCGGACCGGCGATCGTCGGCGCTGTCGGCGCACCGCTGCTCAGCGACTACATCGACGCCCACGGCTGGCGCGCCGGCTATCAGGTCCTCGCCGCATTCACCGCTGTCTTCGGACTCGTCGCGCTCGCACTGATTCCCGCCGACAGCCATCACACCCCGCAGTTGCGCCAGCAGCGCCGCAGTGCGCACGACTACCGCACCATCCTGCGCAGCCCGGCGTTCTGGGTCATCGCCGGCGGCATCTTCCTGTGCAACATTCCGGCGCCACTGCACGGCGTGCAGCTCAAGCTGATGCTGCTCGACAACCAGGCCGACTCTGCGACTGCAGCGCGCCTCGTCTCGCTGTACGCAACCGGCGTCATCATCGGCCGCTTTGTCTGTGGCATTGCACTCGATCGCCTGCCGGCGCATCTCGTCGCGGCAGTCGGCATGGGCCTGCCGAGCATCGGCATGTTCCTGCTCGCATCATCGACGGACACGATTCCAGCGCTGACAATCGCAGTGATGCTGATGGGTCTTTCGCAGGGCGCCGAAGGCGACATCGCCGGCTATCTGGTGCTGCGCCACTTCGAGGTCGACATCTACAGCTCGGTGCTCGGCATGGTCATTGCCGCACTCGGCTTCGCGTCGTCGCTCGGTGCCGGCCTGCTCAGCCTCGCGCTCAAGCTGACCGGCGGTTACGACGTCTACCTGACGCTGACGGCGATTGGCGTGCTGGTCGGCAGCATGATGTTCCTGCTGCTGGCACGCGCCAGCATCGGTGGCCGCGATGTCGTCGGCTGACATCGACGCTGCGCACCGGCCGCTTTATGTGCCGGACCTGCTCGTCAATGCGCTGAGCCAGGACGCGGATCGGCCAATGCTGCAGCTGCTCGGCGGACCGATGCTGACCGTCGGCGAAGTGCGCGACGCCGCAAGCCGCTATGTGCAGGCACTGGCGAGTTTCGGCATCGGCGCCGGCACCCGCGTCGGCATGCTGTCCGGAAATCGGCCGGAAGTGCTGCACACGGTCAATGCCTTCCAGCTGCTCGCTGCGGTGTCCGCGCCGATGCATCCGCTGGGCGGTTTCGACGATCACCTGCATGTCGTCACCGACGCCGCGATCGAAGTGCTGATCTTCGATGCGCGCTACAGCGAACGCGCCCTGCAACTCGCCGGGCGCACACCGAGCCTGAAGCTGCTGTCCTTCGGCCCGCATGCCGAGGCGGCAGACCTTTGCGCGCGTGCCGAAGGCTTCGCGCCGCAGAAACTCGTCGCGCCGGAAGTCGGCCCGCATGACGTGCAGCGTCTCGGCTATTCCGGCGGCACGACCGGCAAGCCGAAGTCCATCGCCAGCGTGCACCGCACCGGCTTTCACACCGTGCAGATCATGCTCGCCGAATGGGAATGGCCGAGTCCGCCGCGTTTCCTGAGTTGCACGCCGTTGTCGCATGCCGGCGCGGCGATGTTCCTGCCGACGCTGCTCAAGGGCGGAACCATGCTGGTGCTGCCCGGCTTCGAGCCGGCAGCGGTGATGCAGGCCATCCAGGACTACAAGATCAATTGCATGCTGCTCGTACCGACGATGATCTACGCACTGCTCGATCATCCGCGCTTCGGTGAATTCGATCTGAGCAGTCTGGAGACCGTGTTCTATGGCGCATCGGCGATTTCGCCGGTACGACTCAAGGAGGCAATCGAGCGCATCGGCCCGGTGTTCTCGCAGTTCTACGGCCAGGCCGAAGCGCCGATGGCGGTGACGCTGCTGCGCAAGCGCGATCACGATGTCAACGACCTGCGCCGTCTCGCCAGTTGCGGACGGCCGACACCGTGGGTAGATGTCGAACTGCTCGATGCGAACAACAACCCCGTTTCCGACGGCGAGCCCGGCGAGATCTGCGTGCGTGGTCCGCTAGTGATGGACGGCTATCGCGACAATCCGCAGCTCAACGCCGAAGTCTTTGCCGGCGGCTGGCTGCACAGCGGCGATGTCGCCGTGCGCGATCCGGGCGGCTTCCTGCGCATCATCGACCGCACCAAGGACATGATCGTCAGTGGCGGCTTCAACATCTATCCGCGCGAGATCGAGGACATCCTTGGCCTGCATCCGGCGGTCGCGCAGGTCGCCGTGATCGGCGTGCCGCACGCGAAGTGGGGCGAGGCGGTCAAGGCACTGGTCGTGCTGCGTGCCGGCCAGCACGCAGATGTGGATGCACTGATCGCTCTTGTCGCCGGGCGCAAGGGGGCGTTCCAGGCACCCAAGACCGTCGAGTTCATTGACGCGATCCCACTGACCGCGGTCGGCAAGCCGGACAAGAAGGCGCTGCGCGCGCAATACGGCAAGGAGCAGGAGTAAGCATGGCCACCCAGCTCGATCACTATCGCCTGCTCGGCCGTTCCGGGCTGCGCGTCTCGCCGCTCGCCCTCGGCACGATGACCTTCGGCGTCGAAACCGGCTGGGGCAGCGACGAGGCGGAAGCGCAGGACATCTTCAACCGCTACGCCGAGCGCGGCGGCAACTCGATCGATACCGCAAACTTCTATGCCAACGGCGCCGCCGAGCGCATCGTCGGCAAACTGGTGCGCGGCCAGCGTCAGCGCTTTGTCGTCGCGACCAAGTACAGCCTGACGATGCGCCCCGGCGATCCGAACGCGAGCGGCAACCATCGCAAGAACATGATCCAGTCCGTCGAGGACAGCCTGCGCCGGCTCGAGACCGATTACATCGATCTGTTGTATCTGCATGTCTGGGACAGCCGCACGCCGGTCGACGAGATCCTGCGCGCCTTCGACGATCTGGTGCGCAGCGGCAAGGTGCTCTATATCGGCCTGTCCGACACGCCCGCGTGGCAGGCCTCGCGCATGCAGGCGATTGCGGAACTGCGCGGCTGGAGCCCGCTGGTGGCCCTGCAGATCCCGTACAACCTCACCGAGCGCACGGTCGAACGCGATCTGATTCCGATGGCGGCGGAAATGGGCATGGGCGTGCTGCCGTGGTCGCCGCTCGCCGGCGGCGTGCTCAGTGGCAAGTACCAGACTGCGGACCTGCAGCCTTCGGCCAATGCGCGGGCACATGGCTCGCGCAAGACCATCAACCTGTCCAGCGGCCGCCTCAGCGAACGCAATCTCGCGATCGCCGCCGTACTCAAGGCCGTTGCAACCGAACTCGAATGCACGCCGGCACAGGCCGCACTGGCCTGGACCCTGCTCAATCCGGCAGTCACCTCGCCGATCCTCGGCACACGTACGCTCGCCCAGCTCGAAGACAATCTCGGCGCGCTGGAGGTGAAGTTCAACGCCGACCAGATCGAACGTCTGAACATGGCGAGCCGCATCGATCCCGGTTTTCCGCACGAGTTTCTCGCCGGTCCGGCGATGGGGATCATGTTCGGCGGCGTCGAGATCGAGCGTCGGTAGTCACTGCCGCGCCGCGCAAATTCTGTCACTCAGCGACCAGGCGCGTCAGTTTTCCGTAGCGACGTCGGCGACGCCGGCCTCGCCACTGTTGCCGCTGGTCCGACCCTGTGTGCCGCCGAAGCAAGGCGCCACAGTCAGCAGTACTGAGATGCTCCACGTAACTCCCCAGATACGCAGGAGAATCCAGTGCTCAGGCGAACCCCGACAGGGCTCCCCCTGACAACAAAATATCTACAGCGCGTACATGAATTGTATGCGTCTCCGTATCGCGAACGATGCCGGAGCCGCCCATGTCGAACAACGCTGCATCAGTCCCCAGCCGCCGTCCGGTAATCCCCCACCTGCTGTTTGCCGCCTTGATGCTGACGCTGAGTACATCACTGCACGCTTCAGGCTCGCCCCGCGCCGACGAGGACGCTGCGTTCTCACCTGCGGCGAACGCATTGCACGGTACGCGCTATCTCGCACATCGAGGCTCGCGCAACATCCTCCAGATCACCGCGAACTTCCTCAGCTTCGACAATGATCCATTGCGCCTGAGCTTCGCCCTGCCGCGCAACGCCGTGCGCGACTCAACGCGCGAGTACGGCGTGGTGAAAGCGGAGCTGGATGCGGTGATGGCGCAATGCCGGCGCGAGGCCGGCTGCAGCGACAAGGAATTCGCGCGCCGCATCCTGGGCTACTACCGGGATCGAGGCCTGCGCCTCGGCTACGACGAGCAACAGCGACAGAGCCTGCGCGTCGATGTGCCTGCGGCAGTACGCCGCAACCGCGAGCGGATCAGGCCGCTGGCCCAGGCATTGCAGCGCCTGGCGGCCGAGCAGCAGCGCGACCAGCAGTGGCTGCAGGAAGCCGCGATCGCGCTGGTACAGAGCGGCCTCGACTATCAGCAACCGGATACCTGGAACCAGGGCCGCAAGATCATCGGCTTCTACCCGCCACCGCTGGCTCTGGAGCGTGGCTTCGGCGACTGCGATACCAAGAGCGCTCTGCTGGCGGCCATCCTGCAGAACCTCGGCGACGCGCCGCTGATCGGGATACACGTACCGAAGCACTATCTGCTCGGCATCGCCGGCACGCCGCGCGACGGCCAGGCGGCAATCCGCTACGGCAATCGCAGCTATCTGCTGATCGAGGCAGCAGGGCCGGCGCGCCGACCGCCGGGCGAGGTTTCCGAGATGACGGCGAGCGCCGTGGCCAAGGGCGTCGATATACGGATTGATCCGATCATCTAGTCGTAGAAGGACGACCGAACACTCTCCGTTCGTCTCGAGTACCGCGCGCAGCGCGGTGTATCGAGGGTGTTGCAAAAGCGACACCGGAGCAGCCGCTCGCTTCAGACTGACCTACCGTTGCGGCATCTCGATACACCTGCTTCGCAGGCACTCGATGCGAACGGAGGAGTTTGATCAGCGCTGATCAACCACCGCCTGCACCGCCTCGGCCAGCCACTGCGCCATCTTGCGCTCGGCGCCGCGGCTCTCCGGCATCAGCGGGATCTGCTGCGTGCACAGCACGAAGCCCATCGCCAGCGTGACGATCTGCAACGCCCGTGCCTGCGCGTCTGGCGCGCCCAGCCATTTCGCCAAAGGCACGATGATGTGTGCCTGCATGACACGCGCAGTGATCGCGCGCGCTTCGGCATCACCGGTCGACAGCGCGACGATGGCCGGTGGCTGGATGCCGAGCCTGGCATCGACGAACAGATGACTGAGATGCTGACCGAGCGCTTCGCGCCTGGTCGTCGCCAGCAACGGTGCCAGCGGCATGGCTTCGATCAGCGCCGCTTCGTACAACGCAGCCTTCGTCCCGTAGTAGCGCAGCAGCAACGTAGAGCTGACACCGGCAATTGCCGCGATGTCGCGGATACCGGCCTGCGAATAGCCGAGCTCGGCAAAAGCCCGTTGCGCAGCGGAGAGGATCGCGGCCTTGGTCTTTTCCGCATTGCGCGGCCTTGGTGTCTTCTTCGCCTTCATCTGACGACGACCCGGACGCGCGCAAGGTTCTGTACCCGCGCGTATGGCGTCTGCGTATTGCCGTCACGCTGGGAAGCTGCCCGCAGCACGGCAAAGTAGGTGCCAGACTTGCCGTATGCGTGTGCCGCCGTCAGCTGCACACGAACCTGAGTGCCATCGACCTCGGCCTTGAGCGGATAGTTGCCGGCTCCTTCGAAATCCCACTCGGCGCCGACCACCTTCCCGGCTGCAGGAGGCACCTCTATCGTCGCGCTGAAACTGACTGTTTCACCGATCGCGACTTCCGCACGCTCACCACCATTGGCGCTCAGTCCCACGACCGGCTGTATTCCGCTGCGCGCACCCGCCGTGACCGGCACGATGACCTGGGTATCGGCGATCCGGTACTGCGTACTCGATGGCCTGTGTCCCTGCTCGGCCCATGCACTGACATCGCGCAGCGCCTGCTGCAGCGCACCTGCAAAGCTGACCGTATGCGCATGCGCCGCCGGCGTCTGCGGATTGTCGTGCTGGGCATGATCGATGTACCACAGCGCGAAGCTGTCCTCGAAGCGTTCGCCGATGGCTTCCTTCACTTTCATCCGATACCAGTCGGCCTGCCAGGGCAGCGCATCGATGTCCATCAGCGCCTCGACGACAATCATCTTCGCGCTGATGTCGCCGTTCGGCAGGCTGCCCGCGGTACCGACTGCACCGATGGGGCCGATCAGCACTTCGCGCTGCGGATAGATCGGCGTGCCGTCAGCACGGCGAAACTGGTTCCAGCCGTAGAGATCAGGCGTCGGCAGCTGGTGGCGCTGATAGGTCTGCAGCGCAAGCCCCCAGCTGTTGTCGATGCGCACGCGATCGCCGGCTTCGATGCTGCCGGTGACGGATTGATCGGCGGCGTACGCGAAGCCGATGCGCTTTCCGTCTATCGTCGCAATCGGCACGCTGCTGCCAGCGCCCTTGCCGCTGAGCAGAACGAGATGGCTGTCGGAGAAGTCACGGTCGGGCACTGCGGCCAGTTCTACGTGACGCGGCAGACCGTCGATGACCTTGGTCACCGTTGTCTCGAAGGTGAAGCGTGCGGCATGGATCGACGACGCCGGATCACTGCCCAGGTAACCGGGTTTCGTCCAGAAGTCCTCGATATAGCCGGGATCGAGCATCGGCATCAGCGGCGCAACCTGGGCGAAATAGCCACTGTCGAGACTGGCGTGGTTCCACCAGCCGCGCGGCGGGTAGCCCATCAGCGCGGCCTCCTGGTAGGCGGCACGTTCCTCGTCATTGAGCGTGGCGAGCGGATCGCCGCTGCCACCCGGATTGATTGCATCCATGATCGATGGAAATCGGTCGCGCTGCCTGAGCACGCGCAACGCATTCATACGCACCGTGAACATGCTCGGGATCGCATTGGGCGTCGCCATCACGAACGGCACGAAGCCGTCCCAGATGCCGCTGGTGTTCTCGGCGCTGCCGATCACCTGATAGGAGCCGCCGCTGCCGCCGAACAGATAGCCGTAGGGACGGTGTGCGCCATAGATCTCCTCCGCAACGACGCGCGAATGCTTCGCCGCGGCGGCATTGACGCGATAGGCGGCGATCGCCGGGTCGGCCATGCCGGCGCGATCGCTGCCACCGAGATTGGTCTGCACATAGTAGGCGCCGCTGTCGAAGGTGAAGCCGAGATCGCCGGTCGCGACTTCGAAGGCAATCGGAAACGGGCCGATGTCCTCGCACAGCGCCAGCGGATAGGTGTTGTGGAAGAAGCGGCCCTGATAGCGCTCGCGCTCGGGGAAATAGAACGAGAAACGGGCGTCGGTGCCACGGAAGCCGCCATGCACGTAACGATGCGGCACGGGCTGCTGGCGCAGCTCGTTCACATCGACATAGGGATCGCGATATTTCGGATCGACGGTCTGTTCGGTGATGCGTCCGACTATTGCCGGCTCATCCACCGTCGCCGGCTGGCTGCCGGCGCTCATGCGCTCGCCGCTCAGCGTGGACTTGCCGAGCAGGCCCAGCTTGGCCGTGCCGCTGAAGCGGTCGCCGTCGATCTGGGCCTTGAACGTCACGGTGATCGGGATGGGCTTGGTCGCCTTCATCTGCCAGCTCAGCGCACCGCTGGCCGCCGTGCCGCTGATGTCGTGATTGCCCATAGCGCTTTCGATGCGTCCGCTGAACGTGTCGCCCAGGGTGTCGATGTGCAGGATCATGGCCTGCGGACCGACCGGCGTCGTCATCGTGACTTTCCAGCTGCCGATTGCACTCACTCAATGCTCCAGCTGATTCAAAAACTCCGTTCGCCTCGAGTGCCTTGCGCTCCGCGCAAGGTGTATCGAGAGGCCCACACTGCAGCTCCGGCGTCTCGATACACCGCGCTGCGCGCGGCACTCGACACGAACGGACTAAGTAGTTGACTCGCTAGACGCGCCAACCGCGGATGCGATTGCCCGCATCGCAGAGCACGGTCTCATTGGTGATGAAGCGCGCGTCGTCGGAGGCCAGGAACAGTGCCAGCCTGGCGATGTCCTCGGCCGTGCCGTCGAGCTTGAGCATCTGCTGGCCCTGGATGCGCGCATAGACCTCAGGCGGCAGCTGCGTCTTGTTTGCCGGGGTTTCCATGATGCCGGGCGCGATACCGTTGACGCGGATGCCATCGCCACCGAAGGCACCAGCCATCGCGAAGGTCATCGCATTGAGCGCGGCCTTCGTCACGCCGTAGGCCGTACCGGGTACATAGCTGGCCATCGACGAGATGTTGAGGACGACGCCTTTCGCGTTCGCCAATGCCGGACGCAGATGCTGTGCGAGCAGCAGCGGCGCAACCGTATTGATCGACAGATAGCGCATCCACTTGTCCTGGCTGAGACCGAGAAAGCCGTGGGCGATCTCGCCATACGCCAGACCGGCGTTGTTGATCAGCACGTCGAGGCGCGCATGCTCGGCACACAGCTGCGCAGCAAAAGCAGCGATCTCGCTTTCGACCGCCAGGTCGACTCGATGCGCATGGCAACGCGTACCGGCTTCGCGCAGAGACTGCGCGAACTGCTGCAAGCCCGGCTCGTCGACATCAGTCAACACCAGCGCGGCGCCTTCCGCGGCAAAACTGCGCGCGAACGCCTGTCCCAGTCCACCTGCGGCACCGGTAATCAATACCAGGCGCTCGTTGAATCGTTGTGTCACATCGGATCTCCTCGGCGCCGTCGGCGCCGCGGAACTAAGTTATCAACTGATAACTTATGTGTCCAGCTTTCGAAGTAGCCCGGTTGCGCCGCAGGCGAAGCCGGGAAGCGCGCAGAGACAACCGAGGCATCCCGGCTCCGCTACGCGGACCCAGGCTACGGTCCACTCAGACGTTTGCAAGGGGTTCAGCCCCATCTCGACTGAAGTCGCGGATGACGCCGACGCGCCTGGCGATCACTGCGCGCTGCGGCTGGAAGCTGTAGCAGTTCGGCGGCATGCGAGTGGCATCCGATTGCCGCTCCAGCGGAATGATCCGTCCGTTCGCCAGCATGTTGCCCCAGCGCAGCAGGCGCGCCGCTTCCTGGCGCTGCGGATCCAGCGTATCGATCCATGGCCGGAGCTTGTCGAGCGTCATGCCGGCGAGCCCGGCAGGCTCGACGATCCTGAAGCTGGCCTCGGTCCACGCGAGCAGGGTCGCGCCATTGCGCCGCAACTCGACGCGGCGCTGCCCATCCTGCGGATCGGAGACGAGGATGTCGTAGACCAGCGTTCCCCGATCGTGTGCATGTGCGGCGGCAAGCAGCGCGAGGTCGAACAGGTGCGTGCAGTTGGCGGTCTTGTCGCCGCGCTCGGCGAAACCCGCAAGAGCAACACCGGTGAAGGTGCTGCGCAGTTGCTCGACTGCACCCGGACAGGTCGTCCAGGGGACGCGATGCATCTGTGGCTCTACCGCCGTAGCCGTCACGCCATCGTGATGCACGACAACGGTCATGCAGTGAAAGTCGTCTTCGAGCGCGCAGCTGACTCGCCTGGGTACCGGCGTGATGCGGAAGCGCCGACGGAAACCGGGCAGGCTGTCGATGTTCGTCATCGTCATCCTGCCCGGCTCCGGATTCAGGCCGCCCAGGTCAGCCAGACTGCATCCGGACCGACGACGTGGCCGCCGTGATACGCGACCGGCTTGGACGGATCAAGACGGAACTCCGGCAGTCGCTTGAGCAGTTCTTCATAGACGATCTGCAGTTCGAGGCGCGCCAGATGCGAGCCCAGGCAGCGATGCGGCCCGGAGCCGAAGGCGATGTGCACGCTGTTCTCACGCTGCAGGTCGTAGCGCTCGGCCTGCGGATACTCCTTGCTGTCGAGATCCGCCGCCGGCAGGAACATCATCACGCGGTCATTGGCTTTCATGGCTACGCCCTGGAAGTCCAGGTCCTTGGCGATGCGACGCAGCGGCACGGTGAAGGTGTAGCGGCGCAGCATTTCCTCGGCAGCCTTGGGAATCAGCTCTGGATTCGCACGCAGCTGCTTCTGCAGATCCGGATTGCGCGCCAGATGCAGCACGCCGAGGCTGATGCCGTTGACGACGGTGTCGAGGCCGGCGGTGAACAGCACGACGCAGTAGTTCTCCATGTCCTCCATCGTCGTCGGCTTGCCGCCAATGTCGGCCTGCCAGAGCATGCTGATCAGGTCGTTCTGCGGATTCGCCTTACGCTCCAGCACTGTCTCGCGCATGATCGCGGTCAGCTTGAGCATGCGCCCGACCATCGAGCGCGGATCCGGATTCTTGATCCCTTCCATGTGCTCCTTGACCAGCGCGCGGTACTCCGCCTGGCGCGCGACCGGCAGACCGAACATCTTCAGGAACACCTGCACCGGCAGTGGCTCGGCGACGTCGTTGACGAAGTCAGCACTGCCTTTGGGCTTCATCGCTTCGATCAGTTCGCCGGCGAGCGAGATGATGTTGTCCTTGATGTCCAGCATCGCCTTGGGCGAGAACGCGCGCTGCAGAGGTGCACGATAGGCGGTGTGCGCCGGCGGATCGATCGTGATCGGCAGCGGCTGCGGAATATGCGGCGAACCCGGCGGCATCTGCGCCAGCATCGCCTTGATCATCGCCTGCGGCACGATCTCGCTCGAGAAATTCTCGGTATCGCGACCGGCGTGGAAGTTCGCCGCGTGGCTCATCAGCATCCAGTGGCCACCGTTGCGCGGCGTCCAGAAGATCGGCGGCGCGGTCCTGACCAGGTCGATGATGCGTTCATGCGGATTCTCGACATACGCCGGATCGGCAAACATGTCGAAGTCGTAGAACGCCGCATCGGTGATGTGGGCGGGACGCGGAGCTGCGGCACTGAGGGTCATGGTCAACTCGGCAATGGATCGGACAAAGGTGTGGGGCAACAGGTACAGCGCAGAACTGAGACTCAGTCGTCCTCGATGACGATGATGCGTTCCGGACAGGCACGGGCACCCAGGCGGGCCTGCTCTTCCTTGCCCGGCGGCACTTCGATTTCCTCGACGGCGATGTAGCCATCGTCATCCAGTGGAAACAGGTCCGGAGCAACCGCGGCACAACGGGCATTGCCGACGCAGGCCGCCTTGTTGATTCGAATTTTCATGTCTTCCTCCGCTGGGCCTGGCGGTACCTGACCGACCCGCAACCTGGCTGCCCGCTTTATCGCACAATCAAACGTGTCATACAACAGTGCTGTTCATTATTGCCCTTGACGTTATGAACAGCGTTGTTGATTATGAGAATCCGAGGAACACCGACCTGCGATAGACATGGCCCTGTACACAAGCATCCATCTGCACAACGTCACACCAGGCCGCGAGGCGGAATACGCGAACTGGTTCGACGGCCCGCATCGCGAGGCGCTGGGCAAGCTGCGTGGCTACATCACGGCCGACCGCTACGAGGTCACGCCGCAGCAGATCATGCCGGACATCCCGCAGCCCTGGCGCTACATGAGCGTCTACGACTTCGATCTGCCGCAACCAGAGGTCGATATCCCGGCGCTCGGTCCGCTGATTGCCGGGGCGCGCGATGCCGGGCTGATCGACGATACCGGCAGCAACGAACGGATCTACAGCTATCGCCTGTACTCCGACTGGAAGGCGAGCCCGAACTGGCAACGCGACCAGCCGCTGTCCGGCATGAGCCTAATCCTCGCCAACTACGTGCCGGGCCGCGAGGCCGAGTACCAGCAGTGGTACGACGACGTGCACAGCTTTGAAGTCATCAACGTGCCGGGCCATGTCGCGATGAAGCGCGGCGAGCTGGCGAGCATCCAGGTCGAGCCGCGCCGCTACTGTCCGGGCGACCAACTCGTGCTGTGCGCGCAGCAGACCGACGACCTGCTGTTCACGCTGAAGGATTTCAGCGCCCGCGCCGGCGGTCGCAGCCCCAGCGGCGTTGCCATGCAGCCGCGCTCCGCTGCGGCATCGACCGCGCGCACCGTGCATTACTTCCGCAAGGTCAGCGGCACACAGTTCTGGCCGGGCGGTATTGCGTATGCGGGCGACCTGTCGGTTTATCCGCGCTAGGTATCCATTTAACTGAAGAGACAATTTAAGCCCGTTCGCATCGAGTGCCGCGCGCAATGCGCGCGGTGTATCGAGATGCCGCAACTGAAGCGCGGATGTCTCGATACACCGTGCCTACGGCACGGCACTCGACACGAACGGAGTGTGTTTAGACCCCCTACTTAGAGAACCCGCATGTCCAAAGTCATCGTCATCACCGGCGCAGGCGTCGGCCTGGGTCGCGCCCTCGCCCGCCGCTTCATTGCCGACGGTGATCAAGTCGTCGTGCTCGGCCGTACGGCATCCAAGGTCGAAGCCGTTGCCGCCGAGCTCGGCAGGCGCGCGATGGCAATCGGCTGCGATGTTGCATCGCCGGTATCGGTCAAGGCCGCATTTGCCGCCATCGCCACGCGTCATCCGCGCATCGACGTGCTGATCAACAACGCCGCGGTCTACGAACCATTCCTGATTGCCGAAGCCAGCGACGAGCAGATCCTTGGCGCGGTCACGACCAATCTAGCTGGGCCGATGTTTTGCGCCCGCGCCGCGATTCCGCTGATGGACACAGGCAGCCACATCATCAACATCAGCAGCGAATCGGTCGGCATGACGTTTCCGTATCTGGTCGCATACCAGAGCTCCAAGGCCGGACTCGAGCGCTTCTCCGAAGGCCTGTACCACGAGCTGGAACCCAGCGGCATCCGCGTCACGAACGTCCGCGCCGGGCAGATGATGGAAGAAGGCAAGACATGGGACGTGCCGCCGGACGTGCGGATGCGCTTCGTCCAGGCCGCGATGGCTGCCGGCGTGAACCTGCGCGAACGGCCGCTGTCGCAGTTCACGACGGTGACCGATGTCTTCCGTTCGCTGATCGACCTGCCGGCCGGCGTGCATGTGGCGAGCGTCAATCTGCACGCACGCAAGGCGGACTGAAGCATTGGAACTGCCTTAGAGGAACCGCACAAAGCCGCTGCGAAACGGCAAGCGCGTTCAATCCCCGTCCTTGCCCTTCTTGCCGCCGATCCCT
Source organism: uncultured Salinisphaerales bacterium (assembly GCA_964507195.1). Lineage (GTDB taxonomy): Bacteria > Pseudomonadota > Gammaproteobacteria > Nevskiales > Nevskiaceae > Solimonas. The sequence goes on along the minus strand of CAZDPA010000013.1, from coordinate 3,179 downwards.
TCGATATACCGCTTGATGCCTTCGATGTAGGCCGGATTCAGCATCAGCGCGCTGTTGGTCAGGCGCTCGACATTGCGCGCCTGCGCAAGGCCGACATCGTGGGCAAGCTCGATCGCGAGCTTCGCTGCCCCCATCTGCTCGCCGTTCTGCTCCGCGAGATGACGGCAGAACTTCATGACGTCTTCGCCAAAACTTTCGTCGGGGAACACGTCATGGACCAGCCCCATGATCAGCGCGCGGTCGGCGTCGACCGGCAGGTTGGCCATGATCAGATAACGCGCCCAGTGCGTGCCGATGGTGCGCGCCAGACGGCTGACGCCGTTCGATGCGGGGATCACGCCGAACTTGCCTTCGGGAAACGCGTAGCGCGCACTCTTTGCCGCGAGGCGGAAGTCGCAGGACAGCGACAGCTCCAGTCCGCCGCCCATGCAGGTCGCGTGATGGGCGACGACGATCGGCTTCTCGATCGCCTCCATCTCGTCGTAGATGCGGTGCATGCCGTGCAGGCGCAGACGGTGATTTTCGCGAATGCCCGACGCGGTCGTCGGCGCTGCGCGACCCTCGCCGCCGCGCAGGTCGGCGCCGGCGCAGAAGTAGCGTCCCGTTGCGCGCACCAGCATGACCTTCAGTTCCGGCGTGTCGCGGAAACGATGCAAGGCCTGCTCGAACAGACCCATCAACTCGCCGCTCAGCGAATTGAGCTTGTCCGGACGGTTCAAGGTCGCGATCAGGATCGCGCCGTCGACCTCCGTCAGTAGATGCGGTGCCTCGGACATCGCTTCCCCCAAAATTGCTTATGAATGTAGCCCGGTTTCGCCGCAGGCGAAGCCGGGAAACGCAGTTCGGGAGCCCAGACATCCCGGCTCCGCTGCGCGGAACCGGGCTACGGGCTCGGCTACAGGCACTATGCGCGTGTACGCGGCATGCCCAGACCACGCTCGGCAATCATGCTGCGATGGACTTCGCTGGTGCCGCCATAGATCGTCGTTCCCTGGGCATGACGATAGCACTGGTTCAGGAACGCGGCCGGACCGCTGCGCTTGGACAGCGAGTACGGCGCGGTCAGGTCGAGCAGATCGCGGGCGTCCTTGAGGAAGCGCTCCGAGGAATACATCTTCGCCATCGGGCCGAAGGCCAGATTGGGCTTCTTGTTGACGCTGGCCCACAGTGAGCGATAGCCAAGCAGGTCGGAGATCATCAGGTCTGCGGCAGTGCGCGCCAGACGCACCTGGGCCTGGGGTTCCTCGATCAGCGCATGACCATCGCGCTGGATCTCGCCGCAGAACGCGACCGCGGCCTTGAGCATCGCACGCAGCGGCTTGGAGAAGCTGCCGCCGTGTTCGAGTTCGAGGCCGGCGGCCATCGTCCGCGCACCGCCGTCGATGTCGCCGAGGCGATAGCAGTCCGGCACCTTCACGCCATCATAGAAGGTGATGTTGGTGCGCTCGTCCTGGAAGGTATGCACCGGCTGGATCGTGATGCCCGGCGTCTTCAGCGGCACGATGAACATCGTCAGGCCCTTGTGCTTGGGGACGTCGGGATTGGTGCGCGTCAGTATGAACACGTAGTCGGCGATATCGGCGCCGCTGGTGAACATCTTGGTACCGTCGATGCGCCACGAACCGTCCGGCTCGCGCGTTGCCTTGCACTGCGCCGAGAAGACGTCGGAGCCGGAGCCCGGCTCGGAATAACCGAGACTGCAGATCGCTTCACCCGCGATGATCCGCGACAGGATGTCACGCTTGACCTCCGGGCTGCCGAAGCGATGCAGCACCACGCCAACCATCTGCGTGACGTTGGCGGCGAATGTGGTCCAGCCGTATTTCTCCCAGACGTCGGCGGCAGCGTTCTGCGCATATGGCGGTACACCGCGGCCACCCATCTCCTTGGTCCAGCCGAGGAACAGCAGCTTGGCCTCGGCAAGTTTCTTGTGCAGACCGGGATCGTGACCTTCCCAGGAGTAGTGCGCCCTGGCCTTGAGTTCCGGCGTCAGGTTCTTCTGGAAGAAAGCGTCGATCTCCTTGGCGAGCGCGCGCGCCTCGTCGCCGAGATCGAAGTCGATCGTGATCTCGCCGGCGTCCGGCAGCTGCGCGGACTCGCCGGCATACAGACGCCGACCCGCTTCCTCGATCAGGCGCAGCGGATCACCGAACACCAGCGGCCAGGCCTTGGCGCGCAGGTTGTACAGATGAATGTCGTATTCGGTCGTCAGGCCATAGCCACCGAAGGTATGCAGGGCCTGCGCGACGCAGCGTGCAGCGGTGTCGACGTTCCACCAGGCCGCGAGCGATACGGTCGCGCCCGCATCGGCGTCGCCATCGGCGATTGCGCGGATGGCTTTCCAGACGAGGTACTTGCCGCCATCGGATTCGCAGACCAGCTCGGCGAGCGGATGCGAGATCGCCTGGAACTGGCCGATCAGCTGATCGAACTGCTTGCGTTCGCTGGCATAGGCTGCAGCCATACGCAGCGATTCGCGTGACAGTCCCGCCAGTGCGGCGCCGATCAACAGCTTCCATTCCTCAAGCGCCTGCGCAAACGCTGTGGAGTCGGTCGCAATGACCTTCTTCGACAGCTTGGCGAAATCCAGCTCGGCAAGCGGCGTCGACGCCAGATTCGCCTCAAGCTTGCGCTGCGCTTCCGGCACTTCGACGAGCACGATCGTATTGCCGTCGCTGGCGATGACGGCTTCGGCAACGGCGCCACCGGCAATCCACTGCAGCGGCTCGCGCTGGATGTCACGGAATGCGAGGCTGATGACTGCGTCGCCAGCAATCACGCGTTCAAGCAACGCTTCCTGCTGACCGCAGGCGGCAAGCAGCCGTGCAGAAACCAGGGTTTCGGCGATCGGCCCGGAGGCCAGCGTGCGCCCGACTTCTTCCATCAGCACTGCAGCGTCAAGCAGCCCCATGTCCAGGCCACCGGCGTCACCCGGCACGCGAATCCCGAAGGCGCCGAGATCGGCGAGCCCCTTCCACAGCCTGGGGTCGTAGCCCGTGGCGAGCGCGGCGCGCACGCGCACCATGCTGCTCTGCTCGGTCAGAAAGCGCGCGAAGTTATCGCGCATCATCTGCTGCTCTTCGGACAGATCAAAGTTCATGCGGCGGGAGTCCCGTTGCGCGGCGCGCCACCCTTGAGATAGCGATCGAGTTCCTGATGCATGTTGAGGATCATCTTTT
>CAZDPA010000012.1:28736-42210 GCA_964507195.1 uncultured Salinisphaerales bacterium | reverse complement strand
GGCTGCATCCAGGGCCCCGGCGGAATCGCGCGCAACTGCTTCAGCGGCTACTTCATCGCCGCCGTCCCGACGCATGCTTGCCCCGGCATTTCCGACGCGCAGCGCTACGACCCGCAGAACAATCCCGGCGGCGTGCGCTGCTCGATCGCCGACTTGAGCCTCAACCTGTTCGGGCCGCGCCCACCCGAGGTGTGGTCGCCGGCGGAGCAGACCGTCGGCCACGGCTTCGCCGGCCTGCCGCTCGACAACGTCGGCATCCAGTACGGCCTTGCCGTCTTGCAGGCGGGAACCATCACGCCGGCGCAGTTCCTGGACCTCAACCTCAAGATCGGCGGCGCGGACATCGACGCCAACCCCACAGCGCAGCGCCTCAAGGCCGACCAGCCGGCGCTGGCCAACGCCTATCGCAGCGGCCTGATCAACCAGGCCAACAACCTCGACCGCACCGCGATCATTGATTGCCGCGGCCCCGATCCCGGCGCGGCGCACGACTCATTCCGCGCCTTCGCGATCCGCGCGCGGCTCGACCGCGAGCACGGCGGCCACGGCAACCAGTTGATCTGGGAAGGGCCGGTCCCACTCCAGGCCGACGGATTCTGCGCGCTGAACAGCCTGATCGCGATGGACCGCTGGCTCGCCGCCGTCGAGCAGGACGGCAGCGCCAAGCGGTTGGCGCAGAAGCTCCTCGACAACAAGCCCGCCGATCTCGGCGATGCCTGCTATGACGGTGTCGGCAACAAGGTCTCCGACGGTTTGTGCCCCGACGCCGTCGTGCCCGTCTATGGCACCGCGCGCATGGTCGCCGGCGACGCCATCAGCACCGACACCAACAAGTGCCAGTTGAAGCCGCTCGACCGCGCCGACAACTACGGCCCGCTCGGCTTCAGCGACGATCAATGGGCGCAGCTGCAGGCGCTGTTTCCGGACGGCGTCTGCGATTTTTCCAAGCCCGGCGTCAGCCAGCAGCCGACCATTCCCTGGCAGACCTATCAGGATGATGCCGGCGCGGTGATCTACGGCGGCACGTCACTAGTGCCGGCGCCGGCTAATTCCGGTGAGGGCTGGGCGGCGCCGGCGTTCAACGTGTTTGTGCAGGAGTGATGACGATGAACAAAGCGATCATTGCCACACTGGCTGTGCTCACCAGCGTGGTCGCGGCCTGCGGCAGTAGCGACCCGGTCAGTGGTGCCGTCGGCAACGGCGCAGCGACGACCATCAAGGTGCTGTCGAACCGCGCCGACCTGATCTCCGGCAGCGACGCCCTGGCCGAAGTTCTGCTGCCGTCGGGCGGCGCCGCTTAGGCGGTGAGGATGGATGTGGACGGGCGCGATGTCACCAGCCAATTCATGCTACGTCCCAATGGCGAATTATCCCTTATGAAGGGGTCGGCTGACGCGACGGGGCGCCTCCGGCCGTATGAAACGACCCCAACGCGAGACGGTCGACAGTCCAGCCACCAGCGGACCAACCCGCTGCCGTCATGATCCAGATGGCGATAGCCTGGCTGCCTGCGCCGCCTGCTCGATCATCTCCACAATCCTGTCGGGCTGCGACGCCGGGGACAGGTGACTGGACTGGAGCGTGATCGTGCTGGCGTTCATGCGTTCGGCCAGCCATTGCTGGGTCTGCGGCGCAATCATCCGGTCTTCGCTGGAGACCTGGAACCAGCAGGGCTTCTTGCGCCAAGCCGCCGAGCTAACCCGGTCTTCGAAGACACTGGCGAGCGGCGCCTTCTGCGACGCGGCCATCACGATCGTTTCCTCTTCGGTAACGTCCTGCGCGAAGCTCTCCCTGAACTGGTCCTTGCGGATCCACAGGTAACCGAACTCATCGGGAAAGAGACTGGCGCCGCCCGGCGCCGGGTTCTTCGAGGCGATCGTCGCCAGGCTTTCCCCCGCATCCGGCGCGAAAGCCGCGACGAACACCAGCGCTGCAACATTGGGCAGGTCGCCGACCTCGGTAATCACCGCGCCGCCGTAGGAATGGCCGACGAGGACAACTGGACCGTCCTGCGTCTTGAGCAGCTTGCGCGTGCGCTCGGCATCGTCCGCCAGCGAAGTCAGCGGATTTTCCACAGCGCTGACGTTGTAGCCCTTGCGCACGAGCGGCAGGATGACCTTGTTCCAGTGCGAGGCATTACCCCAGAAACCATGCACCAGTACGACATTGGGTTTGCTTGCCATGTGAGTACTCCTGTGTCGATGAAGGGACGATCGATCACCTTGAACTAAGCCCCGCGCCTGCGCGATGGCGTTCGGAGAGCGGACTTCCGCAGCGCTTCTCTGAACTGGAAAAAAAGAAACGACGTCATCATCTCGACCAGGCGCTCCGCCAGCACATCGCTGATCGGGTAAATCTGGTCCTGTGATTCAAGGCCGTCAAGTTTCGCGCTCAAGGCGATCTGCGGCGCAGCGACAACGGTGTACAGCAGCGCACCGACCAGGGCGCCGCGCTGCAGGCTCACCTTCTTCAGGACATCGGCAAGTCTGGCGTCCTTAAACTCCGCCTCCACGAAGGCGGACGGAAAGTAGTGCCGATGCAGCCACACCAGCCGCCCGGAGGACTGCGCGCCCTCGCACAGCAGGATCTGCCCGTAGGCCGGCAGATCGCGCAGCGCCAGCACGAACGCCAGCAGCAGGCGCCGCAGCGTCTGGCGGTCACCTCGGGGCTTCGGCGCCCGGTCGCAATACTCCCGGTGCAGCTGGTCGAAGCGCTGCATCAGGCGCTCGGCGGCCAGTTCCCAGAGACGGTCCTTGGTGCCGAAGTGGTACATCACCAGCGAGTGCTTGTGGCCCGCCGCCGCGGCGATGTCCTGCACCGCGACACTGTCATAGCCGCGCGCGAACAGCGGGATCGCCGCTTCCAGGATTTCCGCCTTGACCCGCTCCGCCTGCTGCGACCTCTGGGTTTCCGGTTTCACGATCCAGCTCCATGGGATGTCATCATCCTAGCATTTGACTGACTGACTAGTCTGTGAGATGTTTCGCTGACTAAACAGACAGCGAGATGAACCAGGCATGCCCAGGTCCCGACTGGCCGCCCTCTGGGAGGGCGAGATACCGCAGGTCCCCGAGCGGCACCGCCGCTGGGGGACCGGCTTTGTACTGCTGTTCGCCCTGTGGTTCGCGCTGAGCTTCCTGGGCTGGACGCAGTACGTCGCCTATCTCGGCCCCGGCCTCGGCGACGACTGGACGCTGCTGCCGCTGCGCCAGTTCTGGCAGCAGCTGGGTAATCCCGCGCGGCCGGGCTACAGCCTCCAGCAGATCGGCTTCCTGCTGCTGGTACTGCTCAACCTCGCAGCCACCGCCGGCATCATCATCGCCGGCTACCTGCACTACCCCGCGGCGTTCCAGCAGCCCTATCCCCTGCAGCAGCTGGTCACCTTCTTCGGCCTCAACAGCCTCAACGCGCTCGGCATCGCCCTGACACTGCTGGCGATCGCGACGCCGGGCCGGGCACTGGGCTTCGGGTTCATGGAAGCCGGCAGCTGGTTCGGCGACGCACTGCAATGGACGCGCGTGCAGGCCGGGCGCGTTCCCACCCTGCTCGACGTGCCGGCCTGGCTGGCCTTCCTGCTGATCGTCAACATCGGCGGCTTCTTCCACTACTGGGCGCACCGCATCTCGCACGAGAGCCGGTTGTTCTGGCTGCTGTTCCACCGCACCCACCACATGACACCGGAACTGATTCAGCCGGCGACGCAGGCGGTGTTCTTTGCCTTCCCGCTGTTCCTGGTCGCGGCACCGTTGTATGTGTTCGTCTTCGCCGCGATTGCCAAGCTCATCACTAGCGACATCGCCAGCGTCGTCGGCTACATCATCGTCTACAAGCTGATCGCCGCCTGGGCGACCACCTTCAGCCACCAGGGTGCGCTGTACCACCACGCGCGGCGCAATCGCTTCGTTCGCTGGCTGAGCGTGCTGGTGTCGGAAGGGCCGTATCACTACCTGCACCATTCCTCCGAGCCCGCCGAGAACGGCCGGCACGGCAATCTCGTCAATCTCGGCGGCGGCATGGGGTTCATCTGGGATCGGGTGTTTGGCAGCTTCCGCCCGCTGACCGAGTACCGCCCGCTCACCGGGTTGGAAGGCCGCCCCACCCTCTACATGAATCCGCTGCGCCTAGCGCTGGCCGGCTGCGCGCAGCTGCTGTACGAGCTTCGCCACAACCCAGGCCTGCTCAACAAGCTGCGCGTCCTCTGCTTGGGATCGGACCACGTACCGCTGCAGAGCCGGGATTTCGCCATCAAGGGCTGAAGTTCCCTATAGCGTAGCCTTAAACAGCATCGCGGGTTGATCAGTACCGCTGTCGCCGCATTTCACTCAAACCCCTGAACGGATCGCCCAATTGTCAGGCTGGGCTCAGCCGCGTCTGTCCTCGCGGATCATTCCCGCCGCCTTCTCCGCGATCATCAGCGTCGGCGCATTGGTGTTGCCCGAGGTGATGGTCGGCATGATCGAGGCATCGGCGATACGCAGACCGCTGATGCCACGCACGCGCAAACGTGTGTCGACCACAGCGCTGGCGTCATCCGCACGTCCCATCCTGCAGGTGCCGACCGGATGGAAGATGGTCGTGCCGACAAGCCCGGCAGCCAGCGCAAGTTCGTCGTCGCTCTGGTACTGCGGTCCCGGCAGGTGTTCCCTGGGCTTGTACGGCGCGAGTGCCGGCATGGCGACGATGCTCCGCGTCAGACGCAAGGCATCGGCAGCGACCTTGCGGTCGCTTTCGGTCGACAGATAGCGTGGCGCGATGTGCGGCGCATCGGCGGCATTGCGCGAGACGATCGCGACGCTGCCGCGCGAGGTCGGCCGCAAGGCGCAGACGCTGGCGGTGAACGCCGGAAAGCGATGCAGCGGATCGCCGAACTTGTCGAGCGACAGCGGCTGCACGTGGTATTCGAGGTTCGGCGTCGGCTGCGACGGATCGGATTTCGTGAATACGCCGAGCTGGCTCGGTGCCATGCTCAGCGGTCCACCACGACGCCACATGTATTCCATGCCCATCAGCATCTGGCCGAAGCGGCTGTTGGCGAGCAGGTTGAGCGAGCGGATGCCTTCGACCTGATAGATCGAGCGCAGTTGCAGATGATCCTGCAGGTTCGCGCCGACGCCGGGCAGATCGACCTTCGTCGCGATGCCCAGCGTCGCCAGCTTTGCGGCATCGCCGATGCCCGAGCGCTGCAGGATTGCCGGCGAACCGATCGATCCTGCCGCGAGCACCGTCTCGATCCGTGGAGACGCCCGCAGCGTTTCACCGCCCAGCGAAAACTCCACGCCGCTGACGCGCGAACCTTCGAAGCTGAGCCTGTCGATCAGCGCGCCGGTGACGATGCGCAGGTTGGGCCGCTTGAGTGCAGGCCGCAGAAAGGCCTTGACCGCATTCCAGCGCACGCCGCGGCGCTGCGTGACTTCGAATTTTCCGGAGCCGGTGTTGTCGCCGGTGTTGAAGTCCCTGGTGCGCGGAATCCCGGCCTGCTCCGCGGCATCGGCGAAACGGTCGAGAATGTCCCAGCGCAGGCGCTGTTCCTCGACGCGCAGTTCTCCGCCACTGCCGTGGTGCGCGTCGCCACCGCGCCAGTGATCTTCGCTGCGCTTGAACAGCGGCAACACATGGTCCCAGCGCCAGGAATCGTCGCCGCTGAGGCGCGCCCATTCGTCGTAGTCGCGGGTCTGGCCACGCATGTAGATCATCGCGTTGATCGACGAGCTGCCGCCAAGCACGCGTCCGCGCGCATACAGGATTGAGCGCCCGCCCAGGCCTTCTTCGGCTTGCGTGCGGTAGCACCAATCGGTGCGCGGATTGCCGATGCAGTACAGATAGCCGACCGGAATGTGGATCCAGATCCAGTCGTCCTTGCCGCCGGCTTCGAGCAGCAGCACCGAGACGTCCGGATCCTGCGACAGGCGGTTGGCCAGTGCGCAGCCGGCGGTGCCACCGCCGACGATGATGTAGTCGTAGCTGCCGAATTCTTTCATTCGCTATTTTACGTCGTCAGACACGGATTTCCGTGCAGATGTCTTGCCCCGGTAAGCATCACTCGATCGGCGCCGCCAGTACCTTGCGACTGAAGCGCGACTTCAGCGCCACCAGGATTCCGGATGCGGCCACGACGCACATGCCGGCGATGCTCATGCCCGCCGGAACGTGACCGAACACGGCCCAGCCCAGCAGGCACGCCCAGACCAGCTGCGCGTACATCATCGGCGCGAGGATCGACGCCGGCGCCTGGCGATGCGCCGCGGTGAACAGGAAATGTCCGAGTCCACCCATTGCGCCGATGCCGAAGAACAGCAAGACCTGCAATGACGTCGGTGCCGCACCGCCCCATGACCAGGGCAGGAACGCGCCGAACGCGATGGCCCCGACCAGCGCCGTGTAGAACAGCATCGGCACGGTGTCCTCGGTCGTCGCGAGCACGCGCGACAGCAGCTGATAGCCGACCGTGAGCAGCGCCGCACACAGCGCGAGCGTGGTGCCGACCGGATCGAGGTCGGCACCCGGATGCGCGATCAGCAGGATGCCGACGAAACCGGCGATCGCCGCAATCCAGCCGGCCACACCCGGCGCTTCGCCAAGCAGCGGCCCTGAGATCAGCACGACCAGCAGCGGCGACAGGAACAGGGTCGCCGTGGCCTCCGCGACCGGCATGCGCTGCAGCGCCAGCGCCACGAACACCGACGCGCCGGCGAGGCAGGCGGCGCGGACCAGCACCAGGCCGGTACGCTGCGTCCGCACCAGCTTTCTACCGTGCGTCGGTGTCAGCAGGACGACCATCAGCAGCGCGTTGACGATGTAGCGCACCGCGACGACCAGCGGTGCCTCATAGTGCTGGACGAGATACTTGGTCGTGCTGTCCATGCAGGCGAACAGCAGCGTCCCGAGCATGAACAGCAGGATGCCGCGAAACGAATGCGCTTCCGGCGCAGTCGCCACCGGTATCTGCCCTGTTGAATTCCCCATTCGCAGAGCATAACCGCGGAACATTTGCGGTGGCAGTCGGTTAGGCTTGCCGCGCAAACCGCCATCCGGAATTCAGGAGAATGTTGTGAATACTTTGATCGCGGTGGCCGACAAGCTCTGGACCGTGCGCGCGCCGCAGACTTTCGTTGGCCTGCATATCGGCACGCAGATGACCATCGTGCGGTTATCCGGTGGCGGGCTGCTGCTGCACTCACCGATTGCGATCACGCCGGAACTCACGGCGGCCATCGATGCGCTGGGACCAGTGCAGCACGTCGTCTGCCCCAATCTCTTCCATCACCTGCATGCCGGCAGCGCCCTCGCCGCCTGGCCGACCGCGAAGCTACATGGGCCGGAGGCGCTGCACCGCAAGCGCAAGGACCTGCGCTTTGACTGCGTGTTCGGCGAGACGCTGCCACCGGAGCTGGCCGCGGATCTCGTCGCGATCACGATCGACGGCAGCCTGCTGAAGGAAACCGTGCTGTTCCACAAGGCAACAAAGACACTGATCACCGCCGACCTCGTCGAGAATTTCTCGCACGCCGAACACGCGCCGACCCGGTGGTATCTCAAGCTCGGCGGCATCTATGGCCGCGTCGGCTGGCATCCGCTGTTGCGCATGATGTACGTCAGGCGCAGCAAGGCGCGACTGTCGATGAAGCGCATCCTCGACCTGCCGTTCGAGCGCGTGCTGGTCGCCCACGGCAACAACATCGACAGCGACGCGCACCAAGTCATCGAACGCGCGCTGCGCTGGCTGATGTAGCTGCGGCAGCAGTAGCAGTAGCCCGGGTGCAACCCGGGGGCTTTTCATCCAGCCAGTGTGCTCCCGGACTTCGTCCGGGCTACGGCTTCAGCCCTGACCCCGCTTTCGGGCTAGTACCAAAGTCGTAGTCCTACTCACGGATATTCGCCGCAGCGGGTCTGGCGGATTCTTGCGTTCACGCATTAAACGCAAGGGGACTGCAATGAACCGCACATTCAAGATCGTCTGGAGCCGCGCACTGCGCTGCATGGTAGTGACATCCGAACTCGCCAGCAGCCAGACCGGCGCCGGCCGCTCGGCGTCCACGAAACGGGGAGCAGTGCCGAAGGTCGGGACTCAGACGCTCGCGGTGCCGATAGCGCTGGCGGTTCTCGCGACCTTCTCGCCCGAGCTGCAGGCCAGCACTTGCGAGCTCATCGGCGTCGGTCCCGGTAGCAGCACCGGCGCTGGTGTGAACGCCCTGGCCTGCGGTCATTTCAATTCAGCCGGCGGCGCCGGCAGCGCGGCCGTCGGTAACGGCAACAACGCCAGCAACACGAATGCCAGTGCGGTCGGATTCGGCAACCAGGCATCGGGCGGATCCAGCAGCGCGTTCGGCAACGCCAACCAGGCCACGCAGCAATTCAGCAACGCCTTCGGCGCCAGCAACCAGGCCACCGGCGAACGCAGCACGGCGGTCGGTGTGAGCACGATTGCGTCAGGCGTGCGCAGCACGGCGGTCGGACACGAGTCGCGCGCAAACGGCGGAAGCTCCCAGGCCTTCGGGGCGGGCAGCTGGGCCACGAGCGCAAACTCGACGGCGGTCGGCACCGACAATCGTAGTTATGGTCAGCGCACCAGCAGTTTCGGTTTCGACAACATCGCCGGCAATCAGGCTGACCCGGCCGTCGCCCCGGACGCCACCGCAGTCGGCAGCGGCAACGGGGCCACCGGCGTCGCCAGCACGGCGGTGGGCTGGAGCAACCTGGCCAGCGGCGAACGCAGTGTCGCGGTGGGCTTCGACAACACCGCCAATCAGGACAACGCCTCCGCGCTTGGCCACATGAACTTCGCCACCGGCGCGGCCAGTACCGCGGTCGGCAACAACAACGGTGCGAGCGGCGTCGACAGCAGCGCGGTCGGCCGCGCCAACCAGGCGACAGGGATCGGCAGCAGTGCTTTCGGGCTCGTCAACTTGGCCACAGGTACCAACAGCACGGCGGTGGGTTCTTTCAGCACCGCCGGAGCCGACTTCTCGCTGGCCATCGGCAACTCGACCGATGCGGCGAGCGGCGCGCGCGTCGCGGCCGGCGCTACCAACGGCATCGCCATTGGCCGCAATGCCTCGGTCGAAGCCGATGGGGAGGACGCCATCGCCCTGGGCACCAATGCCTTAGCCGCAGGCGAGAACGCGCTCGCCCTGGGTGAGGGCAACGAGGCTTTGAACAGGGCCACCACCGCGGTCGGCAATCGCAATGTCGCCTCGGGTCCCGACAGCACGGCCGTTGGCTATCGCAACGAGGTGGATGGTGAGGACAGCAGCGCCTTTGGTTATCGCAACAGCGTGACGGGCTTCAGAGCGACGGCAGTAGGCGGCTACAGCACGGCGGCGGCCGACCATTCCATTGCCATCGGCAGTTCGGCGACGGACGCAACCGGCGGCGAGCGGGACGCGCGGCATGGCCATCGGCAACAACTCCAGCGTAGCCGCGGCGGGCGTCGATGCCATAGCCCTGGGTACGGACGCATCCGCGACCGCCGCCAACAGCGTGGCACTGGGCCAAGGGTCGGTCGCAAGTGTTGCCAACACGATATCGGTGGGCTCAACCACCAACCAGCGCCGCATCGTCAACGTCGCCGCCGGCACCGCCGCTACCGACGCGGTCAATGTCGGCCAGCTCAACGCCGCCATCGCCGGCGGCATCTGCACCGCCGGCACTGGCGCGGGCTCCCTCGATTGCGGCCTTGGCAACACCGCCAGTGGCATCGACAGCACCGCAGTCGGCCGCGCCAACTCAGCCGCGGGGGTCGAAAGCACGGCAGTCGGCGTGCTGAACCAGGCCAACGGGTTGCGGGGCACGGCGCTGGGCCACATCAACGTCGCCGGGATCGCTGCCACGGCCGTTGGCGCGGGCAACCGGGCTACCGCCACCGACTCCACGGCGGTCGGGCGCGCCAACTCGGCCAGTGCGGCCAGCAGCAGTGCGCTGGGCTACCTGAACGACGCCAGCGGTGTGAACAGCACCGCCGTGGGTAACCACAACAATGCCTCTGGCGGCGAGTCCTCTGCGGTCGGCAGCGACAACACAGCCTCCGCCAGTTTGTCCACAGCGGTCGGGCACGCCAACACTGCCAGCGGTGTACGTAGCGCTGCCTTTGGCACTTACAGCACCGCCGCGGGGCAGGATTCGCTGGCGATCGGCAATGCGGACTCTGCCCTCAACGGTGCGCGCGTCGGCACCGGCGCCAGCAACAGCATCGCCATCGGTCGCCGCACCAGTGTGGCCGACGACGCCGCCAACGCCCTGGCCGTCGGCTCCGTGGCCACCGCCTCGGCCAGCGGCAGCACGGCCGTCGGGTTCCGTGCCACGGCGGGTGGCGTGGATAGCACGGCGCTGGGCTTTCAGAACACGGCCGCGCAGGATCAGAGCAGCGCGGTCGGCTATCAGAACACGGCGCTGAGTACCGGCAGTACGGCGATGGGCTACGACAACGAAGCCAGCGGCGGGTTCAGCACGGCGCTGGGCGCCCCCAACACCGCCAGCGGCTTCGGCAGCAGTGCTGTCGGCGGCATCAACGCTGCAAGCGGCGTCGGCAGCAGCGCGATCGGAACCGCCAACCGCGCGGAGGGAATCGGCAGCAGCGCGATCGGCACGTATAGCAGCGCCACGGCCGACTTCGCGCTGGCCATCGGCACCAGCGCGACAAACGAAAGCGGTGGCGCCCGCGTGGCAGCGGGCGCGACGCGCGGCATCGCCATCGGCAACAACGCCAGCGTAGCCGCGGCGGGTGTAGATTCCATCGCGCTGGGTACGGGCGCCTCAGCCACCGCTGCTAACAGCGTGGCGCTCGGTCAGGGCTCGGTCGCGAGTGTGGCCAACACGGTGTCGGTGGGTTCTTCCACCAACCAGCGGCGCATCGTGAATGTTGACGAAGGCACGCTGAGCGCCACCAGCACTGATGCGGTGAACGGCTCGCAGTTGTTCGCGACCAACCAGAACGTGGCGGCCAACACTGCTGCGATCAACGTGCTGGACGGCCGCGTCGATACGCTGGAGGCCACGGTCGCCAACACCACTACCGTGGTCAACGGTCTGGATAGCCGGCTGGATACCGCCGAATCCGGGATTGCGCAGAACACCGCCGATATCGGCGGCCTGACGATGGAGCTGGGCCTGCTGACCACGCGCGTGACGACCGCCGAGGGTGATATCGACACGCTTGAGGTCCGCACGACGGCCAACGAAGCCGGCATCGCGCAGAACGCCGCGGATATCACCGGCCTGGACCTGCGTCTCGATACCGCCGAGACCACGATCCTGCAGAACACCAGCGACATCGCCGATCTCGATACCCGCGTGACGGTAAACGAGGGTGATATCGACGCACTCGAAGGCCGCGTGACCACCAATGAAAGCGACATCGCGCAGAACATCGCCGATATCGACGCCCTGGGCACGCGGGTCACGACGGCAGAGGACGACATCGACGCGCTGGACGGCCGGGTAACCACCAACGAAAACAACATTGCCCAGAACACAGCGGACATCGTTCAGAACACCGCCGATATCGGCGCGCTTGATACGCGCGTGGACACGGCAGAGGTCGAGATCGACGAACTGCAGGGGCGCGTTACTTCGGTCGAGAACGAAGTCGATGGAATTGACTCGCGCCTGAGCAGCGCCGAGACGACGATCGTCCAGAACACCGCAGATATCGCCGACCTGGATGTCCGCGTCACCCGCAACGAAGGCGAGATTGCAGTGCTGGACCAGCGTGTCGAAACTGCCCAGGGCACTGCGGATACGGCGCTGGACCTGGCCGAAGACACGGCGGCGTTCTGCGGCCGCGGCGATGCGCAGGGCTCGATCAACTGCGGTGCCAACTCGATCGTCGAAGCCGATGCGATCAATGGCATCGCCATCGGCAGCAACGCCCTGGTGCAGTCCGCCGGTGGCATCGCACTCGGCGCGAACGCAACGGCGGTGGAATCGAACTCGGTGGCGATCGGCAGCGGCGCCGTGGCGCAGTCCTCGGTCGCGGTCGGCACCGGTGCACAGGCACTCGGCACCAACACCACGGCCGTGGGCGACAACGCATCCGCCACAGGCGAGTTCGCGGTCGCGGTCGGCAACAACGCCCAGGCAACGGCCGACAACAGCGTCGCGCTGGGCAATGCCTCGGTGGCGGACGAAGCCAACACTGTGTCGGTCGGCAGCGCTGGCAACCAGCGCCGCGTGACCAACGTCGCTGCCGGCACCAACGACACCGATGCAGTCAACCTCAACCAGATGCTGACCTCCGATCAGCAGACCCTCGCATCGGCGCAGCGTTACACCGACGTGCGCTTCACCGAGCTGAGCGTGACGATCGATGAGCTCGATACCCGGCTCACCCAGGATCTTCGTCAGGTCCGCGTACGCATGGATCGTGTCGGCGCCATCGGCGCGGCGCAGGTCCAGGCCAGTGCGGCGGCCTCGGCACTCAAGGGCGACACGCGCATCGCGCTCGGCCTCGGCAACATGGGTGGCAGCGAAGCCATGGCAATCGGCCTGCAGCAGCAGGTCAACGACCACTCGATGCTGACTTTCGGCGGCAGCTTCAGCGGCAGCGAGAACTCTGTGGGCGTCGGCTTCGGAGTGAGCTGGTGAGCGCGGTCATGAGGATGCCGCAGACTGCGATGAACCTTCGCGGGCTGGTGATTGACGACGACGAACATCTGCGCGAAACACTGTGCAGCGTGCTCGCCGCGATTGGCATCGAAGCCCGCGGCGTCGACCGTCAGCGCGGCCAGGAGGAGTTGGGAGTCCAGCGACTGAGCGTGATCGGCGCCGGCGCAGCGATGATCTCTGGTCCGAACGGCGGCGACGCAAAACAACTGGACTCGACCATGACAACCGGCATGGTGCTGCTCATGACCGGTGATGCGACGCGCCCGGATGGGGTCGCACCTGACGAAGGCAGCTGCGTGGTCATGCCGGTCGATCGTCAGGCGCTCGAGTCCGCGTTGTGCCGATTGCACGAGCGACTTGCACCGCCGGATACGGATTCAGCGGGCAGCGCCTGCTGGACGTTCGACACAGCGCGCTGGACCTTGCTAGCGCCCAACGGGCGCACCGCCCAGCTCTCGCTGGCGGAGGCGCAGCTGGTGCGTTGCCTGTTCGAGCGCCAGGGCGAGGTGGCGAGTCGCGAAGACCTGCTCACCGCCTTGAACCGACCGCAGATGGAATCGTTCAGGCGCAACCTCGACGTCACCGTCTCGCGCCTACGCAAGAAGGTGGAATCCCTGTGCCGGGTGCGCCTGCCGCTGGCCGCGGCACGCGGCCAGGGCTATGCGTTCAATGCGTTGGTGGAGTTCACCGGGTAGGGCCTGTTATGGAGGTTCTGCACAGGTGCCACTACATCCGTTCGCCTCGAGTGCCTTGCGCGGAGCGCAAGGTGTATCGAGAGGCCGCGACTTCAGCCCTAGTGTCTCGATACACCGGCTTCGCCGGCACTCGACACGAACGGGAACCTGTGCAGGGCTTCCTTAACGCTATGGCGGGG
>CAZDPA010000012.1:4298-28726 GCA_964507195.1 uncultured Salinisphaerales bacterium | reverse complement strand
CTGATGCCGTTCAGACAGAGGTGTGCCCGACCTTTTGCGTTCTCACGTGATTGCGACCGCCTCGCAAGTGCTGGGTGCGGTCGATCGCGAATGTCTGCTTGAGTTGACTGAGCCAGCGTGAAAGCAAAGAAATGATGGAACGCCCTACGCCATAAGGCGCCTCATTCTGCGAGGCCATTCTCAAGATGCTCGCCCACAGCTGTCAGCACGGCTTCCCATTCCTTCTGCGCGATCGTGTCGACCGGGTCGTTGCCGAAACGGACGCCGGTCATGTGCAGGGACGGCATCACGCTGACGAGCTGGTGCCCGTAACCCTCTGCGGTGTAGTTGCCGGACTCGACGCCGCCCAGGTGGGGCCACATGTAGCCGCGCGGGCCGCCGCCGGTCGCCTTGTCGTAGTTGTGTGACATCTTCACCCAGGCTTCCGGGATGATCTGCCTGCCATCGATGCTGCGTCCGCCGTTGCGGTGGATCTCCCCGAAGCGGACCATGTCCCTGGGCGTGGCGTGCAGCCCCATCGAGGCGAAGGTGTTGCCCAGGCGGTCGACCATGACCAGCGCATCGTCCTGCATGCCCGCAGGCTGCCAGATCTTTTCCGAGAGAATCTGCGCGTAGGGCTTCTGGTAAACGTTCTCGAGCAGCCACGCCAGCATCTGCGCATCGCCGCTGTTGTAGCGGTAGAACTCGCCCGGTGGCGAGACGCGCGTCAGCCTCAGCAGGTACTCATCGCGGGTCATCCCGAACAGACCGTTCGAGTGATAGTCGGCCCCCATCAGGACCAGCTGCTCGGGCTGGTGCACCGGCACGTCGACCCAGTAGGTGCCCGACTCCATCTGCAGGATATCTTCGATGCTGGTGCCTTCCCAGACGGTGCCGGTCGCTTCGGGGACGTACTTCGTGATGGGGTCGTGAATCGAGTCGACGAGACCCTCCGCAACGGCGATCCCGACCAGCGAGGTCGTGACCGACTTGGTGACCGACCACATATGGTGGCGGGTGTTGGGATTGAAACCGTTCTGGTAGTCGTCGTAGACGAACTGGCCGTTGTGCATGAACGCGATCGCATTCGTCGACCCGCTCTGCATGTACTGTTCGACGGTGCGTGTCTGGCCGTTCACCTCGTAGGTGAGCTGGCTGAGGTCCACCTTCGCCTCGGGCAGCGCTGCGGCGGCAGGGTCGGCTTCGACGACCTGGGTCGGAAGGATCACGATGACCGTCGTTGCCTCTATCGGCAGCAGCAGGATCGAGAGTTCGCCACCCATCGTATCCTGTAACAGCCTCACGGGCTGCCCACCGCTCAGCAACAAGTCCGCGCGTGCCTGGAGCAGATCGGTCAGTGGCCCGACGCCGGGTATGAACTCGTGCGGCGTCGGGTAGAGCCTGCCGAGATGCATCGCGATGACATCGCCAAGCTGGTCGGGAAATGTCGAGATCGCCGCGAGCGCTTCCGTGGGGTCGGACGGCAGCGAGTACAGACCGCTGCGTTCGACCATATGAACGAGCTCCTCGACGAGAATCACTCCCTCGTTCGGCGCCTCGGCCGACGTGTCGTCCGGAATCTCCGCTTGATTCTGATTGTCGGTCGATCCACACGCCACAAGCGCCAGCGCTGTGACTGCTGCGCCCACAAGTTGACGCCAAGCGGATGGATTCATGGTTTCTCGACTCCTCGATTGTTATCCCGCGATGATGACCTCGATCATGCCAGAAGCGACATGAGCGTTACCCCCAGTGAGGCCCATGCCGGCCGGCGGCGACGGGCCACCCGCTACGCTAACTGCCGGTCAGGACTCGCTGGGCCAGCACCGCTGCCTGGGTGCGGCTCTGCAGGTCGAGCTTGCGCAGCAGCATCGTGATGTGGGTCTTGACGGTGGACTCGGCGATGCCCAGTTCGTCGGCGATCTGCTTGTTGAGCTTGCCATCCTTGATGCGCAGCAGGATGCGCAGTTCCTGGCGCGACAGTCGCTCGATCCGCGAATCCACACTGTCAGCTGCCGCACTGGGGGCTTGCGCCTCGGGCCACCAGCTGCCGCCCTCGAGCAGCGTGCGCAGGATGTTCTGGGTCTGTGCCGGTGCCGTCGACTTCGGCACGAATGCCACCGCACCCAGCGCCTCTGCGGCGCGCACCCAGGCCTGCGCCGGCGCACCGGAGACGATGGCCACGCGCAGCCTCGGAAACTCGTCGCGCAGGAACTGCAGCGCGGAGAGGCCCTCGACGTCCGGCATCATCAGGTCGAGCAGCACGAGACTGGTGTTGGGGTGACGATGGGCCGCGTCGCGCAGCGCCGCGAACGAGTCCACCTCGATCACTTCGGCGTCCGGTGCGACGCGTTGCACGCCCAGGCGCAGCGCGACGCCGAACAGCGGATGATCGTCCGCGATGATGATGGTGTGTCTGCCTGCGCCCATGCCCCTGCCCCTTCGTGTGCGCCGCAGTCTATCCGCTTGCCGCGTCGCGCAGCGCCTTTTCCAGCTCGTGGCGGCGGAAAGGCTTTGCAAGGTGGCGATCCATACCGGCGTCGACGCAGGCCTGGCGCTCGTCGTCGAGCACGCTGGCGGTCATCGCGAAGATCCGCGGCTGCGCGATGTCGGTCATCGCGCGGATACGGCGCGTGGCTTCGAGGCCGTCCATCACCGGCATGTGGATGTCCATCAGTATCAGATCATAGGACTGGCGGCGCACCGCTTCGACCGCCTCGGCGCCGTTCTCGCAGACATCGGCACGGTAGCCCAGCGATTCGAGCATGCGTGTACCAACCTGACGGTTGATCGCGTTGTCCTCGACCAGGAGGATGCGCAGCGGCGGCAGATCGCTTTCGCGCACGACGGGCGCCGGGACCGGATGCGCTGCCTGCGCAGGCACCAGCAGATCGAGAAAGGCGTCGAGCAGGCCGCTGCGGCGCAGCGGCTTGACGCGCACGAGGTCGAAGTCTTCCATCCCTGTGCTGGTCTGACGCGCGCTGCTGAGCAGCAGCAACGGCAGCGCCTTGTGGGTGCGGTGGCGACGGATGGCCGCGGCGAGCGCGACCCCGTCCATCTCCGGCATGAAGTAATCGAGCACCGCGAGATCAAAGGCGTCGCCGCGCTCGATCAGCGCCAGCGCTTCGTTCGGCGAAGCAATGTCGACGGCCTGCATACCCCAGTCCTGGGCAGTCCTGCGCAGGATGCGGCGATTGGTGTCGTTGTCGTCGACGATCAGCACGCGCTTGCCCTGAAGCACGTCCAGGTCCGGACGCTGCAGGGGCTGCCACGCCGGATCGGTGGCGGCAACGAAGCTGAACGAGAACGTCGAGCCGCGCCCCGGATGACTGTCGACCGCAACCTCGCCGCCCATGAGTTCCGCAAGCCGCTTGCAGATCGCCAGACCCAGGCCGCTGCCGCCGTAGCGACGCGTGGTCGACGCGTCGACCTGACTGAAGGACTTGAACAGACGGTCGAGCCGCTCTGCCGGAATGCCGATGCCGGTGTCGCGCACCGCGATGCGGAAGCGATGACGCGCCGCCTCGACCGGCTGCGCGCTGATCTCGACGGCGACGTCGCCGGCCTCGGTGAACTTGATCGCGTTGGACAGGTAGTTGACGAGAATCTGGCGCACGCGCGCGGCGTCACCGCGCGCCATCTCCGGCGTGCCCGGTGCGAAATCGCAGGCGAGATCGAGTCGCTTCTGCGCAGCCTTGTGCCCAACCAGCTCCAGCGCCTCCTCGACGACGCGGCGCAGTTCGAACACCGTGCTTTCCAGTTCCAGCATGCCGGACTCGACCTTGCTGAAGTCGAGGATGTCGTTGATCACGCCAAGCAGGTGATCGCCGCTCTGCTGGATCGTGTCGAGGCTCAGGCGCTGATCACGATCCAGCGTCGTGTCGCCGAGCAGTTCGGAGGTGCCGAGAATCGCATTCAGCGGCGTGCGGATCTCATGGCTCATGTTGGCAAGGAAGTTGCTCTTCGCCAGATTCGCGGAATCGGCGGCAGCGCGCGCCTCGCGCAGCCCCTCGGCCTGCTCCGCGAGCAGTCGGGCCTGCGACTGCCAGCGGGCGCCGGCGCGGGCGGTCACATACAGCAGCAAGGTCGTCATCAGACCGCCGAAGACCACCAGCCACGGCACGATCCGCTCGGTCAGGGTGGCGAAGCCCGGTCCGCTGCGCAGATGCGCGGTCCACTCGCGTCCGGGCATCTGCAGGGCCAGCACGGCACCGTAGTCCGCGCGCTGTGCGGACGGCAGCGGCAGCGGCTCGCCTTCGGGCGTCAGGCCGGCGGTCGAGTACAGCAGCGTGGCGGCGTCGGTCGTCGCGCCATCGTAGATCTCGAAGACGAGCGGGCCGTCGGCGTCGCCGAGCAGTCCGCTCATGAATTCCTCGGCGTGGAAGGTCGCATTGACCCAGCCCAGATGGCGCGCTTCGCGGTAGACCGGCATGTAGGCGATGAAGCCGACCTGGGTACCGCCGGGGCGCAGGATGCGCAGGCGCGGACTGAGCACGGCGTCATCGGTGGCCACTGCGGCTTCCATCGACAGCCGGCGCCCCACGTCCCGCATCATGTCGATGCCCAGCGCGCGTTCGTTGTCGGCGTTCAGCGGCTCGGTGTACAGCACCGGCCCGTGCACCGCCGGCTGGCTCGGCACAATCGGCGGCGGCGGTGCACGCAGGGTGTAGTCGGTCAGAACCTTCGGGTTGGTGAAGCGCGCCGTGGATTCGCTGCGCACAGCGGCGATGAAGTCCGCGAGCTGGTCTGGCTCCACCTTGGGCGCGAAGGTGATCGTGCGGATGCCTGGGTAGCTTGCCGCAAGACGCTGGCTCTCGACGTAGAGGCGCCAGTCGTCGCGGCTGACATGCGTCGAGGCCTCGAACAGACCTCTGCCGCCGCGCAGGACCTGCACGTAGGCCTGCATCCGCTGTTCGACCGCAGACGCGATCCTCCGCACCTCGTAGTCGAAACGCGCCTGCTGATGCTGCGCGATGACCTGCGCGGTCTGCCATGCCAGCAGCGCGCTGGCGAGCAGCCCAAGCACGCACAGCGCAAGGCTACGGCGTGACAGGCGCGGCTGCTGTGCGTCAGGCGTCATGCAATGAAGCCTGCAGCCCGCGCACAAGTACGCCGTAGCCTTCGAGCAGGCGCGCGGTATCAGTACCGAGCTGCGCTGTGGGGGTCTGCCCGGCCGCGGACTGCTCCACGTCCGCGCAACGCTGCGCAAGCGCCGCAGCGCCGAACTGCAGCGCCACGCCGCGAAGGCTGTGCGCAATGCTCTTCAGCGCGCTGCGGTTGTCGGCGGTCAGTGCATCGGCAAGTCGCTGCTGCTGCACCGGCAGATCGCGCTGCAGCGCGTCGAGCATCTCGGCGACGCCGTCGCGGCCGAAGAGCTGCAGCAGCTCGTCCCAGGCGCCGGGGTCGAAGTCCTTGTCCACAGTCGTCATGCGGCGCAGTGCCTCCCCAGACGCCGTTGGTGACGCGCACGACGTAGAAGCCGCCGTAACCGTCGGTGTACCAGATCTCCTTTCGATCCGGCGCGAACGACGGGCTCGACATCGCCCAGTTGCTGGCTTCGAAGACTGGCGTAACGCGCGGATTCACCGGTGCGTTGAAGTAGGCGATCTCGCGCGGCTTCTTCGGATCGCGGATGTCGAAGATGCGCAGACCTGAGACGATCATGCTGCACGCCGCGATGTCGGGATTCACCCGCGTCGGAATATTGCAGTAGTGCCCGGCATAGCCCTGGATCGGCAGGACGGCGCCGGGGTCTCCGGCGATGAGGTCGCGGTTCTCCGGCTCGTGTACTTCCAGGCGCAGATTGGAGATGACCTCCGGCTGGGTTTCGTCGCTGATGTCGATGATGCGGCCGGCACCGACGACGCTGCCGTGCAGGGTCACGCTGCCGCCGTTCGTCGAGTACTCGTCGATCTCCAGCAGATAGGGCCTGCCGTCGCGCGTGAATGGAATCGCGTTCTGCGGAATGGTCTGGTTGTCCCACGAGACCTTGCCGACTTCGCGCACCTGCGGATTCGATTTGCGCGCCTGGATCTCGGAGATGTCGAGGATCAGCACGCCGTTGCCGTTGCCGGCCGCGAGATAGGCGCGGTTGCCGTCGTTGCTGATCGACAGGCCGTGCGATCGGTAATTGCCGGTCCACAGCGGAATCGCCAGCAGCGGGTTCGTGATGTCGACGGCTGTCAGCGTCGGCGTGCCGGGCGACGACGAGAAGAAGGTCTTGCCGTCCGGCGCGATGCCGCTCTCGTGACCGAGGACACCGATTCCCAGCGTCGAGCGCAGCACCGGATAACGGCAGTCGTCGGCCAGATCATAGACATCGATGGCGCCCGGATAGAACGCCGGGTTGCCGAGCACGGCGGCGAGCACCCCGCCCTCCTGCGACACGACCAGCGATTCGTGCGGAGACAGCATTGCCGGCGTGACCAGTCGCGCGGTGCGGACCGGATTCGTCGGATCGCTCATGTCGAGCACGTTCACGCC
The DNA here is from genome assembly GCA_964507195.1 of uncultured Salinisphaerales bacterium. GTDB lineage: Bacteria > Pseudomonadota > Gammaproteobacteria > Nevskiales > Nevskiaceae > Solimonas. The sequence continues at coordinate 22,264 of CAZDPA010000012.1, read as the reverse complement.
GGCTTCGAAGTCCAGCAGGTTGGTCGGATACAGCAGTGTGGTGTCGTAGTACGCGCACTCGCGGCCTGACTTGTCGACGTAGCGTTCGACCTTGAAACCGCCGACCGTGCCGATCGGGTTCGGCGCCCCGAAACTACCGACCAGTTCGGTATTGCAGGTATAGCCCTCGGCCGCGCGACCGCTGTCATGGTCCGCCTGGCTGACACGCCCCTGCAAGCCGGTTTCGGGTCGCGAGCCGGCACCGCAGTTCGCCTTGGGCGTCGGTCCCTGCACGACTTCCGACGGTCCATCACCACCGCCACCGCAGGCAGTCAGCGCCATAGTCAGGGCGATGCCGCACAGGGCGCGCAGTGAATTGATCATGATTGAAACTCCCCCGTTTGTTGTGCGCGGAAGTATATCTGCCGGAAGCGTCTGTCCCTACTCCGGCAGCGCGTCGATCGCCACCAGCGTGCGCTGGATGCGGTAGATCTCCTCCGACTGCTCGAGAACAATGCGTGACGCCAGGTCACGCACGACCGGCACGAGCGCCTCGGCTGCCGCGAATCGCGCCATCGGGATCGCCCCCTCGTGGTGGGCGAGCATCAGGCGCAGAAAGTGCTTGTCGCGCTCGCGCCCGTCGAGTTCCCTGAGACGGTTCACTTCCGCATCGGTGGCCAGGCCGGACATGCCGGTCGGCGCACGCTGGCAATCCAGCAGGTACTGACGCAGCTCCGCGTCGGGCGGACGGCTGCCGAGCAGCATCCAGTCCATGCCCTGCTTCTGCGCAATCAGCGGCTGATTCCACACGCGCAGCCAGCCGCGCATCTCACCGAGTTCGACCAGTTGTGCGGTGGCGATACCGCGCGCCAGCATCACCAGCGGCGTCGGCCGGTCGTCCTGCATCAGCATTGCCATGCCGATCGCCTGCTGGTGATGCAGGACCATCGACTGTGCGAAGCCGACATCGACCGGGCCGGGCACGGTGATGCCCGCAGCCGGATCGCTGATCTTGAATCGCGGCCACACAAGATGCTCGACGGCAAGCGCACCGAGCGCGATCAGGCAGGCCGCGACGGCCAAGGCGGTTCGTGAAATCTGCATGGCCGCGATTCTAAGCAGTTTCGCTGCAGGGACAGTCGCCCTCCGGAATCGGATTCGCAGTCTCAGCGTTTGAGCTTGTATGCCACGACCGAATCGCCGGTCGTCGATCCATACATCGTGTGACCGCCGGCAGCGATCACGACGTACTGCGCACCACCGGCTTCATAGCTGACCGGCACTGCGGTACCTGCCGCGGGCAGGTCGGTCTTCCACAGCACCTTGCCGCTGCGCAGATCGAATGCACGCAGGGAGTCGTCCAGCGTATAGCCGATGAACACCAGACCACCGGCGGTGATCAGCGGGCCGCCTGCGCCCGGCGTGCCGAGTTCCAGGTCCATCTCGAACGGCGGCTTGACCGGCATCATCTTCTCGATGCTGCCCAGCGGCACTTCCCAGACAATCTTCCTGTTGACGAGATCGACCGCAGTCAGTGCGGCCCAGGGCGGCGCCGAGCACGGCGAACCCAGCGGCGACAGCAGCGGAGAAATTTCGTAGACATACGGCGAGCCGGCCGCAGGGAAGGACATCGTGCCGCCGAGCTCGACCTTGTCCATCGGGCCGGTCTTGGCGTTGGCGACGGGGACCAGCTTGACGATGGTCGGTACTCGATTCGACGGCACGACCATGATGCCGCTGGCCGGGTCATACGCTCCGCCACCCCAGTTAGGACCGCCGCCGACGGACGGCGAGAAGATCGTACCCTGCTCGCTCGGCGGCGTATAGATCGCGCCATGGTTCAGGCCTTCGGCCTTGCGCTTGCACAGCCATCTGTCGATGAACGTAAAACCCCAGGCGTCGTCCGGATAAAAGCTCTGCGGTGCCAGTACCGGCATGCCGACCGGGAAAGGTTGCGTCGGCGAAAGCTGTTCGCCGCTGACCTCGCCCTTCTGCGGAACGCGACGTTCTTCAATCGGCACCAGCGGTTCACCAGTTGCGCGATTGAACGCGAAGATCAGGCCGGTCTTGTTGTTCTGCACCAGTGCCGGCACGGTAGAGCCATCGGCGCGCTTCCAGTCGATCAGCAGCGGTTCCGACGGCGTGTCGTAGTCGAACACGTTGTGATGCACGAACTGGAAATGCCACGCGACTTCGCCGGTTGCACCCTTGAGCGCAACGATCGATGACGAATAGCGGTTGTCACCGGCGCGTCCACCGCCGAAGAAGTCTCCGGACGGGCTGGTCGTCGGCAGGTACACCAGATCCATATCCTGATCGACCGCCATGTTGGCCCAGACATTGCCGCCACCGAAGCCTTCGGCCGTGCCCTTCTCCCAGGTCTTTGCCGCAGGATCAGCGGGATCACGCGGCAGCGGATCGAAGTGCCACAGCGGCTTGCCGCTGCGCGCATCGAATGCCAGAACCTGTCCGCTCGGCGCATCGACGCGCTGATTGTCGGCGACGGCGGAACCGACGACGACGACACCGTTGACGATCGCCGGCTTTGAACCGGCAACGACCTCACCGGGCCAGAGCTCCGGCTTGCTCGGCTGCATCCTGACCTGGCCATTCTCGCCAAAGGCTTCGCAGCGCTTGCCGTCCTTGGCGTCGATTGCGATCAGGCGGTAGTCGGCGGTGCCGAGGAAGATGCGCGATTTGCAGCTGGCGCCTTCCACAGCTTCATTGTCGATCCAATGCGAGATGCCGCGGCATTTGCGCATGCCGAGCTTCGGATCCTGTGGATCGAAAACCCAGCGCTGCTCGCCGGTCTGCGGATCGAGCGCAATGATGCGGCGCGACGTCGTGCAGACCACCAGATTGCCTTCGATCATGCTCGGCTGATCCTCGAAAGCGATCAGCGCCATGCCGGCCTCTTTCGGCGGAACTTCACCGGTGTGGTATTCCCATGCCAGTTCGAGCTTGTCGACATTGCCCGCGTTGATCTGCGTCAGCGGCGAGTACTTCGTACCCATCTGATGCGCATCAGGGTCTGCAGCCGAGGCGCAGAACACGGCGCCCGTCACGGCCAGCAGGGACGCATAGCGAAGCTTGTTGACCATGGGATTGTTGCTCACGCGGGTTCCTGTATTTGATGTCATAGTTATGACACTAATATCAACGCTGCGCCAACGGGCGTCAAGATTCGTAGCCTGATGGGTGGGCTGCAGCGGCAGAAGGCCGATTGCGCTCGTGGACATCAGCGGCCGATGCCGTTGCGCTTGCGGACAAACGCACCCGCAACCAGACCTTGACCTCATCGACGAGTTCGAACACCACCGGCACGACCAGCAGGCTCAGCACGGTCGACGTGATCAGGCCGCCGATCACGACCAGCGCCATCGGTTGGCGGAACGCATCGTCGCCGCTGAGCACCAGCGCAATCGGCATCATGCCGGCACCCATCGCCATCGTGGTCATGACGATCGGCCGCGCACGCTTGTGACAGGCGTCGAGCAGCGCGTCGGTGCGGTTCATGCCTAGGTCGCGTCGCGCCATGATCGCGTAGTCGACCAGCAGGATCGAGTTCTTGGTGACGATGCCGATCAGCATCAGCAGGCCGATCAGCGCCGACATCGACAGCGGCAGTCCGTAGATCCACAGCAGGCCCAGCGCGCCGGTCGCCGCCAGCGGCAGCGCCGCGAGCACCGTGAGCGGCTGGCCGAAGTCATGGAACAGCAGCACCATGACTGCATAGACGCAGAAGATGCCGGCGAGCATCGCCAGCATGAAGCCGTCGACCATCTCGGTCATGTACTCGACGTCGCCGGATTCGATCTCGCGCACGCCGGCCGGCAACGCGCTCAGCGTCGGCAACGCTCGCGCCTCCTCGAGCACGTCGCCGATCGGCCGGCCTTCGAGGTCGACAGCCAGCGTCACGACGCGGCTGCGGTCGTAGCGATCGATCTGCGCCGGACCACCAGCCACGCTGATATCCGCGATGTTGGCCAGCGGCACCGCGCTGCCACGATCGCTGCGCACACGCAGCTGCCCGATCATCGCCGGATCGCTGCGCGCCTCGGGATCGAGCTGCACGCGCACGTAGAGCTGCCGTCCCGGCAGGTTCATGCGCGGCAGGTTGAAGTCGTAGTCGCCGACCGTGGCCACGCGCACGACCTCGCCGATCGCCGCCGACGTGATGCCCAGTTCCGCAGCGCGCGCGAAGTTCGGCCGAATGACAATCTCTGGACGCTGCAGGCTCGCCGAAGAGGTCACGGCGCCGATGCCGCGCAGCGTGCGCGATTCGGTTTCCACCGCGCGCGCCGTGCGCATCAACACCTGCGGATCGTTTCCGGCGAGCATCAGGTTCATCTTCTCGCCCGGCGTGCCGCGGCCGATGCTGACCCGTGCGCCCGGCAGCGGTGCCAGCGCTTCGCGCATCGCCACGCGCAGCTCGTCGATCGTGTAGCGCTTGCCGGCCTGCGGATCGAAACGCGCAGTGAGCTGCGCCTTGCGCACTTCCGCGGCCGCCAGGCTGTCGCGGATATTGCCGGTCTGCACACCGGCGCCGATTGTGGTGTAGACCAGTTGCACGAAGGGCAGATCGGCCAGCAGCACGCGCGCCCGCTCCGCCAGTTCGCGCGTCTGTTCAAGCGAACTGCCCGGGGGCCCTTCGATGATCGCGACCTCGTTGGACGAATCGGTGCCGGCGATGAAGGCCAGTGGCAGCTGGCCGATCATCACCAGCGACGCGAGGAAAAACGCCCCGGCGCCGACGACCGTCGTGCGCGGATGGTCGAGACACCAGCGCGCGGCCCTGAGGTAGCGCAACATCAGCGGTCCGTCGCGATGCACCTGTGCGCTCGGCTTGAGCAGATAAGCCGCCATCATCGGCGTCAGCAGACGCGCGACCAGCAGCGAGAACAGTACCGCCGCAGAAGCGGTCCACCCGAACTGACGGAACAGGCTGCCGGTCATGCCGCCGGCAAAAGCCGTGGGCAGGAACACCGCAACCAGCGTCAGCGAAGTCGCGATCACCGCCAGGCCGATCTCGTCGGCTGCCTCTCTCGCGGCCTGCAGTGGCGGCTTGCCCATCTGCAGGTGGCGCATGATGTTCTCGACCTCGACGATCGCATCGTCGACGAGAATGCCGATGACCAGGATCAGGGCCAGCAAGGTCAGAACATTGAGGTAGTAGCCCATCGCCATGATGACGATGAAGGCCGGAATGATCGACAGCGGCAGCGCCACCGCGGACACCAGTGTCGCGCGCCAGTCGCGCAGGAAGGCCCAGACCACGAGAATGGCGAGGATGCAGCCTTCGTAGAGCGCGCGCATCGCCGCCTGGTACTCGGAACGGCTGTAATCGACCGTGTTCGATACCTCGACGAAACGCACCTGCGGGTGTTCGCGCTTGAGCGCATCGATCGCGGCGTAGACACCTTTCGAAGTGGTGACATCGTCGTGTCCGCGCGCGCGCATGATGTCGATGCCGACGACCGGCACGCCGTCCAGCAGCGCGAGCTGCCGGCGTTCCGCGTAAGTGTCGCGCACCCGCGCAACGTCGCCGAGCCGCAGTCTGCGGCCGTCCGCCAGCGGCAGGGACATCTGCGCCAGTGCCTCAGCATCCTTGACGGTGCCGAGCGTGCGCACGGTCTGCTCCAGTCCGCTCAGATCGCCGCGGCCGCCCGGCGCTTCCTGCTGCATGCGCCGCAGCTGGGTGCTGATTTCGCCCGGCGTGACCTGCTGCGCCTGCAGGCGGCTTGGATCGAGCTCGACGCGCACCTCGCGCGTCACCCCGCCACGCCGACGCACCTCGGCAACGCCGCGTGCCTGCAGCAGCGCGCGGTTCACCGTGTCATCGACGAACCACGACAGATCGGCCTCGTCCATGCGCTCGGAGGAGACCGCATAGCTGACCATCGGCAGACCGGCAATCTCGACGCGTGAGACCACCGGTTCCTGCATTTCCCCAGGGAGCGTCGAGCGGATGCGCGCGACGGCATCGCGCACGTCGATCACCGCCTCCTGGGTGTCCTTCTCGTAGGTGAACCCGATCATCAGGCTGACGGCACCATCGTTGATCGTCGTCGACACGTGGCGGACGCTGCCGATGCTCGACACCACATCCTCGATCGGCCGCGCCACCTCCGCCTCGAGCTGCTCAGGCGCCGCCCCCGGCACGCTGGCAATCAGCGACACCGAGGGAAACTCCATGTCCGGCATGCTCTGAATACCGAGGCGCTGGAAGGCGATCAGGCCCGCCACCATCAACATGAAGAACAGCAGGATCGACGGCGTCGGCTGCCGGATCGCCCAGGCGGAAAAGTTCATGACGCGTGCTGCTCGCCAGCCTGCTGCTCGACCGTGATATCGACCAGGTCGCCATCGGCGAGGAAGGCGCCGCCCGAGCGCACGAAGCGATCATCCGGTGCGACGCCGTCAAGGATCTCGATCGCCCCGTCGCGACGGCGCCCGGTACGGACCTTGAGCTGGTGGACGCGCCGTTCGGCATCGACCCGCATCAGGTAGCTGTTGCCGTCGCGCAGGATGACCGCCACTTCGGGCATGGTCAGCGCCTCGCGCTCGGCGAGCACGAAGTGACCGCTCACGTACATGCCGGCGGCGAGTCCGCTGTCAGCCGGCACGTCGACATAGGCAATGCCGTTACGCGTGCGCGCATCGACGGTTGGCGCGAGCTGGCGCAGCTTGCCGGCAACGACTTCGCCGTCCGAACGGACAATCTCGACCGCCATGCCCGGCTTGAGGCGCGCGAGTTCCACGGACGGGACCTCCGCACGCCACTCAAGCCGGCCCTCGCGCAGCAGGCGGAACAGCTCCGCACCGAGAACGCCGACCGCGCCGAGCGTGGCCGAGCGCGAGGTGATCACGCCGTCGTCCGGCGCGGTGATGCGTGCATAACGCAGCTTCAGCCGTTGTGCCTCGCGCTGCGCGCGAGCCGAGTCCAGGCGCGCCTGCGCAACCGCCGCCGCGGTGCGATAGCCCAGGGCAGCCTGCGCCGAAATGGCCTGCGTGTCCTGCAAGCGGTCGACGCGCTGCGCGTCGGCCTCGGCCTCCGCGAGCGTCGCCTCGGCCACGGCGACTTCCGCCTCCAGCCGCGTCAGATCGGCGCGCAGGCTGTCCTCGTCGTAACGCGCAAGCAGATCGCCCCGCTTCACGACATCGCCGACGTCTGCACGGACTTCCTGCAGGCGCACTCCGGCAACCTCGGTGCCGATCACCGCCTCCTGCCAAGCCGCAACCTCGCCGCTCGCGACCAGCGTGTCCGGCCAGCTGTTGGTCGATAGCGTAGTCACTTCGACGGCCATGACCGGGCGCTGGGGGGTGGCGTCCGCGGTCTGCGCGCTGCACGCTGACAGCAAAACAGCGGCGATACCGCCGATCAGGCATCCGGCGTATCTGCGAATGCCGGCAACGATCCTTGTCTCTGGAACTGTGCTCACGGGAAGTCCTGGTTGCATTGCCCTGCATCGAAATCCCGCCCGCCGCGACCCTCCCGACGGACCCAAAAACCTGTTTGATCTATATAGCTCATAAAGATGCCGATCGGCTCTGATCGGAATCCGTCTCAGATCCCCGATCCGAGGCGCGACAGCGGCGACATGATCAGCCAGTCGAGCATCTTGGCGACCTGCTCCACCGGCACGCTTTCAGGCTGGCGCAGCCACCACGAAAGGACCTCGACCGTCGAGGTCGCCGTCACGATCACACCCAGTTCTGCCGGGATCCAGCCCTGCGATCGCGTCGACGCGATCTCCATCGATACCCTCACCAGCTCCTCGCGCACCGCCTTCTGCGCACCGCTGGTGAACAGGGCGGACCACAGCTTGCGGTTCTCTTCCACGTGGCTGCACAGCACCAGACAGGATGCACGACTGTCGACCTGGTCGAATGCCGGCAGGGCCCGCGCAACGACCTGGCGCACCTGATCAGCCGCAACGTCCTCCAGCAGCGATTCCTTGCTCTCGTAATGGCGGAAGAAAGTCGCGTACCCCACCCCGGCCTGGGCAGCAATCTCGCGGACGGTGATCTGGTCGAACGGGCGCAGCTCAATCAGCTGCAGCAAGGCACTGGCGAGGGCTGCACGCGAGCGCACCAGGCGGGCATCGGTGGTGTTTGACGCCTTTGGGCGAGGTTGATTATGATCCATGTGTATCATATTTTGACAGTGTACCCGGCAAATCCAGGCTTGGGTAGCGGTATCCAAAGGTGATTTGAGTGCCTCCGGGCCCCGTCTCCTCAGCGGAGCTGATCCGCAGCTGCCAGAGCTACTCCGGAACTTCCCGGTGTTCTGAACCTCCTTGTACAGACGTCTTCAACCGATACGAATACATAAATCGATGCGCATCTTCCCCGCAGCACTCTTCGCACTGGCCGCCGCTCTCGCAGTGCCAGCGATCGCGGCCGGCGAAACCGCCTGGCAGCAGCAGAAAGACAAGGACGGTATCCAGATCTACACGCGCCCGGTCCCGGGCTGGACGATTCACGAAGTGCGTGGTGTCACCCGGATCGACGCACGCCTGTCCGGGATCGTCGCCGTCCTCGAGGATCCGCTTGCCACGCTGGAGCTGGCAGATATCGTCGAACACTCGGAAATCCGGAATCGCGAGAGCGCGACCCGTTATCAGATCTATTCGATGATGAAGATGCCCTGGCCTGTCAGCGATCGCGACATCCTCAACCAGCGCGAGATCAGCCAGGACCCGAAAACGCATACCGTCACGATCGCAGACACCGCGACCACAGACCTGATGCCGCTGAAGAACGACTACGTGCGCATCGTGAAGTCACGCCAGCAGTGGACGCTGACGCCATTGGCCGGCGGCGGCGTGCAGGTGGAATCCCTGCTGCTGTCCGACCCGGCCGGACCGATTCCGTCGTCGATCATCAATGCGATGTCGATCAGCACGCCATTCAACAGCCTGAGCAAACTGCGGGAACTGGTACAACGCCCGAAATACGTCAACGCCAGCCTGCCGCATATCACCGAAGCGGTTCACCAGGGAGGCTCTGAATAAGTCGTTATTCCCGCGCACGCGGGAATGACGGATCGACTTATTCAGAGCTTCCCCAGGGCCTGTTAGGGCCTGTTTGGAGCAGGGTGCGCAGGTCGTAAAGATCTCTGCTGGTGAGACGCTCCTCGACCAGCTGCGCCTTCACGGAAAACAGGCATGCCTCCGTAACAACCCGAATGGCGCCAGTGTCATGCCCATCAACCGGCGCATGGGCCAGTCGGGATTCGAGGGCTTTCTGCGCCTCTGGAGTACCGAGTTTTTTTGCAAAGAACTGCAGCTTCACGCCATCAACACGCCAGGTCCGGGCGTACTCGTCGATGTTCAGGCCGTCGGCTTCAAACGTGAGCTTTTCTCCGATGTTCTCCGTCTTCCTGACGCAACATCTGAGCGGTGGTCTGCAGCGAGTCCGGCAACAGTGCTGCAGGCCGGCATATCTTGCCGCCCTGCGGCGATCGACTTCGCGTCAACAAACTGCAGAGCAGGCCAGGTCCGCCTGCCTTCCCTGGATGTCCCGTGCGACCGCGGGGAACTGCTCAAGGCTCACGGCTTTGGACAGGAAGAAGCCCTGAACCTCGTCACAGCCGCGCTCGCGCAGGTACTGCAGCTGCTCAATGGTCTCGACGCCTTCAGCGACAACGGTCATGCGCAGGCTCTTGCCCATGGCAATGATCGCGCTGACGACCGCGGCATCGTCGGAGTCCACATGCAGATCGCGCACGAAGGAGCCGTCGATCTTGAGCTTGTCGATCGGGAAGCGCGTGAGATAGCTGAGGCTGGAATAGCCGGTTCCGAAATCATCCACCGCAATGCTGACACCCAACTTGCGCAGCTCCTTGAGTGTGGCGATGGTATCTTCGCGGCTTTCCAGCAGCAGGCTCTCGGTAATTTCGAGTGTGAGATCGCTGGCTGCCAGACCGCTGTCAGCGAGCGCCTCCTGAACGATCTTCACGATGTTCTGTCCGCGAAACTGACGTGGCGAAACGTTGACCGCCAGAGTCAGCGGTTGCCCGAGTTGCTCCTGCAGGCGCCGGATATCGTGGCAGGCCTTGCGCAAGACCCATTCTCCGATCGGCGCGATGATGCCGGACTCCTCGGCCAGGAAGACGAAGTTGCCCGGTGCCAGCGCACCGCGCACCGGATGAGTCCAGCGCAGCAGGGCCTCCATGCCAACCACCTCGCAGTCATGAATACTGACCAGGGGCTGGTAATGCAGCGAGAATTCCTCGCGCTCCAAGGCGCGATGCAATGCGTTGGTCAGCGCCAAGTGCTCTTCCGGTTCGTGCAGCATGTCCGGACTGAACCACTGCTGATGGCCGCGGCCGTGCTCCTTGGCGTGATACATCGCGGTGTCGGCATTCCTCATCAGCGTCAGCGCATCGAGTCCGTCGCTCGGATACGCGCAGACACCGATGCTCGGGGTCAGCACAAGTTCCTGCTGGCCGAGCATCATCGGCAATGACAGCTGATGGACGATCGCGTCGGCAACGCGCTCGACATCGCTGCGACTCGCCACATCGGCCAGCAACACAACGAATTCATCACCACCCATGCGCGCCACTGTATCGGCCTGGCGCACACAGTCGCGCAGCCGGTCCGCGACCATCTGCAGAATCTGATCGCCGACGTGATGGCCCATGGAATCGTTGATGCGCTTGAAGTGATCGAGATCCAGCAGCATCACGCCGAGCATTTGCTTCTGCCGCTCAGCCGTGACAATCGCCATGTTCAGGCGGTCCTGCAGCAGCGCGCGGTTCGGCAGCTTGGTCAGTGAATCGTGGTGCGCCAGGTGCTGGATGTGCGCCTCCGCAATCTTGCGCTCGCTGATGTCCTCGATCATCGCGACGTACTCGCGCCGCTCCGGGTGCGGCATGCGATTGATCGCGAGGTCAATCGGGAACTGGTCGCCATCGCGTCGCAAGCCCATGCTTTCGCGGCGCAGGCCGATCAGATCCGTTTCCTCCAGCTTCTCGAAGTCAACCTCATCGCGAAGCTGCGGCGGTATCAGCATGCGGAGATCGCTGCCGATCATCTCCCTGGCCGACCAGCCGAACATGCGTTCCGCAGCAGGATTGAAGGATTGCACGATTCCCCGCTCGTCGACGGTGATGATGGCATCGATCACGCCGGCAACGATCGCCCGCTGGGTCGTCTCTGCCGCACGGTAGCGGGCTTCCGAGGCCCTGAGCGCCGCTTCCGCAGCGCGGCGCTGGGTAACGTCACGGAAACTCCAGACGCGCCCGACGATTTCGCCGCCAACCAGATGGCCTCGCGAGTAGCGCTCGAAGACCTTGCCATCCTTGAACTCGAGCAGATCCGTATCTTCTGCCTTGGGATCTTCGTACAGCTCGCGCACTTTGCCGAGGAAGTGATCGGGGTCTTGCAGTTGCGGCAGCACGGACGACAGCACCAGCTTCTCGTCCAGGGTCTGGGCGATCAGCTCGGGGACCTGCCACATCTCGAGGAACTGCTGGTTGTAGCTGACGATCCTCGCATTGAGATCGACGACGAGGATCCCATCAGCGGTCGACTCCAGGGTCGCAGTCAACACCGACAGCGTGTGGTTCAGCTCGGCTTCGGCCTGTTTGCGCGCAGTGATGTCACGAATGGAGCTGGTGACCATGACTTCGTCGCCAACGCGCAATGGGCTCAAGCTGATCTCGAGCGGGAACTCGCTACCGTCCTTGCGCCGCCCGAACAGCGCCCGACCTTCACCCATTGCGCGTGCGCGCGGCGCCGCGATATAGCCGTCGCGGTGTCCCACATGACCGTGGCGCAGCCGGTCCGGAATCAGAAACTCCACCGGCTGCCCCACCAGCTCCTGCCGCGAATAGCCGAACAGCTTCTTGGTCTGCGAGTTGATGAGTTCGATGCGCCCACTCTTGCCGACGATGACCATCGCATCCGGCGCCGACTCGACCAGACCGCGAAAGCGCTCCTCGCTGGCGCGCAACTGCGATGTCCGCTCGGCAACACGGCCTTCAATCTTCTCGGCGCGGCCCACCAGCACCAGCAGCAGGATGCCCATCAGTGCCGTCAGGAACATTCCGGCGGCAAGCACCAGCCAGATCGCCCACGATCGGTGCGCGACCAGGTAACTCGCAGGCAGGCTGTACTGCAGATCCCAGTGCCGCTGGCCGACTTCAATCTGCACCGCATGACGGAGGCCGCCGGCGGGCTCGGCAGCGTCGCTGCCATGGATCAGCGCCTGCGGTGACGCCGACTGATCCAGAATCCGAAGTTCGATGCCGCTGCCTGTCATGTTCCGCAGCATGCGCTCGACAAGATTGCGGTGGCGGATGACCAGGGTGGCGAAGCCGCGCAGCTGATTGTCCTGATCGTGGACTGCGAGAGTCAGCAGCAGTCCCTGGCTGTCGGTGACGTCGCCGATCAGCCATACCGGCTCGGTCGCGGTCGGGCGTCGCGTTGCTGCCGCAGTCCGATTGGCGGCACGGCGCACCGGATCGAACTCGACATCGAGACCCTGGGCACCCTTCGCCGCATCGGCATAGCGGATGTAGGTCACGACGACATGCGTCTCGCGCATCTTTGCCGGCACCAGCCGGCCCTGCGCGTCCTGTTCGACGATCCGGAAATTGCTGAAGCCCTGGGCGCGCATGCGCGCTTCGAAGTCCAGGCGCTCGCGGTCTGGCACCACTGCATTCCAGCTGATGGCGAACAGCCCCGGCAATTGCTTCAGCAGCGTTTCTGTGAAGTTGTTGAAGTCGGTTGCGGTCACCTCCTGCGAGCTGGAGAACAGGCCTGCCGTTGCCGACAGCGCGACTTCGTAGCGATCCAGATCGGTGCGCAGATGATATGCAGCCTGTCCACTGACCGCTTCAAATTCCGCCTTGACCCGCTGTTGTTCGCGGGCACTGGCGCCGATAAAGACTGTGACTACCACCGCGAACAGCAGCAGCAGCGGCAAGGTCACCGCCAGTTGCTGGCGCAGCCAGGTGTGGAATGGCCGGACCGCCCAGACGAGGATTGCCGGAGCGAAGATCAGGACGCCGATCGTGTCGCCCACCCACCAGGTCCACCAGTTGAACCGGACGACGTCATCGGCGATCGCCCCGGTCATCCACAGGCCGCCGACGCCAATGCTCGCCGCGATCAGACAGGCCGCAGGCCCGCCGAGCACGAGCAGGCGCAGGACATCGAATTCCTGCTCGAGGATGTTGTGATAGCCGACAAAGCGGCGGATCAAGCCGGCGCCGATCAGCGCCTGCGCGGCCGCTCCCAGGGCGATGGCGCCCGGCAACAGCAAGGATGCGCCGAAGGCTGACGCTCCGGAAAGATCCAGCCCGGTCCATACATTGATCAGGAACGATCCAAGCCAGATACCCGGCCACACGCGGCTGCCGCAGAGCAGCAGCGCCGCCAGGGCGATGCCGGACGGCGGCCAGACCGCCGTCGCGTAGCCGGGTGGAATGGCCAGCAGCAGGCCCAGGCGTCCGGTGACGTAGTAGGCCGCTGCGACCAGCAGAATGAGCAGAACATTTCTGGCGCGCGCCATCGCCGCCGAACCAGCGGGCTGCAGTTCCGCCTGACGCGTGGAGAGTCCCGAACTCATGTCGCATAGTTTGAAACATCCGCTGCTGGAGACCGACACGGCCAGCAGCCCGGCCGCTACCGTCGGTCAGCTGGCGCTGCCGGCGCGTGCGCCGCCAGCGACGGCCGTTCTGTACTGCGTTTTCCTGATCGATCTGGTGATTTCTGCAGACAGCGCGCTTGGGCAAGATGACTCCACAGCGGCGAAGACCCCTTCACCCGACAGGAGCCACGAGATGCAACCCAGCCCGGATCTGCAGACTGAACCGATGGCGCCGCCGACCCTGTGGCAGGTTTTCATCAGCGTGGCCTGGTCTTTCTTCGGCGTGCAGAACTCGCGCACCCGGCGGCGCGACTTCACCCACGGCAAACCCTGGCACTTCATCATCCTCGGCGTCGTGATGACGGTGCTGGTTGTGCTGGGTTTTGCCGCCGCCGCGCAACTGGCGCTGCACTTCGCACTGCAGCCGTAGTGGCACTGAACAGGTCGTCATTCGCCGGTAGCCCGGTTCCGCGCAGCGGAGCCGGGACAGCCGCTTGAAGAACAGCGGTTGCCGAACTACACGCACTCCAGCGCCAGTCGTCCCAGCGTCCTGAGTGCACGGCCTACACGGCGATCGTCCGGATGGCCGTAGTTCAGGCGGATACAGTGCGCAAAGCGATCCCGCGCCGAGAAGATGGCGCCCGGCGCAATGCTGATGCCCTGCGCCATCGCGAGTCGATGCAGTTGCAGCGCATCGGTGCCCTTGGGCAGCTCCAGCCACAGGAAGTAGCCGCCTTCCGGGCGCGTCACCTTTGTGCCTTTTGGAAAGAACTCGCGGATCGCGTTGATCATCGCATCGCGCTCGATGAACAGGGCATCGCGCAGCTGGCGCAGATGACGATCGTAGGCTGCACCTTCCAGATAGTTCGCGAGTGCCAGTTGCGAGGGGATCGCAGCGGACAAGGTCGTACCGAGCTTGAGGCGACGAACCGCGCCGGCGTAGCGCCCGGGCGCAGCCCAGCCGATCCGGTAACCGGGCGCGAGGCATTTCGAGAACGAGCCGCAGTGCAGCACATTGCCCGTGCGGTCGAAAGCTTTTGCCGGCTTCGGTCGCGTGGGGGCGTAATACAACTCGCCGTAGACATCGTCTTCGATCAGCGGCACACCATGCAGTTCCAGCAAAGCGACCAGGCGTTGCTTCCTGTCTTCCGGCATCAGCGCGCCGGTCGGATTCTGGAAATTGGGCATCAACCAGCACGCCGCCGGGCGATTCCGTTTCAGCACGGTATCCAGGGCGTCGAGATCGACCCCATCGGCCGGATGCGTTGCCACTTCGATCGCGCGCAAGCCAAGCCGCTCCAGCGCCTGCAGCGCAACGTAGAACGTCGGCGACTCGATGACGACGGCATCGCCCGGCCGCGTCACCGCCTGCAGGCACAGGTTCAGCGCCTCCATCGCGCCATCGGTGATGACCAGTTCGTCCGACGCGATCTCCATGCCGTCGATGTGATAGCGCAGCGCGATCTGGCGGCGCAGATCGGCATTGCCGGGCGACAGATCGGTGACCGTACGCCAGGGATCGAGATCACGCACGCTGCGGTTCAGCGAGCGGTACAGACGCTGCAGCGGGAACAGCAACGGACTCGGGAAGGCCGATCCCAGCGGCACGACGAGGCCCTGCTGAACCGCATCGAGCACCTCAAAGATCAGATCGCCTTTCCTGACGACGGTCGACTGCAGCGCGGAACGCGATGCTGTCGGCTGCGACGGCAAGGTTTGCGCCTTGCGGCTCACGTAGTAGCCGGAGCGCAGGCGCGCAGCGATCAGGCCTCGCGCCTCCAGCCAGTGATAGGCCTTCTGCACCGTGGCCACGCTGAGCCCGCGGTGACGACTCGCTTCGCGCACCGAGGGCATGCGCTGCCCGGCGATCAAGGCACCGGACTCGATCATTTCCGACAGTTCGGCGGCGTAGGTCTTGTAGAGCGTCATCGGCAATTCATCCTGCGGCCATGATACCGGTCGAGAATGGAGATGCCTGCTGAAAAAGCCTGTCGATTGGCGCTGCAGCCGTTCGACCAAGGGGACCTATCCGCAAAACAGGAGTCAGAAGATGTCCAAGGTCAAATCCATTCCGGACGGCATGCACAGCGTGACCCCGCATCTGGTGTGTGCCGGCGCCGCCAGGGCCATCGAGTTCTACAAGGCGGCGTTTGACGCGAAGGAGGAAGCACGTCTGCCGGGACCCGACGGCCGCCTGATGCACGCCAGCATCCGCATCGGCGATTCATGCGTGATGCTGGTCGATGAAATGCCGGAGCACGGGGTACTGAGCCCGAAGGCACTCAAAGGCTCGCCGGTCACCATCCATGTCTATGTCAAGGACGTCGACGCCGCCTTCGCCCAGGCCGTCAAGGCGGGTGCGACGGTCAAGATGCCCGTCGAAGACATGTTCTGGGGCGACCGCTACGGCGTGCTCGAAGACCCATTCGGCCACGCATGGTCGCTGGCGACGCATGTGCGCGACGTCAGTCCTGATGAACTGCCAGGCGCGTTCCGGAAGGCCTGCGAATAGCCAGGAACGCTGGCCTGGAGCCAAGACGACTTCCTCTCACTGCCTGCGTCGAGCGGGCAGTTTCACCGAGAAGAACGGCGTGACCAGATCCATGCGCAGTCGCGTCAGCTTCGACGACTTGATCTGCCAGGCGGCACCGGTCTTCTCGTAAGTCTCGTCGTAGTGACCGTAGCCGCGCAGATTGAGTCCCGGTACGAAGCGGACGATATCCTCCATCGCCCAGATACCGTGCGCAGCCGTTGTCGAGTCCAGCACGATCTCGGGCGCATGGATGTGGTGCACGGTGGTCCGGCCCGGCGCGCCGAGCATCTTGCGCACGAAGGCAACGAACTCGTCGGCACCGGTGATCAGCTTGCCGCCCGATTCGACCGTGTCGCTGACGAAACCGTCCGTGAACAGGCTCCGCCAGGCCGCCCAGTCCTTGGCATCAAGAAATCGGCAGTAGCGCGCTTTGAGCTGCTTGATGGCTTCGATCTCGCGAATCGTGTCGATGTCGTTCATGGCGTGGCTGATGGCCTGTGCAGAAAGGGATGCGACCGATCGACGATAGCAAACACGCCCGCCGTGCTGCCGGCTCAGTCAAGGCAGACAAGATCGCCTGCGGTCGTGGTCATGCGACAGTGCAACCGCGTTACTAGAATCGGGCTCCGGCCTGCTCCAGCACCACCAAGCGCTCATGCCCAGCATTTCAGACAAGCCCGCACTGATCACCGGCGCGAGCGGATTCGTCGGCAGCCACATTACCCGCCTGCTGACGCAGCGCGGGCGCAAGGTCCGTGTACTGCTGCGCCAATCCAGCAAGCAGGACGCGCTCGAAGATCTGCCGGTGGAGATTCACTATGGTGATGTGCTCGACCCCGCGTCGCTGAGCAAGGCCATGCAGGGCTGCGGTACGGTTTTTCACTGCGTTGTCGATCCACGTTTCTGGCTGACCGATACCACGCCGATCTACCGCAACAACGTCGACGGCCTGGTCAACTCCATGGATGCGGCACTCGCCTGCGACGTCGGGCGCTTCATATTCACCAGCACGATGGGCACGC
Organism: uncultured Salinisphaerales bacterium; assembly: GCA_964507195.1. Classification (GTDB taxonomy): domain Bacteria; phylum Pseudomonadota; class Gammaproteobacteria; order Nevskiales; family Nevskiaceae; genus Solimonas. The sequence goes on along the minus strand of CAZDPA010000012.1, from coordinate 5,125 downwards.
TGGGCCTCAATCCCGACGGGCCGGTAACTGAAGACATTCCGTTCAACTGGCACGATCGCGCCCCGCCCTACATCCTCGCCCGCCTCGAAGCGGAGAACCGCTTCCTGGCCTACTGCCGCGAGAAGCAGCTGCCCGGCGTCGCCCTGTGCATCGCCAACACCTACGGCCCCGAGGACTACCAGCCGACGCCGCACGGACGCATGCTGTGGCAGATGGCCAGCGGGCAAGTCCGCGCAGCGATGAATGCCGGCGCACCCACCGTCGACATCCGCGACGTTGCCGAAGCAGCATTGCTCGCCGAACAGCACGGCCGCAGCGGTGAGCGCTACATCATCGCCAACGAGTTCATCAGCAACCGTGATTTCTACTCGCAGGCGGCGGCGCTGGGCGGCCACAAGCCACCGACGATCATTCCGCGTTCAATCGCGTATGGCGTGGTGTGGGTCATCGAGCGCTTCTTCAAGCTCACCGGTCGCAAGGACTATCTCGCCAGCACCGACGCAGTGATGCTGTCGAACATCTTCCAGGCCATGGACAACGGCAAGGCGCGCCGCGAACTCCACTGGAACCCGCGGCCGATCGCGGAGACCATCACGGATGCGGTGGCGTGGTATGCGCAGCGGAATGGAAAGGCCGGCTAGGCATTCTCAGGGCCGTACGAAAACCCCCGGGATCAGCCGACACCCGCTTGGCAGGCACTCGATGCGACGGGTTCAGGTGTGATCATCCTCCCGCCCGCGCACTGACCATCCAGCACGACGCCCCGAACCACACCTCGCCGTCCTGCACGTAGGAAGATTCGAACTCGGCCCGCACCGCGTCGACGA
>CAZDPA010000012.1:0-4288 GCA_964507195.1 uncultured Salinisphaerales bacterium | reverse complement strand
CCCGCGAACGCAGGGGCTCCGCCACTTCCGACAGCGCCCGACCCAGCGGGCCAAGCCTGGTCAGGTACATCGTCAGCTCCGATTCGGGAAAGCTGCAGCTCACATCGACCGGCGCGATATCGATCGCGTGCCAGCCGCTGCTTTCGAGGATGCCGCGCACCCGTTGCGGATCGGCGAAGCCGAACTGTCCCGGCGCACCCGGTTCGCGCCTGGGAAGCCCCGGCAACAGCGGCGCCGCCGTACGCTCGGCCAGCGTCATGAACGGATTTTCCTCGGGTCCGCGCCAGACGACCAGCTTCAGCTCGCCGCCGTCCCGCGTGGCGCGGCGCAGGTTGCCGAACGCCGCGACCGGATCCTCGAAGAACATCACGCCGAAGCGCGAAATGACCAGATCGACGCTCGCCGGAGCAAACGCATGATGTTGCGCGTCTGCACAGATGAAGGTCGCCGGCAGGCTTTCGCGTCCGGCTCTGGCACGGGCAGCGTCGATCATCGGCTCCGAGATGTCGACACCGGTGCAGCGGCCCCTGATCCCGGGCTGTCGCGCCACCGCCAGCGTCGTTGCGCCCGTGCCGCAGCCTACGTCGAGCACGCCGTCGCGTGGCCTCTCCGCTGCCGCGGCAGCCAGCATCTGCTCGAAGGGCATGAACAGCTGGTCAAGAAGCACCTGCGCCTCGACCCAGCCACGCCCTGCCACACCGTTCCACAACGCCGATTGCTCGTTCTGCGCTTCTGAACTCATTGCCTGCTCCCATCGCTTGTCTTTCGAGTATCGAAGCCACAGCATGCAACTTCAAGCCGACTTGAAGTCAAGTGCATGCGGGAACTCGATATCGGGGAAGTGGCCAGACAGTCCGGTCTGAGCGCATCCACCCTGCGTTTCTATGAAGGGAAAGGCCTGATCGCCGCCGTCGGCCGAAATGGCCTGCGACGTGTATTTGACCCCGGCGTGCTGGAACGCCTGGCGCTGATTGCATTGGGGCGTGCCGCCGGCTTCGCGCTCGATGAGATCGCGCAGATGTTTACTTCGGACGGCAAGCCGCGGATCGACCGCCGGATGCTTGCAGCAAAAGCAGACGAACTCGATCACACGATCCGCAAGCTGAGCGCCATGCGCGACGGGCTCGTCCATGCCGCGGCCTGCCCCGCCCCTGGCCACATGGAATGCCCGACCTTCCGCCGCATTCTGCGGGTTGCCGGATCCGGTGCACTGGGCGCGTCAAGAAAGAAAGTGCCGCAAGCTAGGAAGCTCCGAGCGCTGCGCTGACCGACGTGGCGCGCTTCACTGGAAAGTGATGAGCACCGAAGGCGCGCTGCGTTCGGCTTCGCCATGGTAGACGGCTTCAATATTGTTGCCGTCCGGATCCAGCGCGAATGCCGCGTAGTAACCCGGGTGGTATGCGCGCTCCCCAGGCGCGCCGTTGCTCTTGCCGCCATTGGCCAACGCCACCTTGTAGAACTTGTCGACGGTGGCTCTGTTCTTCGCCTGGAATGCCAGGTGATGGCGCCCGGTCAAACGGGCTTGTGCAGCTTTGCTTTCGGGCGCTGAGACGAACAACTCGTCCACCCAGAAAAATCCATCCCCTGTGCCGCCCATGGGGATATCCAGCGCTTCAAAGATCGCTGCGTAGAACTTCCGGGATGCAGGAAGGTCTCGCACGACCAATTGGATATGATCGATGAGTCGCCCACGATGTAGCTCCTGCGTTTCCACGTCGTACTCCTTTGGAAAGGACGTCATTTCTGGAGAAGGGCAATCGCCTCCTGAAGACTCTCGTCGGACAAGGGGACTCCTCCACGAGGAGGCATTTGTCCTTTGCCACGGATGGCCGATGCCAGCAAGCTGTCTGCACCGCCCGCTTCGAGTTCACGTCGTTTCCATTCGGCCGTGTCACCATTTCTGGGAGCACCCAGCAGGCCGTCTGCATGGCATACGGAGCAGTACTCCTGAACCGCTTGCTCTCCGCTGATCAGAATCGGCTCCTCGGCGGATTCCTCTGCTCCGGATAGCGCGGCAGCAGCTTCTGCGGTCGTAGCCACGTTTCCGATGGGTCTCGTGCGGTCATCGACCAGCTCATACTGAAAGCGCGGTTCGATGCGTGTTTCTCCGGCGAGTTGCGCCGCCAGCATGAAGCCGCCGGTGAGACCAGAGAGCACAATGAGCACCAGGGTAAACCGGATGAAGAACGCCTTGTCGGAGTTCTCTTTCAGAATCGACGGAATCGGCGCTGCGTCCTCCAATGCGTCGATTGGATGGTCATCCGACTGCGTTGCCATCGCAGGTCACTCCTTCGAGCGTGTGCCTACGCAATCAGCAATCAACATGCCAGCCGCCTGTGCATTCCGTCGGGGCTTCAGAGCGCTGCGAAATGCCCATATTGCACTGTCGAGATTGCAGCTTGCATCGACCGCAACGCTCGTAGTGAATCGGCCTGAACTTGATCCGTCGATCTGCGTGCGAAGTCGAACCTTGTTCCTGGAATAGTTCAGGAATGGTTCACTGCGAAAAGCGCATTTAGATACCCCAGCCAGAGAATCAGAGGGCCCCCTGATGAACGAGCAAATGCAGCACCTGATCGTTGAAGCGCTTGAGCATGAGCGCGGCGGCATCGAGATTTACATCTTGGCCGTCGAATGCGCTCAGGACGACGCACTCAAGGAAGAGTTCGGCAAGTACCTGGAAGAAACCAGGAATCATGAGAGCGCCTTGCTCAATGTCTGCGAAGAGCTCGGAATCGATCCGGAGCTCGAGACACCCGCACGACCGATTGTTCGCGAAACAGGCAAAGCCCTCGTCTCGTCGATCGAGAAGGCTCGCGAGACCGGCAACACCGATGTTGCTGAGCTGGTCGCCTGCGAAGCAGTTGTGCTTGCAGAAACCAAGGATCACGCCAACTGGGAACTGCTCTCAAAAATCGCTTCGGCTCTCAAGGGAAATGAACGCAGGGCTCTACAGACTGCGGTGGACGAAGTGGAGGACCAGGAGGATGAACACCTCTACCACTCCAAAGGCTGGTGCCGCGAACTCCGGCTGAAGAGCCTGGGTCTTCGCGCAGTGCTGCCTCCTCCCGAAGAGCGCAAACACGTCAAAACCGCGATCGGTGCTGCCAGAGCCGAACAGGCGCGAGGCAGCATGAGAGCCAGCAAGCATTAAGTCGAATTCAGTTACTCAGCAAACACGCTCCCAAGGCCTTATCTGCATGTAACGACCGGAGCACAGTCCGGTTGCTTTTGAAGATGAACAGTACCCCTACCCTGGAGAATTCCATGAACAACAAACGTTACGTCCCCCTCCTTCTGCTGGCGACCGGCTTTCTGGCCACAACATTGACGGCTCAAGCGGACCCAGACGCACGCGCCGACCGTATCGAAGCGCGTGGCGATCGCGCCGAAGAGCGGCTCGACGCAAAGGGCGACCGCATCGAAGATCGCAAGGATGCACGCGGTGACCGCCTCGATGACCGCCTGGACAAGCGCGCCGAGCGTCTGGATGAGGCTGGAAAAGAGCGCACCGCCGAGCGCGTAGACAAGCGTGGAGATCGCATCGACGACCGCCTTGATCGCCAGGGCGATCGCGCCAATGAACGTCTGGACAAAAGGGGCGAGCGCATTGAAGAACGGCAGGAGCGTCGCGCCGGGCGCGTGGAGCAGCGTGACGACAACAACTGATGCGCGGTTGACACTCGATCCGCCGATCATTGGCAGGTGAATCACGCAGAGCGCAGCATTCCGGATGTCGGGCCGACCCGCAGTTCGCGTCGGCCCGACGCCTGATGTCTCGCTCAGGCCATGCGCAGAACCGATCTGTCCTTCACCAGAATCCGGTCGGCTTGTCCGGATCTTCCACTTCATCTGGCAAGGGCCTGGCGCGCGCGGCACTACGTCGCGCCTGAACGTACGACACCGAACGGAGCGCAACGAACGGAGCGGCGATCATGATGACGATCAGTGCGAGCATGCCAAGCAGCGTCCAGTTCATCTCACTCTGCCTGTCGGGGGTAGATCATCTGGTTATCACTGACTCACCAGACTCGAACTGAACGAGATGATTCGGTGCTGGTGGCCTGTAACAGGCCACTAGTTGGCGTCGATGGCAACGATGCCTACAGCCAGCAGTTCGACGCGCCCACTGGCGAGGAGATCTTCGATGATCTGTGCGCGCAACCGTATCGGGCAGAAGTCCGGATCGCGGGGATCGGTTGACACGGAAACCCCCGGTACAAGCTCCTGCCATCGCCCGTCAACCAGAATTCTTGGCTTGCTCGAAGAGCCCGGTTCGTCGTGCTCG
>CAZDPA010000011.1:30110-43862 GCA_964507195.1 uncultured Salinisphaerales bacterium | reverse complement strand
CCGCCTTCTCCCCCTGAAAAGGGACGCCGGCCCACCCGACGCCGAGACCCGCCGGCAGATCGGCACCGATCTTCTCCATAGCCGCCGCCGCCTCGCTGCTGCTGTAGCCGGGCGCGGCCGAACCGAGAATCGTGATCGCACGGAACACGTTGAAGCGCTCGATGTAGTCCGGCATCGCCTTGGTATGAATCGTCACCAGCGTCGACAACGGCACCATCTCGCCATTCGCCGAGCGCACGTACAGCTGATTCACCGCTTCCGGCGTCGCGCGCGACGCCGCTTCGGCCTGCGCGGTGACGCGGAAGGTTCGGCCATACAGATTGAAGTCGTTGATGTAGCTGCCGCCGAAATAGGTCTGCAGCGAACCGAAGATGTCCGACAACGGAATGCCGAGCGTTTTTGCGCGCTCACGATCGATGATGTACTCGATCTGCGGCGTATCCGGGTTGAACTGGGTAAACACGCGCGCCAGTTCGGGCTGGTTCTGCGCACGTACGATGACATCGCGCATTGCGTCGATCAGCTTCTGCATGTCTGTACTGCCGCGCGCTTCGAGCACGAACTCGAAGCCGCCCGCCGAACCAATACCTGGAATCGAGGCCGGATTGATCAGAACGAAGTTTGCCTCCTGCAGCCTGGCGATTTCGTCGCCGAGTTGCTTGATCACCTGCTGCGCGCTGAGTGCCCGCTCATTCCAGGGCTTGAGCACGATGAACACGGTGGCGGTTGCCGGAGAAGCAACGCCGCTGAGCAGCGAGAAGCCGCTGATGCCGATCGTGCTTTCGATCTCGGGCATCTGCGCCGTGATCCGGCGCAACTGATCGAGCACCGCCTCGGTGCGCTGCAAGGAAGCGCCGGCCGGCAAGGTTACCGCCGTCAGCAGGTAGCCCTGGTCCTCTTCCGGGACGAAGCCACCCGGTCGCTGCGCCACCATCCATACCGTCGCCAGGCCCACCGCGATGAACACGACGACGCCAATCGCCGTACGCCGTATGCCGTGTCGCACCGATTCCGTATAGCGTTCGGTGAAGCGCTTGAACACTCGGTTGAATGCACCGAAGAACAGGCCGAGCGGACCTCTCCAATGCGACTGCGCCGTCGGTCGCAACAGGATCGCGCACAGCGCCGGCGTAAAGGTCAAGGCGATCAGCGCCGAGATCAGCACGGATACAGACAGCGTCAACGCGAATTGCCGGTACAGCTCACCGGTCAGGCCGGGCAGGAAAGCGACCGGCACAAACACCGAGGTCAGCACCAGCGCAATCGCGATCACCGGCCCTGAGACATCCTTCATCGCCGCCTGGGTCGCCTCACGCGGCGCAAGGCCATGCGTATCCATCTTCTCGGTCACGGCTTCGACGACGACGATCGCGTCGTCCACGACCAGGCCGATCGCCAGTACCAGCGCAAACAGGGTCAGCGTATTGATCGTGAAGCCGAAGGCAATGAATGCGGTGAACGCACCGATCAGTGCGATCGGCACGGTCAGCATCGGAATCAAAGTGGCGCGCCAGCTCTCGAGAAACAGGAAGACCACAAGCAGGACCAGCACGCCGGCCTCGAACAGGGTCTTGATCACTTCGCGCAGCGATTCCGAGACGAAGAAGGTCGTATCGAACGGCACCGAGTAGGTGATGCCCTCGGGGAAGCTCTTCGACAACTCCTCCATCGTCTTGCGCACGCCCTTTGCGACATCGAGGGCATTCGCATCGGCCGACTGATAGATGCCGATGTTCGCGACCGGCTCGCCATTAAGGCGGCTGGAGCGCGTGTAGTCGGTTGCCGCCAGCTCGACGCGCGCGATGTCGGCGAGCTTGACCAGCGAACCGTCGTCGCCGACGCGCACGACGACATTCTCGTATTCGGCCGGGGTGCTGAGGCGACCACGCACGCTGACCGCATACTGCTTCTGCTGTCCGGGCGGCGCCGGTTCTGCGCCGATGGTTCCGGCTGGGGCGACCACGTTCTGCTCCTGCAGCACGCGTGAAATGTCCTGCGTCGTCACACCGAGACGTGCCATCTTTTCCGGATCAAGCCAGATGCGCATGCCGTAGTCGCGCGCACCGAACACCGTGACCTGACCGACGCCGGGAATGCGCGCCAGCGCGTCGTAGATGTTGAGACTCGAGTAGTTCGACAGGAACAGATAGTCGTAACGTGGATCCGTTGCGCGCACCGAGACGAACAGCAGCGGAGACGGCTGGCGCTTGATCACGGTCACACCCTGGCGCGTGACTTCCTCCGGCAGGCTGCGCTGTGCGATCGCCACGCGGTTCTGCACTTCGACGGCAGCGAGATCCTGGTTGGTGCCGACGTCGAAAGTGATCGACAACGTGTAAGAGCCGTCATTGCCGCTCTTGCTGCTCATGTAGAGCATGTTCGGCGCGCCGTTGACCTGTTGCTCGATCGGCGCGGCGACCGACTGCTCGACGGTGGTGGCGTCGGCACCCGGGAAACGCGCCGAGACGACGATCGACGGCGGCGTGATCTGCGGATAGCGTGCGATCGGCAGCTGGGTCAGCGCAATCGCGCCGGCCAGCGTGATCAGAATGGCAAGGACCGACGCGAAGATCGGTCGGGCGATGAAGAAGTTGCTCACGGCGCCGGCGCTCCTGCCGGACCCGGTTTCGCTGCAGCTTGTGGCTGCACCGGTGTACCCGGCTTGAGACGCTGGAAGCCTTCGACGATGACGACATCGCCGGCCTGCAGCCCTTCTTCGACCAGCCAGTCAGGGCCTATGCGCGCGCCCATGCGCAGGTCGCGGCTCTGCGCATGCTGTTCGGCGTCAACGATCCACACCGAGGTCTTGCCCTGCAGTTCCTGCACCGCACGCTGTGGCACCAGCAGGGCGTTGTCGAGCTTGTCGACGGCAACGACGACACGGGCGAACTGACCCGAGCGCAGCTTGCCGTCCGGATTGGAGACCTCCAGGCGCAGCGGCAGCGTGCCGGTCAGCTTGTCGACGGCCGCATCGATAAAGTTCAGACGCGCCGGCTGCGCATACGTCGAACCATCGGCGAGCAGGATCTTGAAGGTGTCGTCGTCCTGGTAGTGACCCGCTGGCTCCACCCCGAAGCGGTCCTGGACTTCCAGCATGCGGCGCTCGCTGATGCTGAAGTTCACATACATCTGTGCGGTGTCGTAGACCGTCGTCAGCAGCGACTGGTAGGCGGTCACGAGCGCGCCGACGCGAAATTGCGCGCGACCGACGCGACCGTCGATCGGCGCCGTCACGGTCGTGTAGTCGAGATTGAGCTGGGCCGATTTCACCGCCGCGCGTTCGGCTTCCACGGCGGCGCGGCTCGCACTGACGCGCGCACTGACCGCATCGAGTTCCTGCTGGCTCACTGCGTTGAGTTCCGACAGCGGCTGCACACGCGCCAGATCGCGTTCTGCCTGCTGCTGCGCCGACTCGGCCTCGGCGAGTGCTGCGCGCGCCTGTTCGAGCGCAACCACATAGGGCTGACGGTCAATCACGAACAGCACCTGACCGCGCTTGACCTCCTGACCTTCGACAGCGACCTGCTTTTCCAGCAGACCGCTGACACGCGCACGAATCTCGACGATGTTCGAGGCATCGACCTCGGCGACGTACTCGGCAGTGACCGTCGCCGCGCGCGGCTCGATCCTGACTGTCGTCACCGCGGTCGGCTGCGCCGGCGGCGGCTCGGCCTTCGAGCAGGCGCTGACCAGCAGCAGCGCAGACAGCATTGCGGGGGCGACCAGAGGCGTCGAACGGAATGGGGGGACAAACATGCTGAGGCGCTCCGGCAGCGGGCGTTGCATACGGGGGGACGCTAATGTTAGCCTGCTAACTATTAGCACGCAAGATATCATTCCAGCCCATGACCGCCGTCTGCCCTGAACAGAGCTTTGGACACCTGGTGCGCGACGTCTCGACGCTATGGCGCGAGATTGTCGACCGCCGGCTTGAGCCGCTGGGGCTGTCCGCTGCGCGCTGGCAGCCATTGGTGCTGCTGTACCGCGCCAACGAGCCGATGACGCAGACCGTGCTCGCCGCCGCGCTGGGCATCGAAGCGCCGAGCCTGGTCCGCCTGCTCGATCGCTTGAGCCGTGATGGCTGGGTGGAGCGCAGGCACTGCCCGGATGATCGCCGCGCCTATCACCTCGTCCTGACCGCGAAGGCCCACGACACCTGCGCCGAGATCGAGGACGTGCTCGCCAACACCCGGCACGAGATCCTCAGCGTCCTGAAGAAGACCGAGATGGCAGCCTGTGTCGATGCCCTTGAGCGCGTCCGCAACCAGGCCTTGCAGCTGCGCCATGATGGCCATCCGCCCAGCGAAAGTCCGTTGACCGCGGTGCTCAGACGCCCTCGCGGTGGCAAAGCCAGGGCGCCGCACCTTACGCGTTGATTACGACGGCCTGACGGCGGAATCGGGAAATGGCGCGCATCGCGTGAATCTTTGACAGGATGGCGCGACGCTCGACGAGGTTCTGCATGAACTCTCTCTGGTTGTGCCGACTACCCTGGCTGCTGGTACTGCTGCCCCTCCTGGCAGTGCATCTGAGCTATGCACTCGCCGCAAGCAGCGGCGATGTGCCCTGGTGTCTGCCCTACGTCGACGGCTGCACGTCGATCAGCCGCGCCGCACGCAACGGCATCGCGAACATCGTCTTCAAGACCCTGATGCTGCCTTACGCAGCCCTGCTGGTGCTGTTCTGGAAACACCTATCCGCGTGGCTGCTGGCCCAGCGCCCGGACGCGATCAGGCGATGCTGCAGCGTGCGAATCCTCGGCATCACCGCAGCGGCGTTCCTGGCCATGTATGTCGTTTTTCTCGGGATCGACGGCGAGTTCTATCAATGGATGCGCCGCTACGGCATCACGGTATTCTTCGGATTTTCGGTGCTCGCACAGATGCTCACCCTCGCCTTGTTGACTCCGCTGGCCGGCCTTGGGGCCAGGCTTCGCAACAGCATGCTGTGCTTTTCCGCACTGTTGCTGGCATTGGGCCTGCTCAGCCTGCCCTTGAAGCACTTTTCAGCCGACGCAAAAGCCGCCATGAACGCACTGGAGTGGACCTACGCGGCGTTGATGACGCTGTTCTATGTTCTGATAGGAATGTCGTTACGCATCAATGCGTTAAACATATCGCAGCGCTAAAAGGCAGCGTTTTTCAGGATAACTCTCTTTTCAGAGCGAATTTGGAGTAAATTTCTGCTCCATAAGAGCTGTTCAAGATAAGCATAAGAATAGGGAATGGGGACGAGAACATGGCACTCCAGAAGAAACCGCCCGTCAGGAAGAAGGCGGCAGCACGGACAACCCGGTCCGGACGCAAGTTCGGCACCCGCAGCGTGCCGCGCGAGACCCGCATGGAAGAAATGCTGCAAGTTGCAGCAAGGGTGTTTGCTGCGCGTGGATATCACGGCACGTCAATGGACGACATCGCCAATCAGGCAGATATCAGCAAACCGCTGCTGTACCGCTACTTCGGTTCCAAGGACGGTCTGTATATCGCATTGATCGAACGCGCCGGCGAGCACCTGCTTGCCGGCATGGGCCTGATCTCACACGAAAGCGATCCGCTGGCGCGCGTCGAGCGTAGCGTCAACGCGATCCTCACCTTTATCGATCGCTATCGCGACTTCTGGCGCGTGCTGTTCAACGAAGGCCTGATCGCTTCGACGCCGGTGGCCGAGCACGTCATGAAACTGCGCGATCGTATGATTGCGAACTCCAACCGGACCTTTGCCCAGATCGTCGGCGACCCCAGTGAAGCCGGTTGCCGCGAGGTCGAGCCGCTGACCTATGCGCTTTACGGCGCAGGCGAATCGATCGCCCGCTGGTGGCTGGCCCATCCGGAAACGCCGGTTGCGACGCTGCGTCAGCTGATGCTCGGCATGCTGATCCCGGCGCTGACCACCCTGCGCAACCGGCAATCGTCGAGTTCGGCCACGGCAAGCAGCTCCCGACGGCCGCATCAAACCTGTTCGCCGTCGGCGACTTCGATCAGCGCATCCGCGGACAGCTGACCGAGGGATTGCCGGCTCCGTGCTGCAGCCCCCGCCCAGAAGTTGGATGCTACGACAGCTGACAGCGCGTAGAGAGGCAGAGTGACGGCCCACCGACTGGCACCAGGCGAAGTCCTGTTTCGCGAAGGCGAAGCGGGCGATCACGCCTACCTGATCGAATCCGGCGTCGTTGAGGTCTACGTCGAGCGTCTGTCAGCCACGCACATCATCGGCCACCTCGGAACCAACGACCTGGTCGGTGAAATGGCCCTGATCAGCTACGGCGCACGCAGCGCCAGCGTCCGCGCCATTGTCCCGACGATTCTGCGTATCGTGACCCAGGAATCGCTGAAGGAGCAGCTCGATAACACCCCGCCGCTGGTGCGTCACCTGCTGCGGGTGATGCTCAAGCGCAACCGCCATGCGCTGTCCAGCCTCGACGGCGGCGACGCCAGGATGCCGGAGGAGCCGCAGCAGGGCATGCGCGGAACAGATGCCAACGAGGCTTCTGACCAGGACATCGCCGTCAATCGCCTGCGCATCCAGCAGTCCGTGCGCGAGGCCATGCAGCGCAATGAACTGGAGCTGTTCTACCAGCCCATCGTCAGCGTCGCCGGCGAGTCGCAGGTGGCCGGCTTCGAAGCGCTGGTTCGCTGGCGTCGCGAGGGCACGCTGGTGCCGCCCGGTGAGTTCATCTGGGTCATTGAAGACTCGAACCTGATCCTCGAGTTCGGCCGCTGGGCAATCCGCGAAGCGGCCGCTGCACTGTCCCAGATGCAGAATCAGGTCAGGCAACTCGAGGCCGGACGACCGTTGCCGTTCTGCTCGGTCAATCTGTCGGTACGCCAGTTCGGCGATCCGGAGCTGTTCCCGACAATCCGCGACGCGCTGGCAGCCAACGATCTGCACGCAGCGCACCTGCATCTGGAGATCACCGAGTCCGCAGTCCTCCGCGACCTCAACGCGGCGTTGGCCCTGCTCAACCGCTGCCGCGACCTTGGCTGCAAGCTCGTCGTCGATGATTTCGGCACCGGCTACAGCTCCCTGTCCTATCTGCACCGTCTGCCAGTCGCGGCACTCAAGCTGGATCGGTCCTTCATCCAGGACTCGGCGACCAGCGAACGTGGCCTGCCGATCATCCGCGCCATCGCGCGCCTCGCCGAAGACCTCGGCATGTACGTGATCGCCGAAGGCATAGAAACACCGCAACAGGCGATGCTCTGCCGGGACGTCGGTCTGGCGTATGCCCAGGGTTACCTGTTCGGTCACCCGACGCCGCTGAGCAAGGCACTGGAACGTTTGCGGACGCCTTCGATCCCGGCGTTCTGACGTTGTCGCCGAGGCCAATGGCCCGGCGACGCCGATCGCTTACGGTGGGTTGCCCGCCCTCTGACCCCCTCGCGATCCATGCTCGAATTTCTCCGCGTGCTGTATGTGCTCGCCACCTGGCGCCTGCTGCGCGGCAAGGCTGGCCTGTTCGATACGACGCGCATCCACCTGCGGGTATTGCCGGGCGAGATCGACTTCAACCTGCACATGAACAACGGCCGCTATTTCTCGGCCGCAGACATCGGCCGTCTCGACTGGGGCATGCGCACAAACCTGTGGCGCAAGGCGCTGCGTCTCGGCTGGCGCTCGGTCGCCGGCGGGTCGAGCGCACGCTTCGCACGCTCGCTGCAGCCATTTCGCCGTTATGCGCTGGACACACGCCTGCTCGGCTGGAACGAGAAGTGGTTCTTCTGTGAACACCGCTTCATCCGCAAGGAACAGGTCTACGCGACCGTACTGGTGCGCTACGTGTTCCTCAGCAAGCGCGGCAGTGTGCCGCCGCAGAAGGTCCTGCAGATGACCGGCCACGACGGCGCCTCACCCACCCTGCCCGACTACATGCAGCGCTGGCACGAATCCCAGGAAGCACTGACCGCGGCGCTGCGCGCCGAACGTAGCGCAGCTTTGCCATCTGCCTAGACCGAACGCGGCGCGAAGTCCGGCGCCCGTTTTTCCGTGTTGGCCTTGATCGCTTCGCGATGGTTGCGTCCGCGCAGCAGCTTGAGCTGCAGCGCGCTTTCGATGCGGAAGGCCTTGCGTTCCGATGCTGTCCAGCTCTGACGGAACAGGGCTTTGGTCAGCACAACCGAGTCCGGTGAACGTGTGCAGATCTCGCGTGCGAGTGCTTGCGCGGTTGCCAGCGGATCGGCGCTGACTTCGGTGACCAGACCCAATTCGGCGGCACGCGTGCCGCTGAAGCGCTCGCCGGTCATCGTCAGTCGCATCGCCTGATCCATCGGCAACAACTCGCGCAGGCTGACGCTGCCGCTCATGTCTGGAATCAAGCCCCATTTCGCTTCCATGATCGACAGGTCGGCATCCGGCGTCGCGATGCGCATGTCGGCAGCCAGCGCGATCTGCAGGCCGCCGCCGTAGCAGACGCCCTGCACGACCGCGATCACCGGCACCGGCAGTTCGCGCCAGCACCAGCCGGCGCGCTGGTACAGATTGGTCTTTGCAAAGCCCCACTTGATGAAGCTGCGCATCATGCGGCCGCGGCTCTTCCCCCAGGACTTGAAGTCGAGGCCGGCGCAGAAGCCACGCCCTTCGCCGCGCAGGATGACGACGCGCACCGAGCGATCGTGCTTGATCTGCTTCGCGGCGTCGACGAGGCCGACGAACATCTCGTAGTCGAGGCCGTTGAGCTTGTCCGGACGATTCATCGTCACCGTTGCGATGCCGTCGCTGATCGATACCAGTACCCGCTGCTCCATCGCCTTACCCCTGAAGAGTGATCCGCTGCCATTGTGCCGCCTTTGCCCGCAGATGGGCTGGCCGGGGCGACGCGGCAAGCCGCGTTACGGCCAAGGCGCCAGAAACCGGAGCGGATAAGATCAACCCCAGTCATCTACTGTCGCCAGCAATCGGGAGTTCTTCCTTGGCCAGCTCGCAAATTGCTTATCCGAAGTTGCTGCAACCGCTCGACCTCGGCTTCACCACGCTGCGCAATCGCGTGCTGATGGGCTCGATGCATACCGGGCTGGAGGATCGGGCGAAGAACTTCCCGCGCCTCGCTGCCTACTTTGCCGAACGCGCGCGCGGCGAAGTCGGCCTGATGGTCACCGGCGGCTTCTCGCCGAACCTCGAAGGCTGGCTGTTTCCATTTGCGTCGAAGCTGACCAGCTCCGGTGCCGCGCGTTCGCATCTGCAGATCACCGACGCCGTGCATGCCGAAGGCGGGAAGATCGCGCTGCAGATCCTGCATGCCGGTCGCTACGGCTATACGCCGATCTCGGTCTCGGCCTCGAAGATGAAATCGCCGATCACGCCGTTCGCGCCGCGCGAGCTGTCGTCGCGTGGCGTCGAGCGCCAGATCAAGGCCTTCGTGCGCTGCGCCAAGCTCGCCCGCGAAGGCGGCTACGACGGTGTCGAGATCATGGGTTCCGAGGGCTACTTCATCAACCAGTTCCTCGTCGAACACGTCAACAGGCGCGACGACGCCTGGGGCGGCAGCTGGGCCAAGCGCATGCGCCTGCCGGTGGAGATCGTCAGCCGCGTGCGTGAGGCCGTCGGCAAGGACTTCATCATCATCTACCGCCTGTCGATCCTCGACCTGATTCCGAACGGCCAGACCTGGGAAGAAACCGTCGAACTGGCGAAAGCGATCGAGAAGGCCGGCGCAACGATCATCAACAGCGGCATCGGCTGGCATGAGGCGCGCATCCCGACGATTGCGACTTCGGTGCCGCGCGCTGCGTTTGCGTGGGCCACGCACAAGCTCAAGGATCACGTGAGCATCCCGGTCTGCGCGACCAACCGCATCAACGATCCGACCGTCGCCGAGACGATCCTGTCGTCGGGTCAGGCCGACATGGTCTCGATGGCGCGACCGCTGCTCGCCGATCCGGATTTCGTCAGGAAGGCGCGCGAGAACCGCGCCGACGAGATCAACACCTGCATCGCCTGCAACCAGGCCTGCCTCGATCACACCTTCTCGGCAAAGACCGCGAGCTGCCTGGTCAATCCGCGCGCCTGCCACGAAACCGTGCTGAACTACACGCCGACCACGCAGCGCAAGACGATTGCCGTCGTCGGTGCCGGCCCGGCCGGCCTTGCTGCTTCGACCGTGCTCGCCGAACGCGGCCACACCGTGCACCTGTACGACTCCGCAGCGCAGATCGGTGGCCAGTTCAACATGGCCAAGCAGGTACCCGGCAAGGAAGAATTCCACGAGACGATCCGCTACTTCGGCCGCAAGCTGCAAACCACGGGGGTCGATCTGCGCCTGAACCGGCGCGTGGACGCCAGCACGCTGATCGCGGGCGGCTATGACGATGTGATTCTCGCGACCGGCGTGGTTCCTCGCAGCCCGAAGATTCCCGGCCAGGCCGAGCAGGAAAAAACCGGCAAGGTGCTGACCTACATCGACGTGCTGCTGCACAAGAAGCCGGTCGGCAAGTCCGTCGCGGTGATTGGCGCCGGCGGCATCGGCTTCGACATCTCGGAGTACCTGACCCACGACGGCCATTCGCCGACGCTGGATCTGCAGACCTGGAATCGTGAATGGGGCATCATCGATCCTGCCGAGCAGCGCAGCGGCCTGACCCGGCCGCAGATCACGCCACCCGCACGCAAGGTCACGCTGCTGCAGCGCAAGGCCGAATCGCTCGGCAAGCGCCTCGGCAAGACCACCGGCTGGATTCACCGCGCGACGCTGAAGATGAAGCAGGTCGAGATGATCGGCGGCGTCAATTACGAAGCCATCGACGAGCGCGGCATCCTGATCAGCTATGGCGAAAAGCGCGAGAAGGCGACGCTGCTCGAAGTCGATACGATCGTCCTGTGCACCGGGCAGGAACCGCTGCGCGAACTGCAGGAACCGCTGCAGGCGGCCGGTGTTTCGGTCCATATCATCGGCGGTGCCGACGTTGCGGCAGAACTCGACGCCAAACGCGCCATCAACCAGGGCTCGCGTCTCGCGGCAACGTTGTAGGTGAAATGAGGCTGGATACGTGACAATGGCGCGCTCACTTCGTCAGGGAAACGCGCAATGAAAGTCACCGGCCAGATCCAGTTCGAGATCGTCGAGCAGTCCGCACAGCGCGTGGTCGGGCGCATGCCGGTGCAGGCCGGCATCCTCAATCCCTACGGCACTGTCCACGCGGGTGCCATGCTGTGGTTTGCCGATGTCTGCGCCACGGTGCTGGCCTTCGGCGGCGGCGAGATCGAACCGGGCCAGGCCGGCTTTCCACTGGCGATCCAGCTCAGCGCGAACCTGCTCGCCAACCAGCGTGACGGCGAACTGACAGCCGAATCGGTCTACGTCAAGAAAGGTAAACGCTTGAGTGTGGTGCGCACGACGGTGAGCGGCGCCGACGGCCGCATCCTCGTTGATGTCACAACCAGCCATGTGCCGGCACAGTAGGGCACAAGTTCATTCACGCCCGGTTCACTCGCTGACGATCACAGTGCACCGGTTAAGCTTTCCGCCCGCGGCGGAACCCTTTCGGAGCCACCCATGTTCAAGCGCTCACACCTTCGTGCTTCCCGCGTCGCCCTGCCGCTCGCGGCACTATTGCTGAGTGCCTGCGCAGCTCCGGCTGTCCTCAAGGGTGAGTTCGCCGCGATCACACCGCAGCAGGCAGCCTTGAGTGAATCCGTTGCGGTTTCACCGGTGCGCTGGGGAGGCACCATCCTGTCGTCGAACAACACGCCGGAACTGAGCTGCTTTGAAGTTCTCGGGCGCCCGCTCGACTACAGCGCGCGCCCGGTGATGACAGACAGCGAGCAAGGCCGTTTCCTCGCTTGCAAGTCCGGCTTCCTTGATCCGGCCCTGTTCAAGCCCGGACGTGATGTGACCATCGTCGGCGCCATCAGCGGCGTCGAACAACGCAAGGTCGGCGACTTCGACTATCGCTATCCGAAACTGGAAGCGCAGACGATTTATCTGTGGCCGGAACGCAGCCAGAACGAGACCTACTACGTCGAGCCGTTCTTCTATCCGTATCCGTACTACTTCTACTATCCGCATCACTACCACTACCGCGAGCGGCCGCGCACCAGTCTCGAACCTTCGGCGCCGATTCCGCCCGACACCGGCGTCTCGCCGCCACGGCGTCATTCGGACGCGCCGGTCAGGCCTCGCGTAGAGTCGCGCGAAGAACCGATTGCACCGACGGTGTCGAAGCCAGTCGGCGACCTGCTGCGCCGTTGATTCGGCCGCAACAAAAATGGCGCCGATCGGCGCCATTTTTGTTGGTACCCCGGCAACTCAGTCGAAGCTGAAATTCTCGACTTTCAGACGCATCAGCGACTTGCTCGGCTTGACCATCGACGACGCATGGCCCTTGGCACGCGGCAGCAGGTGATCGAAGTAGAACTTGGCGGTGGCGATCTTGGCCTTGTAGAACTCCGGTTTCTCGTCGCCACCCTGGGCCAGCTTCTGGCTGGCCACCGCTGCCTGCAGCGCCCAGAAGTAGGCCATCGTCACGTAGCCCGAATACATCAGGAAGTGATGTGAGGCGGCACTGACCGCTTCGCGATCCTTGCGTGCCATCAGCATCACGCGCATGGTCAGCACGTTCCATTCGGCGGCATAGCGCGCGAGCTGGGTCGCGAAAATGCGCGTCTTGCCGTTGCTCATGTGCTCGAGCGCGAACTTGCCGATCTGGCCGGTGAACTCGCGCACGACCTTGCCGCGCGTACCGAGCAGGACCTTGCGGCCGAGCAGGTCCAGCGCCTGGATGCCGGTCGTGCCTTCGTACAACGTGGCGATGCGCGCATCGCGCGCGATCTGCTCCATGCCGTGTTCCTTGATGTAGCCGTGACCACCGAAGACCTGCATGCCGAGGTTCGCCGCTTCCAGGCCCATCTCGGTCAGGAAGCCCTTGAGAATCGGTGTGAAGAAGCCGAGCTTGTCGTCCCACAGCTTGTACTTCTTGGCATCGTTTTCGATGATGCCGTTGGTCATGTGGTCGGCGTACTGCGCGGCGAAGTAGATCATCGCGCGGCCGCCTTCGGCGAAGGCCTTCTGTGTCAGCAGCATGCGCCGCACGTCGGCATGGTGGATGATCGCGTCGGCAACCTTGTCCGGCTCCTGCTTGCCGCGCAGCGCACGCATCGAGCGGCGTTCCTTGGCGTAGGCCAGCGCGCCCTGGAACGACAGTTCGGCGTGGGCAACGCCCTGCACCGCAGTGCCGATGCGCGCCGTGTTCATGAAGGTGAACATGGCTTCGAGGCCCTTGTTCGGCTCAGCAATCATGTAGCCGGTCGCACCGTCAAAGTTGAGCACCGCGGTTGCCGAGGCGCGGATGCCCATCTTGTGTTCGAGCGCGCTGCAGACGACGTTGTTGCCCGGACCGACGCTGCCGTCGGCGTTGACCTGCATCTTCGGCACGATGAACAGCGAAATACCGCGGGTGCCGGCCGGTGCATCCGGCAAGCGCGCCAGCACGATGTGCACGATGTTCTCGGTCAGATCGTGGTCGCCGGCCGAGATGAAGATCTTGGTGCCGCTGATCCTGTAGCTGCCGTCGGCCTGCGGTTCGGCCTTGGTCTTGACCTGACCAAGATCGGTGCCGCACTGCGGCTCGGTCAGGCACATCGTGCCGGTCCAGCGGCCTTCGGTCAGCGGCGGCATGTAGATCGCCTTGAGTTCGTCGCTGGCGTGCTGCAGCACGGTGTTCATCGCGCCGAGCGACAGGCCCGGATACATCGTGAACGACCAGTTGGCGGTACCCATCATCTCGGACTTGAGCAGGCCCAGCGACATCGGCATGCCCTGGC
>CAZDPA010000011.1:7499-30100 GCA_964507195.1 uncultured Salinisphaerales bacterium | reverse complement strand
CCGTACTCGGACGGATGCGACAGGCCCTGCCAGCCGCCGGCGACGAACTGCTCGTAGGCGTCCTTGAAGCCTTTGGGCGTCGTGACCACGCCATCCTTCAGGTGGCAGCCTTCCTCGTCGCCGGACAGGTTCAGCGGTGAGAGCACCTCTTCGCAGAACTTCGCGGCTTCGTCGAGGATCGCGTTGACGGTGTCCGGATCAGCATCCTTGCCGTTGGACAGCTCGGCGTAGTGCTTGGGATAGGCAAAGACTTCGTTGAGCAGGAAGCGCATGTCGCGCAAGGGCGCTTTATAGGCAGGCATGGGAGCTCTCAGACCAAATGGGGGAAATGCAGTCTGCAGTTTCGCCGGTCACGGTGTCGCCGACATTGGCCGTACGGTGCAGCCCTTGCGTCTGTGCGGTAAGTCGACCGTGACCGCCAGCCGGGCTTGCGGCACACTAGGGCCATCAGCCTGACCGAACCGCACCCAACAACAAAAACCTGACAATGCGCGATTCCGGACAGTTCCTGCTCGTGGTTCACGAGGCCATGCTCAAGGCCGGCGTGGATATCAACGCGCTGTACAGCCGTCTGGGTTACGACGCCGAGAAGCTGCCGCTCAAGGACCTGCGCACGCCACATCAGCAGCAGGCCCTGTTCTGGCAGCTGGTCGAGGGCGTGACCGGCGACGCCGACATCGGCCTGCACCTCTGCCCTCACCTGCCGCTGTTCCGCGGGGAGGTCATCGAGTACCTGATGTTCAGCAGTCCGACCTTCGGTGACGGCATCCAGCGTGCACTCAAGTATCTGCGCCTGATCAGCGATGCACTGAGCGTGCATCTGGTGCACGACGCCGCCGGCGCCCGCATGTGCGTCATCGGCAGCACGCTGGACGCACCGCAGCTGCGCCATACCGAGATCTGCGTCGTCTACGAACTGATCCAGTTCGCCCGCTCGGTGACGGAGAACCGTTTCGCGCCGCCACTGCGGGTCAAGCTGCGCTGCAGCCCGCGCAGCCCACAGGCGGAGTACGAAACGGTGTTCGGCTGCCCGGTCGAGTTCGGCGGCGCTGAAAGCGAGATCTGGTTCAATCCGGCGCTGCTGGAATACCGCTCGCCGCGCTGGGATCCGGATCTTCTGGAACTGCACGAGGAACTGGCGCAGAAGCGCCTGTCCGATCTGCACCGCCGCGATCTGGTCGAGCGCATCCGCAAGGTGCTGTCGCAGCGCCTGGAACTGGAGTCCTGCGATCTCGACGAGGTGGCCAGGGAAGTCGGCCTTGCGCCGCGCCGCCTGCGTTTCGAGCTGGCGCGCGCCGGCACCAGCTTCAGCCAGATCGTCACCGACTTCCGCTTCACGCTGGCCAAGCGCCTGCTGTCACGCACGACCGAGTCGATCGAAAACATCGTTTACCTGACCGGCTTTTCCGAGCCGAGCACGTTCTATCGTGCGTTCAAGCGCTGGTCCGGGCTGACACCGGTGCAGTTCCGCGAACAGCATCGGGCGCCCACCGACAAACTCTAGCGCCTGCAGGTTTGTCTGCGCGGTCAATGTCCGACGGGACACGGGATCCTATGCTCGCGCCCATCTTGAGCGACGCGGAGAGCCCTCCGCGTCCCGCACTGGGGGAGAGAACCGGTGGGTGGCAAATCCGATACAGGGGCCCTGCAGCGGGAGTTGGGGGGCACCGCATTGCTTGACCTCAGTGCGCTGAGTGCGGCCGATCAGGACAAGCTCGTCAGCCTGGTCCAGAGCGCGCGTCGCGCGCAGAAAGCTCAGCTGGCCGAGGCAATGGAAAGTGCCCTGTCGCATATTCCGCTGCTGCTGCGCGGTGCGGTCCGCAGGATTCTGGTGCCGTAGCGCATGAGCACGCTGGCCCAGCACGCCGAAATCCTCAAGCTCGCCCGCATCGTCGGGACAAAGCCTGAGCAACTTGAATCCCTGACCAAGCTCGATGCCCCGGCAATCCGCGCCCTGCGCGAGCGGATTTCGGCATCGCTGTTTGACGCCGACCGTCATCTGTTCCAGCGCATTGCGACTGCGACCAAGCTGGTGCCCGCCGCCGTCGCCGGGCTGATCGCCGAAAAAGCGCTGGGGCCGCTGCTGTGCGCGCGGGTTGCTGGCTCATTGCCCGCCGACCGCGCGATTGATATTGCCAAGCGCCAGAAGACCGATTTTCTGGCTGAAGTCTGCCTGCAGATCGACCCGCGCCAGGTGCGTGAGCTGATCGCCGGCATGCCGGTTCAGCAGTCGGTGGAGGTCGCGATCGAACTCTCGCGCCGCCGCGAGTACATCACGATGGGGCGTTTCGTCGACAGCCTGCCGGAGCCGTCGATGCGCGCGATCCTCAAAGCGCTGACCGACGACGAAACGCTGCTGCGCATCGGCTTCTTTGTCGAGGACCCGAGCCAGCTCAGTGCGGTGATCGACATGCTGCCGCCGCAACGCCTGCGCCACATGATCGAACTGGCAGTGCAGCGCGGCGCCGAGCTGTGGCCCGAAGCCCTGGCCCTGATCAACGCCATTGCTGCGCCGCAGCGCCGCATGATGGCCGCACAGGCGGCCAGGCTGGCTGACGCTGACATCAACCGCATGGTCGAATTGACTCACACCCATCAGCTGTGGACCTCGCTGCTGCCGGTCGTCGCCGAGATGGACGATGCCGATCTCCAGCACCTGAGCACGACCAAGGCGCTGCAGGACGACGCCGTGCTGACGGCGATGATCCTCGCCGCCGATGCCTCCCAACTCTGGCCACAACTGCTTCCGCTGGTGATGCAGATGGACGCGGCGATGCTGCAGCGCATGGCCGCGATTGCCGGCCGGCAAAGCGCGGATGTCTGCGGTCGACTGAACAAGGCCCTGCAAAACCTCGCGCCGAAAGAAAAAATGAAGTGAGCTTCAAGGCCATCACTGGAAGGTGACGGCTGCGTCAATCAGGTGCATCGCTAGTGACATTGACATTGATTGGTGTCACAGTTGGCTGGGATTCACCCGCGACAACTTTTGAGCGCATCATCCAGAAATGCGCCGGGTAGTCGCTTCACCGTAGTTCTACGCGTGGAGGAGAAATGCGTATTCAAGGGGCTGGCCTGCCCGGGCCAATCATCGTTACGACCATTGCGGCGGCGGCCCTGCTGACGGCCGGTCAGGCGACAGCGCTGGAATTCGAGTACGGCGACCTCTACGGCAACGTCAAGACACGAGCCTCGTTCGGCGCATCGTGGCGACTTGAGGATCGCAATGAACAGCTGATCGACAAGAACAATCTCGACCCGAATCTCTGCGGCTTCGGCGTCAACGACGCCTGCATCTCGTTCAACGAGAATCCGCAGCCGAACCAGAAGCTGGTCGACGCCCCCGGCGGCTTCTTTGCCGCCAACAAGGACGACGGCAACCTCAACTACGACCAGGGCGACATCGTCGCCGCCGTCTCCAAGCTGACCAGCGAGCTGTCGATGACCTGGGGGGATTTCACCTTCAAGGCCGGCGGCACGGTGTTCTACGATCCGCTCAACTACGCCTTCGACGAGACGCATCCGGACACCAACTTCCAGCCGCGCCACACCGAGCGCGCCGATGACGTCACCAAGAATGTCGGCCTCGATTTCACGATCGGCAATCTGCTGGTCAGCGGCCTGTTCGACGTGTTCGGTCACGACTACGCACTGGCGGTCGGCTACCAGAACATCCGCTGGGGTGAATCGACACTGGTTGCCGTCAACAGCCTGAGCGAGATCAACGCGCCGGACGCGCGGTATCTGTACCAGCCGGGGACCCAGATCGCCGCAGTGTTCCGCACGACGCCGGCGGCCGTGCTCAGCACCGCGCTGACCGAGAACACCACGATCGATCTGGTCTACATGCTCGCCTGGGACGGCGTCGAAGTGCCCAAGGGCGGCAGCTTCTTCGCGCCGTTCGATGTGATCGGCCGCAAGACTGCGCTGCTGTCGCTCGGTGGCTTCCACGAAGATCCGAACGGCCTGCAACGTCTGCCTGGCCTCGGCGCATTGATTTCGGATACGTCGTTGACGGTGCCGGTCGGCCAGCGCGAAGGCGAACCGGGCGATTCCGGCCAGTTCGGCGCCAAGTTCACCTGGTTCATACAGGACATCGGCACCGAGTTCAGCCTCTACGCACTGAACTATCACAGCCGCCTGCCGTTCCTGAGCATGTACGCCGCCGATGCCAGCTGCATCCAGGACACGACGACCGACGCGATTCAGGCGCTGGTCGATTGCGAAGGCATGAAGCTCGCACCCGATGGCCTCGAACCCGCACCCATCGATTCCTCGCGCATCTTTCTGGACTACCCGGAAGACATTCAGCTTTACGGCGTGAGCTTCAACACGACGATCGGCAAATGGTCGCTGGCCGGTGAAGTGGCCTACCGCCCGAACCTTCCGGTACAGGTGCAGATCACCGATGTCGTGTTCACTGCCCTGCAGCCGGCACTGCCGGCCAACGACATCCGCCTCGGCGTCGGCACCGTCGGCCAGTTGTCGCTGGAAAGCCTGGTCGCGCTGGGCCTGAATCTGGACACCGCCATCGCCGCACTCACTGCCCCCGAAACCATCGAGCTGCTCGGCCTGATCGTCGCCAATCCGCTCAACGACTTTGCCCTGCCCTCGCGCAACCACGCAGTGCCGAGCTATCTGATGCAATACCGCGGCTGGGACAAGGTACAGCCGAATCAGCTGATTCGCGGATACGAGCGGCTCGACGTCGTGCAGGTGGATTTCACCGGCATCCGCATCTTCGGCAGCAGCGACAATCCTTTCGGTGCCGACCAGATCCAGCTGATCGCCGAACTCGGCATGACCATCGTGCCGGACATGCCGGATCTTGATGTCCTGCAATTCGAAGGCGGCGACTACAACAACACACACTACAGCCCCGGCGCCGACGGCAGCGGCGGCCTGCCGGCCGACGGCTCGCCAGCGACGATGCGCCTGAATCCGACGCAGCAGCGCAGCGGATTTGCCGACGACTTCGCCGCCGGCTATCGGTTCATCGTCCGCTTCGAATACAACCAGCTGCTGTTCGACTGGACGTTCAAGCCGCAGATCGTCTGGTCGCACGACGTTGAAGGCATCGCCATCAGTCCGGCGCAGAACTTCATCGAAGGCACGATGCTGTGGCAGGTCGGCACCGACATCGAGATCAACAACCAGATCAACCTGCAGCTGTTCTATCAGGGCTGGGCTGATGGCGGCACCGTCAATGGATACCGCGACAAGGACTTTGCCGGCTTTGCCGCTTCGTACACGTTCTAGGCTTTTCGATCCGTACCGTCTCACGGTCCACTGCACGGACCGCGAGTACCAGAAAGACATCGCTGAAAAAGGCGTTAAGGAGAGTGAGACATGCGCAAGACAACACCCTGGATGACCTTGGCCGCGGCCGCCTGCCTGACGATGGTATCCGCCGCGTCGGCCAAGGCGACCGCTGACGAAGCGGCGAAACTGGGCAAGGAACTGACCGCGGTCGGTGCCACCGCTGCGGGCAATGCCGATGGCAGCATCCCTGAATGGATCGGCGGCAAGTACTTCGACGACACGATCCGCGGCCAGACCCCGGCCAGCCTTGAGGCCGTACGCCAACAGTTCGAAGGCGTGCGCACCAAGAGCCCGGCGGACTTCGACGCGCTGCTCAAGTATCTCGACAGCTTCAAGATCGAGGACTATCCGGCGATCGCCAAGCAGATCGACGTGATCATCGGCAAGCTGCCGGCCGACCAGCAGGCGCTGGCGCAGAAGCAGCGCGCGCAGATCGGCGGCGGCGGCAAGTACGAAGCGCCGCAATTCATCATCTCCAAGGCCAACCTGTCGAAGTACGCCGACAAGCTGACCGACGGCCACAAGGCGATGTTCGCCAAGTATCCCGACTACAAGATGATCGTCTATCCGACGCTGCGATCGGCGTACTTCCCGCCGGAAGTCGAACAGGCGACGATCAAGAACGCGACCACCGCCGAGCTCAAGGGTACGGATGAAGTCAGCGGCGCCGTGCTCGGCTTCCCGTTCCCGATTCCAAAGAGCGGCGCCGAAGTGCTGTGGAACCACAAGATGCGCTTCCGCGGCAGCGCCGTGCGCCGCTACAACAACCAGGCGATCGTCAAGACCGACGGCAGCTTCAAGATCTCGAAGCTCGTTGAGGACGTGAAGTTCAAGTACGCCAACCTCCAGGAATCGAATCCTGGCACCAAGAACCTGCTGTATTACCTCTCGGAAGTACTGTCACCGCCGCGCGTCGCCGGCCAGCTCATTCTCGTACACGAAACCAGCGGTGCCGGTGGCAGCGGCCGCGACGCATGGATCTACAACCCGGGGCTCGGCCGCGTGAATCGCGCACCGGACGTGGGCTATGACAATCCGTACATCGGCACCGACGGTGAGCAGTTCAACGACCAGGTCGACCTCTTCAACGGCGCGCTCGACCGCTACGACTGGAAGCTGCTCGGCAAGAAGGACATGTACATCGCCTACAACTCCTTCCTGATCAATGCGCCGCTGATCAAGTACAAGGACATCATCCGTCCGGGCCACATCAACCAGAACCTGTCGCGCTACGAACTGCATCGCGTCTGGATCGTCGAGGCCACGCTGCGCTCCGGCCTGCGTCACCAGTTCAAGAAGCGCCGCTTCTACGTCGACGAAGACAGCTGGGCCGTCGCCGTGGTCGACTGCTACGACAATCGCGACCAGTTGTGGAAGGTCCAGGAAGCGCAGCTGATCACGGTGCCGTTCGTGCCGACCGTGACCGGCATTCCGGAACTGATCTACGACCTGCAGAGCGGCCGCTACTTCGTCACCGCGCTGTCGAACGAAGACAGGATCAGCGACTTCAAGATCACGCTGGACGACAAGGCCTTCGCACCGAACGGTCTGGCACGCAAGGCGCAAAGCCGCTGATCGGTCGACAAAAGGGGGACGCCGATGCATCGATTCAGCTCAGTGGTGGGTGGCGCGGCACTGGCCACCCTGTTGCACTTCGCGGCAGCACCCGCCTTCGCTCAGGACGACGAAGGCGCGATGGCCACCGATACTTCACTCGCACCGCGCGCAGCGGTGATGGCACCGCGCGCACATGGCGCACTCCTGCTTGACGTTGCACGCGCCGACGACCATTTCGTGGTCGTCGGTCAGCGCGGCAACATCCTGCGCTCCAGGGACGGTGAGCAGTGGACGCAGATTGCGGTGCCGGTCAACGCAACGCTGACGCGACTGCGCTTCCTCGACGGCAAGCTCGGCTGGGCAACCGGCTACGACGGTACGCTGCTGCATACGACCGACGGCGGCGCGAGCTGGGTGCTGCAGCACTTTGACGCGGCCTGGGCCAAGCCCTACTTCGACGTGCTGTTCCTTGATGCACAGAACGGCCTGCTCGCTGGCGCGAATGGCGCTCTGCTGCGCAGCAGCGACGGCGGCGCGAGCTGGACGCCGATCGAGACCGATGCGCTTGTCGACGGGCCCAATCTCTACAACCTGATCGCACTCGGTGACGGCAGCCTGCTGATCTCCGGCGAACGCGGCTTCCTCGCCCGCTCGATCGATCGTGGAGCCAGCTGGCAACAGCTGCGTTCGCCGTACACCGGCTCCTACTTCGGCGCACTGGCGGTCGGCGACAAGGGTGCGCTGATCTTCGGCCTGCGCGGCAATACCTTCCACGCCACGGATATCGACGCCACCGCAGTACTCACGGCCGCGGACCTGGAGGCGATGCGCGATGCCGACTTCGATCCCGAGGCCGCAACTTCAGGCGCCAGTCCGGTCACTGTGGTACCGGGCTGGAACGCACTGGCGAGCACGGATTTTGAAAGTCTCTACGGTGGCAGCGTAGGCGCTGATGGCCGCGTGCTGCTGTTCGGCATGAACGGCCACATCATGCACGCCGACCTGCAGAACCAACGCGTCGAACGCCTGCCGCTGACGCCGGAAAACAACATGAATGCCGGCATCGTCGACGGTAGCGCGCTGATCGTCGTGGGTACGGCGGGCGTGCAGAAGCTGCCGCTGTCTCAGTAAAACCACTACAAAGCTTTCTTGGGGGATTGCCATGTCTGGAGCCGCAATCAGTGGACCGCTAACCGACCGCATCCTGCGCATCGTCGAGCCGATCATCTATACCAAGCGCCATCTGACGCACTGGATACTTATCGTCCTGACCGTGCTGTTCATGGTACAGACCGCGCGTCTGCAACCGGACGCCGGCTGGCTCAAGTCGGTGCCGCTGACCCATCCGTACATGGAAAAGTTTCGCGAGTACTACCGCGACTTCGGCGGCGCCAACACCGTGCTGTTCTCGCTGATCCAGGAAGACGGCGACATCTACAACGAAGCCTTCATGAGCCAGCTGCAGAAGGCGACCGACGATGTCTTCTTCACGCCGGGCGTCGATCGCGCACGCGTGATGTCGCTGTTCACCCCCAACGTCAACTACGTCGAGAACGTCGAAGGCGGTCTCGCCGGCGCGACCGTGATTCCACCGGACTACGAGCCGACGCCGGAGGTGCTGGAAAAGGTCCGCTCCAACGTCGCCAAGGCGCAGGTGATCGGCCGCCTGGTCACCAACGACCAGCGCGGCGCGATGATCATGGCCGAACTGCTGGAGATCGATCCGACGACCGGCGAGAAGATCGACTATCGCAAGGTCGGCAGCTATCTCGAAGAGCTGCGCGCCAAGTACGAGAAGGACGGCATCAAGGTCCATATCATCGGCTTCGCCAAGATCGTCGATGACATGACCAAGGCCTCGCTGGAGGTCGCCGGCTTCTTTGGTCTGACCCTGCTGCTGACCGGCCTGCTGCTGTGGGCTTACTGCGGCTCGTTCAAGCTCAGCCTGATCCCGCTCGGCTCGTCGATCGTCGCCGTGATCTGGGAAATGGGCATCCTGCGCTCGGTCGGCTTCGGCCTTGATCCGTTCGCGATCCTCGTCCCGTTCCTGATTCTTGCCGTGTCCGTCAGTCACGGCGTGCAGTACGTCAACGCCTGGGTCGACGAAGTTCATCTTGGCAAGTCCAGCTACGACGCCTCGCTGATCACGTTCCGGCGCCTGGCCATCGCCGGTACGATCGCCCTGCTCACCGACATCGCCGGCTTCGCGACGATCTACCTGATCGAGATCCAGATCATCCAGGAGATGTCGCTCAATGCCGTGTTCGGCGGCATCGCGATCATCGTCGCCAACAAGATGTTCGTGCCGATCTGGCTGACCATGGTCAAGCTCAAGGACGTCAACAGCTTCATCGCGCGCCAGAACGCGCGCGATGCAGTGCTCGACAAAACCTGGTGGTGGCTCTCCGGCGTGACGAAACTGCCGGTCGCATCGGTGATTCTGCTGTGTTGCGCCGTACTGGCCGGCTGGGCATACTGGGCCAAGGACGGCCTGCAGATCGGCGATGCTCTCAAGGGTGTGCCCGAGCTGCGGCCGGATTCGCGCTTCAACCAGGACTTCAACGCGATCACCGACAACTTCGAGATCGCCGTCGATATCTTCAAGGTCATCGCCGAATCGCAGCCGAACGGATGCATCGATTATGAACTGATGGATCAGGTCGACCGCTTCGCCTGGAAAATGGAGAACACCGAGGGCGTGCAGTCGACGCTGTCGCTGCTGACTTTCGCCAAGCTGGTCTACCAGGGTCTGTCGGAAGGCCGTCTGAATGCACTGGTCCTGCCGCGCAACAAGTTCGCGATGGCGCAGGCCACCGCCCTCGTGCCAACCAGCACCGGTCTGCTCAACGACGACTGCGACGCGCTGGCGGTCTACATGTTCACCAAGGACCACAAGGCGACGACCATAAGCCACATCGTCAGCGAGGTGAAGAAGTTCAACGAGGCCAATCGCGCCGACTTCTTCGCACGCACCAAGGAGGTCGATGCCGCGTACTGCGATACCAAGTACGAGGCGTTCCAGAAGGTCAAGGCCGCCAACGTCAAGGTCTTCTCTCTGGTCGACAAACCCGATACGCCGTCCGAAGTCACCAACGCTGCCGCCGCCGAGCGCGATCAGCTGCAGTCCGAGTACGAGAAATTCGACAAGAACTGTCCGGTCAACTTCGCGCTCGCGACCGGTAATGTCGGCGTCATGGCAGCGACCAACGAAGTGATCAAGGAGCAGGAAAGCCGCGTCGTGATCATGGTCTACGTCGTCATCCTGATCCTGCTGTGGTTCTCGTTCCGCGACTGGCGCGCGATCGTCTGCATTGTCGTTCCGCTCGCGCTGGTGTCCGAAATGGGCTATGGCGTCATGGCCTCACTCGACATCGGCATGAAGGTCGCGACCCTGCCGGTGCTCGCGCTGGCAGTCGGCATCGGCGTCGACTACGGCATCTACGTCTTTGGCGTGATGTCCGGCGCGCTTGGCGAAGGCAAGTCGCTGCGACGCGCGTACTTCGAAACCCTGCGCGGTACCGGAAAGGCAGTGATCTTCACTGGCCTGACGCTCGGCGCCGCGGTGACGACCTGGCTGATGTCGGAGCTTCAGTTCCAGATCGACATGGGCAAGCTGCTGCTGTTCATGTTCACCGCCAACATGTTCGGCGCAATCCTGGTCCTGCCGTCACTGGCGGTCTTCCTGTACCCCAAGGCCGCCAAGTCGACCGACGCCGATTCGCCGTTTGCGGAGTCGCCGAAGAAGTAACGCCAAACTCCACTACGTACAGTCGCCCCCGTGCAGGATGGGGCGACTGTATTTTCATCCCGTCCCCTATCGACCGCCCTGCGCTCAGTCCGCGCAGACATCCGGGCGCCACCCAGGAACATCACTGCATGAAGTCATTCCAGAACAAGACCGCCGCCATCACCGGTGCAGCCTCCGGTATCGGTCGCGCCCTCGCCATCGAACTCGCCGGTCGCGGCTGCAACCTGGCGCTGTCCGACACCAATGTCGAAGCACTCGAGCAAACCGCAGAACGGGCTCGCGCTCATGGCGTGTCGGTAACGGCACAGAGGCTCGATGTCCGCGATCGCGATGCGATCTACGCATGGGCCGATGCCTGCGCAGAGGAACATGACCGGATCAACCTGATCTTCAACAACGCCGGCGTTGCGCTCGGCGCCAGCATCGAGGGCGCCAGCGACAAGGACCTGCACTGGATCATGGACATCAACTACTGGGGCGTCGTCCACGGCACCCGCGCCTTTCTGCCCTATCTGCGCGAATCCGGCGAAGGGCACGTGATCAACATTTCGAGTGTGTTCGGCATTGCCGCGATACCGAGCCAGGGGGCGTACAACGCCACCAAATTCGCCGTGCGCGGTTTCACCGAATGCCTGCGCCAGGAACTGGAAGTCACCGGCGCGCCGATTAGCGCCACCTGCGTCCACCCCGGCGGCATCAAGACCAACATTGCCCGCGACGCCCGCTACGACGCCAGCGCGCGCGAACTCACCGGCCATGGCGAAACGGAAGGCAAGGCGCGCTTCGAGAAGCTGTTCATGACAACGGCGCAGTCGGCGGCAAGAACCATCCTGCGCAGCGTGCAGCGCAATTCGCGCCGCGTCCTGATCGGCGCCGATGCGCACGCAATCGATCTGGCCGTACGCATGATGCCGAGCACCTATCAGCGCATCGTGTCGGGGGTGACCAGACTCGCTCTGCGCTGAGGCAGAGCGACAGCTCAGCGCTTGGGCTGCGCGATCTGGTGATCGAGCACCGCCGCGAGGCGGTCGCCAAGATGGCGGGTGGCGGCAATTTCCATCGCGCGGGCGACTTCGGCGTTGACGGCCATTTCAACCAGCGGTCGCAGGCGCCAGATGATGTCGGCGAGACGTGGGACTTCGGCCGCCGGCGGCAGGCCCTTGCCGAAGGGATCGAACAGGTGCTGCTCGACCAGCTGCACCATCTGTTCGGCGGCGCGCTCGACATTGGCGCGCAGCGCGGCAATGACATCGAGCATCTGGTCAAGTGGAATCCCGACCTTGACCAGTTCGGCGCCTGCCTGAATCAGGCGCGGGCTCGGCGCACGGAAGCCCTGGCCTTCGGCGACGAGAATCTTCAGGTCCGCGGCCTTGGTCAACCAGCGCACATCGAAGCGATCTCCAAACAGGCGCAGCAGTTCGGTCAGCGAATACAGGCGTGACTGTTCGTCGGTCCACGGACTGGACACGGCCAGCTCGAGGCCGAACAGGCCGGAGAAATCCGCACCGCGTTCCCAGGCCTCGAGCAACTCACCGATGCTGTTGAGCGTGTAGCCTCGGGCCAGCAACTGGGCAATGATGCGCAGGCGTGAAACATGCGCATCGCTGTAGACACCGTTGCGTCCGCGCCGCTCCGGCGGAGGGATCAGCCCGCGATCCTGATACGAGCGGATGTTACGGATCGTGGTTTGCGTGACCTTGGCCAGTTCGGCAATGCTGTATTCGGTGTTCTTGCGCGCATCTGCCGCGCCCGGAGCAGCACCGAGCGCTTTGGCCGCGGCGACAGGCTTGCGGACAGGCTTTCGGGCTGAGGTACTGGCTTTTCGGGTGACACCGGGCATGCGCGAATCATACCGCGCACTCAGCCCGAGATGATCACCCGCGAATCCCTCCTTATTTCAGTTCGCTCGACGACTTGCCGAGCAGGCGCCGCGCAACGATCAGCTGCTGGATCTGCTGGGTACCCTCGAAGATGTCGAGGATCTTGGAATCGCGCGCCCATTTTTCGAGCAGCTCGCCCTCGCCATAGCCGACGGCGCCGCACAGCTCGACGCACTTGAGCGCGATCTCCACGCAGCTGCGTCCGGCCTTGGCCTTGGCCATCGAGGCCTGCAGCGAATTGGGCTTGCGGTTGTCGGCCATCCACGCCGCCTGCATCGTCAGCAGGCGCGCGGATTCATAGTCGGATTCCATCCGCAGCAGCTCGGCGGCAGCCGCGTGCTGGACCTGCGCCGGCCGGTTGTAGTCAACCTCGACGCCGGCCTGCTTGAGCGCAGCCGTCGTATGCTCCAGACACGCCCGGGCCAGACCCAGCGCCATCGCTGCAACCAGAGGCCGGGTGTTGTCGAAGGTCTGCATGACACCGGCGAAGCCCTTGTCGGTACGCACCTCGGGATCGCCAAGCAGATTCTCACGCGGAACGCGGCAGTCGCGCAGCGCAAACTGTGCCGTATCCGACGCGCGGATACCGAGCTTGTGTTCCAGACGCACGAGTTCGAATCCCGGCGTGCCCTTCTCGACGACAAACGACTTGATCGCGGCGCGGCCGACCTTGCGGTCGAGCGTGGCCCAGACCACAACCAGTTCCGCCCGGTCGCCGGCGGTGACAAAGATCTTGTCGCCGTTGAGCACGTAGTGATCGCCATCGCGGCGCGCTGTTGTACGGATTTCCGCGGAGTCCGAGCCGCAATGCGGTTCGGTGATCGCCATCGCCGCCCACTTGCCCTTGAAGCGCTCAAGCTGCTCATCGCTCGCAACGCTGGCGATGGCCGAGTTGCCAAGCCCCTGGCGCGGCATCGTCAGCAGGAAGCCGACATCGCCCCAGCACAGTTCGATCGTGCCGAGGACGGTCGACAGATTGCTGCTGTTGCGATTGCCGTCGTCGCCACCGCTGGTGCGACGCACGCCGGTAGCGCCCGCGCCTTCGCCACCGCCGCCGGCACTCATGCCGTCAAGCAGAGCGGAGAGCATGTCGAGCTCCTTCGGAAACTCGTGTTCGGCACGGTCATAGCGGCGCGAGTTCGGTCGGAACATTTCGCGCGCAACCTGATGCGCCTGCTCCACCAGCATCTGGAACTTCTTCGGGGATTCGAGATTGATCATATGCAGACCTCGTCGCGCAGTGGATGCATCGCGTCGTTCATACCAGAATCACGCCTTCCATCACGGCCGCCGCGCGCAGATCGCGGTACCAGCGTTCGACCGGGTGCTCCTTGACGAAGCCGTGGCCGCCGAGCAGCTGCACGGAATCAGAACCGATCACGATGCTCTTGTCCGCGCACAGCCGTCGCGCGATCGCCGTCTCGCGTGCGAAGTCCTTGCCCTGGTCCGCGCGGCTCGCTGCGCGCCAGCTGGCCAGGCGCATGCCGTCGAGTTCGATCGCCATGTTGGCCACGGCGAAGGCGACCGATTGCCGATGGCTGATCGGTTCGCCAAATGCCACGCGCTCATTGACGTAGGGGATCACGTAGTCGAGCGCGGCCTGCGCGGTACCGACCGCGAGCGCACACCAGCCAAGGCGTGCGAGGTTGATGCATTCAAGATAGGTCTGCCGACCGCCACCGATCAGCGCCGCTGCCGGCACCTTCACGTTCTTCAGGTGCACACGCGCCGTCGCAGCCGCGCGCAGGCCCATCGCCGGCTCGGCTTCGACCGTCAGGCCCGTGCTTGAGGATTCGACGATGAACAGCGCAGGACCGTGACCTTCGAGCTCCGCAGCAACGATGAACAGTTCTGCTGTCGCCGCACGCGGCACCAGTGACTTCACGCCTTCGAGCACAAAACCGCCGCCGTCACGCCGCGCCGTGGTCTTCAGCACCAGGGCATCGAACAGGGGACGCGGCTCCAGCACGGCGAGTGCCGCGGCCGGCGCGTGCTCGTTAAGGAAGGCGGGCAGATAGGTCGACTGCTGCTGCTCGTCGCCCCACAGCACCAGCGCGGTTGAAACCGCGGTTGGAGCAAGTGCGGCAACGGCGAGGCCCATGTCGCCCTGCGCAAGCGCTTCGGTGATCAGCATGCCGGTGACTGCAGAGCGTTCCGTGCCGACACCGCCGAGCGCTTCCGGAATTGCCATCTGTGCGATACCGAGTCCTGCGGCACCGGCAAGCACGGCATCCGGCGCCATGCATGCGGAATCGGCAGCAAGCGCAGCCGGACGCATCTGTTCCAGCGCATAGCCTTGCACGGCTTCGCGCAGCATCTGCTGCTCTTCGGTGGGCGTCAGATCGAACAGCGACGCCGAGCCGCCCTTGGACAGACGCTCAGGCCGCACCAGCTTCAGCGTGGACTGGAAGCTGCGCGCCGCTGCACCGGCGCTGCGAAAGCCGATCTTGCTGCCGTGATACAGCGCGCGTTCGGCCGACTTGCGCAAACCGAGTTTCTCGATCAGCGGCAGGCCGGCGAAGCGGTTGATCGCACGCAGACCCGCGCCCATCGCCTTGCCAGAGATGCTCATGCCTATTCCCCTCTTCGCTGTACCGCTGACGCTGTAGAACCACTGCCGCGCCGGAGATCGGGATCTCAGGCGAGGTTGTCGCGAATCTGTTCGAGAAACACGTCGACGAGGCGGGTGAACTTGCCCTGGATGAACGGCGGCGCGACCAGGCGATACATCAGCGGCACCGGTACATCGCGCAACTCGCCGCGGACATCGAACGACACGCGGGTCGATGCACCCTTGGGTTCGACGCGCATGCGACCTTCGATCGTCGCATTTCCCTTGCCGGCAACCGGCACCCAGCTCAATTCGCCGGTCTTCGGATTGCAGCTGTATTTGGCGCAGTAGCTGACTTCGTGCGCGATGCGCGCCACCTTGGAGCCGATCGGCGCCATCTCCCACAGGAAGCTGTCCTTGCCGATCGGCGTCAACTTGCGCAGCTTGGGAAAGCGCTTGATCGTGCCTTCGTAATCCTCCAGCAGGCCGCGGACGCGATCAATCGGCGCAGGTACGTCGACGCTGCGCGCAATGCTGATGTTCACCTTCATCGGGAGTTCTCGCTCACTGTCGCCAAAGTGATTCGAGCTTGGCAGCAACGCCGGTCCGCGCCTTTGGCCGGGCGAACATTCCGCCCGGCAACGCGGCCAATAGGACGGTGCGTTCTTACAGCTTGACCCCGCCCTGCTGGATGCGCAGCCAGATATCCGACGTCAGCAGTTCGTAGCCACGCTGGCGGTCGAGCAACACATACACCGGACCGTCGACCTTGGCCGGATCGAAACCCTGTTCCTTGAGCGGACCCTTGCGAACCTTGAACGTGCTGGTCAGCTCCGCCTCGGCCAGGCGCAGAAACACCGGTACAGCGTAAGCCGGCAGCGCCGCCGTCAACTGTGCCGCCAGCGCAGCGAGCCGGCTGTCCGTCAGCGGCTCATGAAGCGTCAGGGCCGCCATACCGGCGCGGCCATCGGTTTGGGGGATCTGCACACCGTAGACAATGGCCTGCGCCACGCCATCGCAACGTTCCATCGCCGCTTCGACTTCCGTAGTCGCCACGTTCTCGCCTTTCCAGCGGAAGGTGTCGCCGATGCGGTCGACAAACTGGATGTGCCGATAGCCCTGGTTCAGCACCAGGTCTCCTGTGTTGAACCAGCTGTCACCGCGCTTGAAGACGTTGCCGAGCAGCTTGGACTGCGTGGCCTTCGCATCGGTGTAACCATCGAATGGCGCGCTGTCGGTGATCTCGGAGATCAGCAAGCCGACCTCACCGACGGCAACCTTGCGCATGAATCCGCGCTGATCGCGCACAGGCACTTCCGCGTCGGCGTCGAACGCCACGACGGCGAACGGCAGCGGACAGAACCCTGCGGTGCGCGCCACGTCGAAGCCGTTGGCGAATGCAACATTGCTTTCGCTCGCGCCATAGAACTCACACACCCGTTCGATGCCGAAGCGATTCTGGAAGTCTTCCCAGATTTCCGCGCGCAATCCGTTGCCGACAATCACACGCACATCATTGTCGCGATCGGTCGCAGACGGCGGCTGGTTCAACAGGTAGCGACACAGCTCTCCGATGTAGCAGAACGCAGTCGCACGCGTGCGCCGGATTTCATCCCAGAAGCGGGTCGCGGAGAACTTGCGCCCCAGCGCCAGCGTGGCCCCGCCACCCAGCACCGCACCCCAGGATACGGTCAGTGCGTTGTTGTGATAGATCGGCAGGCAGCAATACAGCACGTCGTCCTTGTCCAGGCGCAGCGTCATCTGACCCATACCGGCCATGCCGCGCCACCAGCGGTAATGCGTCATTACCGAAGCCTTCGGCAAGCCGGTTGTCCCCGATGTGAAGATGTAGAAACACGGGTCCTTCATCTTCACCACAGCAGTCTCCGGCGGATTGCTTACCGTCGCCTTCGCGGTCAATTCGCGCAGGTTCATCCAAGACTGCGGCGCACTGCCATCGCCGTCCCACAGCAAGCTCTTGCCGTGCAGGTCAATCGCCGGATCATCCAGCGCAGCCATGCACTCTTCGCCTGCAATCAGCAACCTGGCGCGCGTCAGCTTGATGCTGTGCGCGAGAACGTCGCCGCGTTGCTGATGATTGAGCATGCCGGCAATCGCGCCGAGCTTCACGGTGGCGAGAACGCAGGCCAGCGCCTCGGCGCGGTTCTCAACCAGGATGCCGACAGCGTCACCTGGACGGACACCCTGGGTACGCAGGACCGCCGCAATCTGATTGGCCCAGGCATTGAACTGCGTGTAGGTCCACTGGCGGTCTCCACACTGCACCGCCGGGTGTTGCGGCTGGCGTTGCGCCAGCTGCTCGAAGCGCCGGCCGATCGACTGCGTGCGCTCGGCCCTGGCCAGCGCCAGATTGAGCAGGCCGCCGTTGACCTTGAGCGTGTCCGGCAGCGTGCGCAACACACCGCGGAGCAGATCCCCGGCCCGTATCACGTTGTCCGCAGATCCTTTCGCCTTGTTGCTCATAAGACGTGCCCGGTCCATCAAAGATTGGATGCCGAATGTCCGCTGTCTGAGCCGATCACACAAGTGCCGGACTGACAGTAGCCGATGCCACAGAGGCCGGTTGCCCGCAGATCAGCTCCGCTTCGGCCGCCGCAGCAGGAACCACAATCCGAACACGGCAGTCAGCCCGACTGCCGCGTAGGCGAACAGATGTGAGTACTCAGCAACCATGGCCACCGTGGACTCGCCGAAGAAATAACCCAGAGACACCAGCACGCCGCACCAGATCGTGGCACCGAGACTCGTCAGCACAGCAAACGGCAGCAGGCCCATGCCGAACACACCGGCAGGCAGCGATATGAGATGACGAATTACCGGAATGAATCGGCCGACAAAGGTAGCGAGCCTGGCGTTGCGCAAAAACAGCGCCTCGGCCTCGTGGTACTTGGCTTCGTTGATCAGCAGAAAGCGGCCGTACTTGAGCAGGAACGCGCGGCCGACATAGCGCCCGAGCACATAGTTGGCGCTGGCGCCGAGCAGCGAACCCAGCCCGCCCGCGAGCGTGGCGTAGAACGGATTGAGGACACCCTTCGCGGCGAGATAGCCAGCCGGAATCATCACCAGCTCCGACGGCACCGGGAACAGGCTCGACTCCATCGCCATCAGCCAGATGATTTCGACGTAGCCCAGATGTTGCAGCACGCCTTGCAGCCAGATGCCGAACGCATCCATCAGTAGGGTCTCCCGTGCACAAAAAACCCCGCACTTGCGGGGTCAATTGTCGCCTCGAACATCAGGAAGCTGCCCGAAGCGGTGTTGGTTGGGGGACTAGGATTCGAACCTAGATAAACAGTGTCAGAGACTGTTGTCCTACCATTAGACGATCCCCCATTCGAACAATCCATCGAATGGATGACAGGGCGGCGAGTATAGCCCGCCGCCCTGTACAGATTAACGCTTGGAGTACTGAGGACCGCGACGTGCCTTATGCAAGCCGATCTTCTTGCGCTCGACTTCGCGGGCGTCACGCGTCACGAGACCAGCGGTGCGCAGGGCGCCACGGAAGTTCTCGTCATAGTCGATCAGTGCACGGGTAATGCCGTGACGGATGGCGCCGGCCTGGCCGCTGGGGCCGCCGCCTGCCACCGTGATCTTCAGATCAAAGCGACCGACCGAGTCGGAGATTTCGAGCGGCTGGCGAACCAGCATGCGCGACGTCTCGCGGCCGAAATACTCTTCGACCGTCTTGTCATTGATGGTGATTGCGCCCTTGCCGGGCTTGAGGAACACGCGCGCCGTTGCAGTCTTGCGGCGGCCCGTGCCGTACTTGTATTCAGTGGTCTTGGCCATGGAAAGTATCCGGATCAGAGGGTGAGAATCTGGGGCTGCTGGGCTTCGTGCGGGTGCTCGGCACCGGCATACACCTTCAGCTTGCGGAACTGCGCGTAGCCCAGAGGGCCCTTCGGCAGCATGCCCTTCACCGCCTTCTCGATCGCACGACCGGGATGCTTGGCAAGCATCTCTTCCAGCGTCTGCGAGCGAATACCACCTGGGTATTCGGTGTGACGGTAGTACACCTTGTCCTTCAACTTGTTGCCCGTGGTCCGCACCTTCTCGGCGTTGACGACGACGATGTAATCGCCGGTGTCGACGTTCGGTGTGTATTCGGGTTTGTGCTTGCCACGGAGGCGGTTGGCAATTTCAGTTGCCAGACGACCCAGGGTCTTGTCCGATGCGTCAATCACGAACCAGTCGCGCTTGACGGTTTCGGACTTGGCGAAGATGGTCTTCATATTCCAGTCCAGTAGGCCCCTTTGGGGCGATTTATAGTTCAGTTGCCCTGCCTGCCGTACAGGCACGCCTGACAACCTCGAAAAACGGTCGCGGATTGTACCTATCGGACCACAGCCGCGCAAGCGTCCGTAACTGCTTGTTTTGACAGTCTGGGCCATGGATGGCCCGGCATCTTGCCCTGGATGGGCCTGGAGCCTGGGCGGCAGGAACCTAGCCAGCGAGGCAATGCCGTTTCGAGGCGGATTCGAATGATGGTTTGTGGCCAATAGTGGTTCTATTGGCCACAAAGCAGCGCCGAATGCGGCCGAAACGGCGCAGCCGCAGCGGCTTGTGTTTCTGCCGCCCAGGCTCCTAAGTCCCGAAATTGATCTTGGCTTCCAGATTCGTGCGCGAATCGGCGTTGGCCAGGGCTTCTTCGAGGGCGATCGCGCCGGATTGGTAGAGCCCGTACAGCGAAGCGTCAAAAGTCAGCATGCCCTTGTCGGACGACTGGTTCATCGCTTCCTTCAGCTCGTCG
Organism: uncultured Salinisphaerales bacterium; assembly: GCA_964507195.1. Classification (GTDB taxonomy): domain Bacteria; phylum Pseudomonadota; class Gammaproteobacteria; order Nevskiales; family Nevskiaceae; genus Solimonas. Next base: position 10,271 of record CAZDPA010000011.1, on the reverse strand, counting down.
ATATGCTGATTGAGGATCAGGTCCTGAATGAACGGCGTGGTGATCATCACCTCCATCGCCGCGCAGCGTTTGCCATCCTTGCGCTTGACCAGACGCTGCGAAACGATCGCGCGCAGGGTCAGCGACAGGTCCATATATAACTGCGAGCGCAACGATTCCGGGTACAGGTTCACGATGCGCTGCAGTGCCTGATAGGCATTGTTGGCATGCAGGGTCGAGATCGCCAGGTGTCCGGTATTGGCGAGCTGGATACAGGCATCCATGGTTTCACGGGTACGGATCTCGCCGACCAGGATCACATCCGGCGCCTCGCGCAGCGAGCTCTTGAGGGCACGCTCGTAGCTGACGGTGTCCTGCCCGACTTCGCGCTGGTTGATGATGCTGCGAATGTTCGGATGGATGAACTCGATCGGATCCTCGATCGTCAAAATGTGACCGCTGGATATTTCGTTGCGGTGGTTGATCATCGCCGCCAACGTGGTCGACTTGCCCGAGCCAGTGGCGCCCACCATCAGCACCAGACCGCGTTTGTGCTGGATCAGATCCTTGAGCACCGGCGGCAGGCCGGCGATGTCATCGAGGCGCGGCACCGTCGAACGCACATGGCGCAGCACCATGCCCAGCGAACCGCGCTGGTTGAAGATGTTGACGCGGAAACGGCCGAGGCCACCGGCCTCGGTCGCAAGATCGATCTCCCAGTGCTCATTCAGGTGCGCCTGCTGATCGGGAGTCAGAATCGAATGCGCAACTTCCCTGATGAACTCGGCGGTCAGGATCTGCTTGCCGATCGGCATCAACTCGCCTTCGATCTTGATCTGCGCTGGCGCGTTGGCGGTAAAGAACAGATCCGAGCCGTTCTTGTCGATACACAGCTTGAGGTACGGCAGAATCTTGAGCATGCGGTTCTCTGAAAGTCAGCGATGGACGACAGCGCGCGATCAGCGGCGCAGAATGTTGGCGGACTCGTCTTCCTTCATGCGCATTTTTCGCACGCCCTCGTCCTCCAGCAGGTTCTGCTGCGCACGCTTCGATTCCAGCTTGATGCGCAGGCGGATTTCGTTCTGCGAATCGGCGTTGCGGACCGCTTCGTCGTAGCCGATCTGGCCTTCCTCGAACAGCTGGAACAGGAACTGGTCGAAGGTGATCATGCCCTGCTCGTTCGAGCGCGCCATGACCTCCTTGATGCCCGCGACTTCGCCCTTGAAGATCAGATCGGCGATCAGCGGCGAATTGATCATGATCTCCATTGCCGCGACGCGACCGCCGCCTTCCTTGCGTACCAGGCGTTGCGAAATGATCGACTTGAGATTCAGCGACAAATCCATCAGCAGCTGTTCGCGCTTTTCTTCAGGGAAGAAGTTGATGATGCGATCCAGTGCCTGGTTGGAACTGTTGGCATGCAGGGTCGCCAGCACGAGGTGACCGGTTTCGGCAAAGTTCACCGCATACTCCATGCCCTCGCGGGTACGGATTTCGCCGATCAGAATCACGTCCGGCGCCTGACGCAGCGTATTTTTCAGGGCGTTTTCCCAGCTGTAGGTATCGGTGCCGACTTCACGCTGGGTAACGATGCAACCGATGTGCGGATGCACGTATTCGATCGGGTCCTCGATCGTGATGATGTGGCCGCGCGAGTTGGTGTTGCGATAACCCACCATTGACGCCAGCGACGTCGACTTGCCCGAACCGGTCGCGCCAACCATCAGTACCAGGCCGCGCTTCTCCATGACGATCTTGGCCAACTGCTGCGGCAGACCCAGCTGCTCGAAAGTCGGAATCTCGGTATTGATCGTACGCAGCACGCCGCCGACGCGGCCCTGCTGGATGAAGGCGTTGACGCGAAAGCGACCGATACCCGGCGGCGAGATCGCGAAGTTGCACTCGTTGGTGGATTCAAAATCCTTGATCTGCCGGTCGTTCATCAGCGAACGAATGATGATCGCCGAAGCCTCGGCCGGTAGCGCCTTGTCCATCACCGGCGTCATCTGGCCATCGAGCTTGATGGCCGGTGGGAAACCCGTCGTGATGAACAGGTCCGATGCGCCCTTCTGCTTCATCAGCGCCAGCAGCTGCTGAACCAGTTTTATGCCTTGTTCGCGATCCATGCTTGGGCTCTGGTGATAAACGTTAAGCGGTGAAATTGCGCGGATCAGCCGACTTGTACTTGGCCTCTTCGAGCGAGGTCAGGCCCTTGCGCACCATTTCCTTGAGGCACTGATCCAGCGTCTGCATGCCCTCTTTCTGACCGGTCTGGATCGAACTGTACATCTGCGCGATCTTGTTCTCACGGATCAGGTTACGGATGGCCGGCGTGCCGATCATGATCTCGTGAGCGGCAACGCGTCCGCCGCCTTTGCGCTTGAGCAGCGTCTGCGAAATGACCGCACGCAGAGATTCCGACAACATCGCTCGGACCATGTCCTTTTCCGCCGCCGGAAAGACGTCGACGATGCGGTCAACCGTCTTTGCAGCGCTCGAGGTATGCAGCGTACCGAACACCAAGTGGCCGGTTTCGGCGGCAGTCAGCGCGAGGCGAATGGTCTCCAGATCGCGCATTTCGCCGACGAGAATGACGTCGGGATCTTCACGCAGTGCCGAACGCAGGGCTTCGTTGAAGCCGAGTGTGTCGCGATGGACCTCGCGCTGGTTGATCAGGCATTTCTTGGCTTGATGGACGAACTCGATCGGGTCCTCAACCGTCAGGATGTGGCCATACTCGTTTTCGTTGATGTGGTCGACCATCGCCGCCAGCGTCGTCGACTTGCCCGAGCC